>NZ_SPQM01000007.1 GCF_004570345.1 Blastococcus sp. CT_GayMR20 | reverse complement strand
GACGGCGCGGCGCCGCCCGGGCCGGGGGCGGGCGGGGTGGTCCCGGGCGGGGTGGTCCCGCCGGGGGTCGTGGTGCCGGGCGGCGTCGTGCCGCCGGGGGTGGTGCCGCCGGGCGTGGTCGAGCCGGGCGTCGTCCCGCCGGGGGTGGTCCCACCCGGAGGCGTGCTGCCCGGAGGCGTGCTGCCCGGAGGGGTGCTGCCGGGAGCCGGTACCGCGGAGCCGACCAGCAGCGGAGCCGCGTACGTGCGTCCGACCGGGCTGCCGTCGCGGTAGAGCTGCACGGTGAGCACGTACCGGCCGTCACCCAGCTCGATCGACGGCGACAGCGCGCCGGCGGAGAACCCGGCGAAGGTCCCGAGCGAGAACTCGGCGTCGCCGGCGTCGTCGGTGGTCACCGTGACGCCGTCCAGGGTGACGTCCTTGTCGGCCAGCGCCCAGACCTCGCCGCCGTCCTCCATGCCCAGGCCGAGGACGACGTCGTACGCGCCGCCGGCCGTCGGACCGGTCACGCCGATCGCGGGGGTGACGACGCCGGCCGGGGCCGTCATCGACGTGAAGGCGTACCGGACCGACTCGGTGGCCGTGCCGGTGAGCTTGCCGAGGCTGAGCCGGCCGCCGGTGACGGACCTCCCGGCGAAGGCGGGCACCGGGTCGACGTCGTCGAGCAGCGCCTGCTTGATCTCCGCGGCAGTGGCCGTGGGCATCGCGGCGCGGTAGAGCGCCACCGCGGCGGCGACCATCGGGGAGGAGAACGACGTCCCGTTCGACAGGCCGTAGCCGCCGGTGTTGGTGGTCACGACGACGAGCGAGCCGGGCGCGAAGAGGTCGACCGACGCGGCGCCGTAGGCGGAGAAGGAGCTCACGCCGTCCGACGCCGTGGAGGCGCCGACGGTGATGACGTTCCAGTCGGCAAGGCTGGCCGGGTACACGAGGTCGGTGTCGCGGTTGCCCGAGTCGTTGCCGGCGGCAACCACGACGAGGACGTCGTGGTCGGCGGCGTAGGCCACCGCGGACTTCAGCGCGGTCAGCGCGCTGCCGCCGACGGCCCCGCCCCAGGAGGCGTTGATGACGTCGGCGCCGTGGTCGACGGCGTAGCGGATCGCCTCGGCGCCCGCGAACACGTCGACGGTGCTGCCGGAGCCGATGACCAGCGGCATGATCGTGACGTCGGGGGCCACGCCGGCCAGGCCGGTGCCATTGCCCGCCCGCGCGCCGACCGTGCCGGAGACCGAGGCGCCGTGGCCGCCGCCGGTGCCGTTGTCGATGTCGGCGCTGTTGGTGTTCCAGTTCCAGCCGTGGCAGTCGCCGGCCTTGCCGTTGAAGTCGGTGTCGACGCTGCCGCAGGACTCCGCGGGGTTGGTCCAGAGCGCGCCGGCCAGGTCGGGGTGGTCGGAGTCGTAGCCGGAGTCGACGACGGCGACGACGATGCCGTCGCCGGCGGTGGTGTCCCACCCGTCGGGGGCGTCGGTGTCGGCATCCGCGACGGCGCTCTGCTGGTAGGCGTTGGCACCGGTGTTGGCCAGGTGCCAGCCGTAGCCGGGGAAGAGCGGGTCGGTGACGCTCGCGGCGACCGGGACGGATGCGGAGAGCTCGACCGCCGAGACCCCCTGCAGGGCGCGGAGGTCCTGCGCGAGGAGGTCCTCGGTGGCGACGAGGGCGCGTCCGTCGGACAGGGACTGCGCGTGGACGACGCCGTCGACGCGCTCGAGGTCGGCCAGGAGCGCCGGCGACGCCGCGCCGTTGACGGCGGTGAGCACGTAGCGGGTCAGTCCGTCGCCCGGGCCCCAGTCGGAGATGACGGGGAGCGACGGAGCGGCCAGGGCGCTGAACGTCGCCGCGCCTGCGTACCCGGCAGCCACCGCGGCGGTCAGGACGATCGCCTGCACCCGCTTGCTCTTCATCCGCCGACCTCTCACCTGCTGACCTGCGGGCGCGGACATGCGCCCTCCTGGTCGTCAACGGCGTGCTGGAGGTCCGGATTGAGAGGGTTCGCCCGGAGGGGTGAGGCGGGCACTCCCTAGACTCCGCGCCATGCTGCTGAGCGACCGCGACATCACGGCCGCGATCGCCGAGGGTCGCCTCGGCATCGAGCCCTACGACGCGGGGCTCGTGCAACCCTCCAGCATCGACGTCCGGCTGGACCGGTTCTTCCGCGTCTTCAACAACGCGCGGTACACCCACATCGACCCGGCGCAGCAGCAGGACGACCTCACGACGCTGGTCGAGCCCGAGGGCGACGAGCCGTTCGTGCTGCACCCCGGCGAGTTCGTCCTCGGGTCGACGCTGGAGGTCGTGAGCATCCCGGACGACCTGGCCGCCCGGCTGGAGGGGAAGTCGTCACTGGGCCGCCTCGGCCTGCTCACCCACTCGACGGCGGGGTTCGTCGACCCCGGGTTCTCGGGGCACATCACCCTGGAGCTGTCCAACGTCGCGAACCTGCCCATCACGCTGTGGCCGGGGATGAAGATCGGCCAGCTGTGCATGTTCCGGCTGACCAGCCCGTCGGAGCACCCGTACGGCTCGGCCGTCTACGGCTCGCGCTACCAGGACCAGCGCGGGCCGACGCCGTCCCGGTCCTACCGGAACTTCACCCGCGCGGAGACCCGCCGTCCGTCCTGAGGCGCACCGCTGCCGGCGGCTCGACGCCGGCCACCTCGATGACGTCCTCCGGCAGCCCCCCTGCTGACCGCCTCGGCACCTCGTCGTCGACGAACCGCTGCCGGGTGACCAGCCAACCGGTGACCGTCATCAGCACGACGCCGACGAGGACGAGGACGAACATGCCGGTGTACCCGCCGGTGATGCCACGGAGGACGCCGACCAGCAGCGGCCCCCCGGCGGCGAGGAGGTAACCCCAGCCCTGGGTCGCCGTGGACAGCGCGGCCGTCGTCTCCGCCGTCCGGGATCGGAGCCCGATCAGCGTGAGGACCATGGCGAAGGTGCCCATGGCCACCCCGAGCAGGCCCATCCAGAGCCACGGCAGCGTGAGCGGGCTGAGCCACAGGCCCAGCCAGCCGACGGCGTAGCAGGCAAGGAAGAACACCAGCAGTGGCCGCTGCAGCCGGACCCGCACGGTCAGCGCCGGCACGACCATGTTGACCGGGATGATCATGGCGAGGTTGACCGAGAGCAGCAGGCCGGCGGCAGTCGCGCTGAGCCCCTCGTCCCGGAGGAACTGGGCCGCCCATCCGACGATGACGTAACACTCCATGGCCTGGATCCCGAAGAAGAGCGCCATGGCGACGGCCGTCCGGCTCCGCAGCAGGGAACGGATCCGGACGGCGGCCTGCCGTGCGACGGACGTCGCCGGCCGGGCCGGGACGGCCAGCCACACGATCGCGGCGACGAGGGCGGGCACGGCCCACACGCCCATCGCCCAGCGCCAGCCGTCCACCCCGGCGGCGTCGGCGATCGGCTGCGCGGCCACGGCGACCACGGCGCCGCCGATGCTCATGGCCGTGCTGTACGCGCCCACCAGCAGGCCGGTGCGGTGCGGGAAGTACCGCTTCACCAGGCTGGGCAGCAGCACGTTGCCGAGCGCACCGCCGGTCATGGCGAGCACGGTGCCGACGAGGAACAGCCAGAAGGTCCCCGCGACGCCGCGCAGCACCAGGCCGGCCGTCATCGCGGCCATCGCACCGGCGAGGACGTGCGAGTCCCGGTAGCGCGCCGACAGCGGCGGGCCGGCGAACCCGAGGGCGGCGAAGCAGAGGACCGGCAGCGCGGTGACCAGGCCCGCGAGCCCGCTGGAGAGGTGCAACCCCCGCTGCAGTTCCTCGAGCACCGGCCCGACGCTGTTGACCGCCGTCCGGAGGTTGAGGGCGGTGAGGACGATCGCCACGCCGATCAGCAGCTGCCCGCGGCGGTGACCCGCGGCGGCAGCCGGGGTCGACGGGGCGATGCGGGTCACCGGGCGATCGTCCTCCGGGTGACGTGCGCGCTGACCGGCGGCTCTGCGCCGGCGGACTCGAGGACGTCCTCGCAGTGACCGGTCGAGGACCAGTCGGGGTCGAACCGGTTCACCTCGTCGTCGGCGTACCGCTCGCGCGTCATGAGCCAGCCGGTGACCGTGAGGACCAGCACACCCGCGAGCACCAGCACGAACATCGGCACGTAGCTGCCGGTGGCTCCCAGCAGGACGCCGACGAGCACCGGGCCCACGGCCGAGATGAGGTAGCCCCAGCTCTGCACGAAGGTGGACAGGGCGGCGGTGGTCGCGGGGGTTCGGGCCCGGAGGCCGATGAGCGTCAGGATCATCGGGAAGCACGCCATGGCCACGGAGAGCACGATCATCCAGAGCCAGGGCGCGGCCCGGGGGGCCGCCCAGAGGCCGATCCACCCGACGGTGTAGCAGGCCATGAAGCCCAGCAGCAGCGGCCGCTGGGCGCGCGGGCGGACCGTGAGTGCCGGGACGAGGGCGCTCAGCGGGATGCCGATCACCTGGTTCAGGCCGAGCAGCAGACCCGCGGCCCCCGCGGTCAGTCCGACGTCCCGGAGGTACTGGGCCGACCAGCCGAGGATGATGTACGCCTGCAGGCCCTGGACGCCGAAGAACACCATCAGCGCCAGCGCCATGCGGCTGTGCCACAGGCCGTGCAGCCGGACGGCGGTGTGCGTGCCGGGGGAGGCTCCCGGGTTCGCCCGGACGAACAGCCAGGGGACGGCGGCGAGCACGGCGAACGCCGCCCACGCGCCGAGCGCCCAGCGCCACCCGCCGGCGCCCACAGCAGCGGCGATCGGGGCCGTCGTCACCGCGGCCACGGTCGCGCCCACCGCCATGGCGGTGCTGTAGGCGCCGACCATCAGTCCGGTGCGGCCGGGGAAGTACCGCTTCACCAGGCTCGGCAGGAGCACGTTGCCCAGCGCGCCGCCGACCATCGCCAGCACGGTGCCGAGCAGGAAGAGCCAGAAGGCGGGTGCGACCGCGCGGACGACCAGGCCGGCCGCCATGGTGACGAGCGCCCCGCTGAGCACGTGCGAGTCGCGGAAGCGGGCCGACAGCCCCGGTCCGGCGAAGCCGATGGCCGCGAAGCAGAGCACCGGCATCGTCGTGACCAGGCCGGCCAGCCCGCTCGAGATGCCCAGGCCGTCCTGGATCTCCTGCAGCACCGGGCCGATGCTCGTGACCGCGGTCCGGAGGTTCAGCCCGGTCAGCACGATCGCCGTCCCGATCAGCAGGAGTCCCCGGCGGTGCGCCCGGGGCGTCGCCGCGACGGTGCTGGTCACCGGGCGATCGTCCACCATGGGCGTCGACCGGCAGCGCCGGGGTCGTGAGCCGGCGTAACGATCGCTCCGGTCACCCGGGTCGTCAGGCCTGGCCGTGCTCCGTGGCCGCCGATCCGGTGCCCGCCACGTCGCCGGCCTCCGTGCCGACGTCCGGCCCGGACTCCGCGCCCTGCGCGACGACGCCGACCGGCGTCATGGAGCGCAGCAGGATCTGGCTGACGTCGAGCACCTCGACGTGCTCGGCCGCCTCGCCGTTCTGCTTCTTGCTGGTGAGCGCGTCGCTCAGCATCGTGATGCAGAACGGGCAGGCGGTGGAGATGACGTCGGGGTCGAGCTCGAGGGCCTCCTCGGTGCGCTCCATGTTGATGCGCTTGCCGATCTTCTCCTCCATCCACATGCGCGCGCCGCCGGCGCCGCAGCAGAAGCCGCGGTCCTTGCAGCGGTGCATCTCCTGGGTGGACAGGCCCTGGACGGAGTCGAGGATCTCGCGCGGCGGTGTGTAGACCTTGTTGTGCCGGCCGAGGAAGCACGGGTCGTGGTAGGTCACCTTGCGGTCGACCGGCGTGACGGGGGTGAGCCGGCCCTCCTCCACCAGCTGGCCGAGCAGCTGCGTGTGGTGCACCACCTCGTAGTGACCCTCGAGCTGCGGGTACTCCCTGCTCAGGGAGTTGAAGCAGTGCGGGCAGGTCGCCACGATCTTGCGCATGCCGGGCACGCGGCCCTCGAAGACGCCGTCGAGGGTGGCCACGTTCTCCTGCGCCAGCATCTGGAAGAGGAACTCGTTGCCCATGCGGCGGGCCGGGTCGCCCGAGCAGGTCTCGCCGTTGCCGAGGACGGCGAACTCGACGCCGGCCATGTCGAGCAGCTCGGCGACGGCCTTGGTGACCTTCTTCGCGCGGTCGTCGATGGCGCCGGCGCAGCCGACCCAGAACAGGTACTCGATGTCGTAGTCCAGGGGGCCGTCGGCGACCTTGACCTCGAAGTCGAGCTCCTTGATCCAGTCCTCGCGCACGTTGCCGCCCATGCCCCACGGGTTCCCGCGCTTCTCGAGGTTGGTCATCATCACGCCGGCCTCTGACGGGAAGTTCGACTCGATGAGGACCTGGTAGCGGCGCATGTCCAGGATGTGGTCGACGTGCTCGATGTCGACCGGGCACTGCTCGACGCAGGCACCGCAGTTGGTGCAGCTCCAGAGGACGTCGGGGTCGATGACCCCGCCCTCCTCGAGCGTGCCGACCAGCGGGCGGTGCGCCTGGGCGTCGTTGGTGCCCTCGATGCGGGCGTAGCCGGACGCCCAGACCTGCTCGTCGCTGGGCTTGAGGATGTCGTAGTCCGGAGCGGTCTCCGACGCGGTCTGCTCACCCAGCAGGTACGGGGCCTTGGCGTACAGGTGGTCCCGCAGGTCCATGATCACCATCTTCGGTGACAGGGGCTTGCCGGTGTTCCAGGCCGGGCACTGGCTCTGGCACCGCCCGCACTCGGTGCAGGTGGTGAAGTCCAGCATCCCCTTCCAGGTGAAGTCCTCGATCTTGCCGCGGCCGAAGATGTCGTCCTCGCCCGGATCCTCGAAGTCGATCGGCTTGCCGCCGCTGGTCATGGGCAGCAGCGGGCCGAGGGCGACGCTGCCGTCGTCGTTGCGCTTGAAGTAGATGTTGAAGAAGGCGCTGAACCGGTGCCAGGCCACGCCCATGTTCAGGATCCGGCTGATGACGACCAGCCAGACGAGGCTGACGACGATCTTGACGAACGCGACGACGGTCAGCAGGTCGGGGCTGTCGGGCAGCAGGTTCGCCAGTGCCCCGGAGACCGGGTGCGACCAGCCCGGTGCCTCGGTCAGGTCGCTGGAGACCTTGAGGGCGCGGATCAGCAGGATGCAGGTGCCGACGGTGAGGACGACGAACTCGACGAAGTACCCGCGGCCCTCGTTGGTGCCGGCGAAGCGGCTCTTCCGACCCTGACGGCGCGGGTGGTCCTTCTGGCGGCGGTAGATCAGGTACAGGATCCCGAGGATCGTGCCGGCGCCGATGATGTCGGCGAACAGGTTCCAGAGGAACCACTCGCCGATGAGCGGCAGGTGGAACGCCGGGTTCCAGACCTCGCCGAACGCCTCCACCAGGGTGAGGAACAGGCCGTAGAAGCCGACGAAGACGAACCAGTGCGCGGCGCCGATCGCGGACCACTTGAGCATCCGGGTGTGGCCGAGGGACTCGATCGCCAGGACCTTGAGCCGGTTCTTGACCGGGCCGAAGCGGGTGCCGTCGGGCTGACCGGTGCGGATGATGCGCACCATCGCCCGGACCGCCCGGTACGCCATGACCGACGCCACGATCAGGAACAGGACGCTGATCGTGCCCAGGACGATCTGCAACGGGCCCGTCATGTTCTTCCTCCCCGGAACGCCTGTCGGCGTCGGCTGTGCCCCGTCTGCCCTGCGGCGAGGACGACGCGCTTTTCCGTACCGGACGATAGCTCGCGTCCCACAGCGCTACTCGGCGGTAACCCTGGGCGCGGCGCCCGTCGGCCTCCCGGGTAGGGCCGCCGCCCTCGCGCAGCAACGTGAGTACGACGGATCCGCGCTGAGGACCGCCGTCCTCAGCCGGCTCGGAGCGTGCCCGCCTTGCGGGCGGTCGCGGTGAAGCGCCGCCGGGACGGACCCGGACTCGCTACCGATCCTGGAAGGTGTGCCTCGACCGACGGCCATCGCGCGCCGAGGTCTGCGTCGGCGATCCAACGACCCGGACGTCGAGACCGCGGAGCTCGTCCTCGCGGCGCTTCTCCTCCCAGGCTCCGGCTCATCGATCCTGATCGGTGGCGACGCGGCGCAGATGCCACGCGGCTCTCGTAGGCCGGACCCGGCGGCGCGACGAAGATCTTGGGAACCCCCGGAACACGGGGTGGATGCCTGCCGTTAGGGTGGGCAGGAAAGTTGAGCGGACCACGCGCAAGATGGTGAGAGCCCTCAGCTACCGGACCACAGCAGCACCCCAGCACACGGAAGAGAGGCCATCCCCATGGCTCGAGCGGTCGGAATCGACCTCGGCACCACCAACTCCGTCGTCACCGTCCTCGAGGGCGGTGAGCCGACGGTCATCGCGAACTCCGAGGGCTCGCGCACCACCCCGTCGGTCGTCGCCTTCGCCAAGAACGGCGAGGTGCTCGTCGGCCAGTCCGCGAAGAACCAGGCGGTCACCAACGTGGACCGCACCATCCGTTCGGTCAAGCGCGAGATGGGCACGAACTGGAAGTCCCCGGAGATCGACGGAAAGCGCTACACGCCGCAGGAGATCAGCGCCCGCGTCCTGCAGAAGCTCAAGCGGGACGCCGAGACCTACCTGGGTGAGCCCGTCACCGACGCCGTCATCACCGTGCCGGCCTACTTCGAGGACGCGCAGCGCCAGGCCACCAAGGAGGCCGGTGAGATCGCGGGCCTCAACGTCCTGCGCATCGTCAACGAGCCGACCGCGGCCGCGCTGGCCTACGGCCTGGACAAGGGCGAGACCGAGCAGACGATCCTCGTCTTCGACCTCGGTGGCGGCACCTTCGACGTCTCCCTGCTCGAGATCGGGGACGGCGTCATCGAGGTGAAGGCCACCGCCGGTGACAACCACCTCGGTGGCGACGACTGGGACCAGAAGGTCGTCGACCACCTGGTCCGGACCTTCAACGCCTCCAACGGCATCGACCTGTCCAAGGACAAGCTGGCCCTGCAGCGCCTGCGCGAGGCCGCCGAGAAGGCCAAGATCGAGCTGTCCGGCGCCCAGTCGACCAACATCAACCTGCCCTACATCACCGCCGGTGCCGAGGGCCCGCTGCACCTCGACGTGACGATCACCCGCGCCGAGTTCCAGCGGATGACCCAGGACCTGCTCGACCGGGCCCGCGCGCCGTTCAACCAGGCGATCCGCGACGCCGGCATCTCCGTCGGCCAGATCGACCACGTCGTCCTCGTCGGTGGCTCGACCCGCATGCCGGCCGTGTCCGACCTGGTGCGCGAGCTGACCGGTGGCAAGGAGCCCAACAAGGGCGTCAACCCGGACGAGGTCGTGGCCATCGGTGCCGCCCTGCAGGCCGGTGTCCTGCGCGGCGAGGTCAAGGACGTCCTGCTCCTCGACGTCACCCCGCTGTCCCTCGGCATCGAGACCAAGGGCGGGATCATGACCAAGCTCATCGAGCGCAACACCACGATCCCGACCAAGCGCTCGGAGATCTTCACGACGGCCGACGACAACCAGCCGTCCGTGCAGATCCAGGTCTTCCAGGGCGAGCGCGAGATGGCCGCCTACAACAAGAAGCTCGGCATGTTCGAGCTGACCGGTCTGCCCCCGGCCCCCCGTGGCGTCCCGCAGATCGAGGTCGCCTTCGACATCGACGCCAACGGCATCGTCCACGTCCACGCCAAGGACCTCGGCACGGGCAAGGAGCAGTCGATGACGATCACCGGCGGCTCGGCCCTCCCGAAGGACGACATCGAGCGGATGATGAAGGACGCCGAGGCGCACGCCGAGGAGGACAAGAAGCGTCGCGAGGAGGCCGAGACCCGCAACCTCGCCGAGTCGCTGCAGTACCAGACCGAGAAGTTCCTCGCGGAGAACGGCGACAAGATCCCCGCGGAGAAGAAGGACGAGCTCGGCGAGGCGCTGACCGACCTGCGTTCGGCGCTCGGCGGCTCGGACATGGACGCGATCAAGTCCGCGCAGGAGAAGGTGGCCCGCGTGTCCCAGGAGGTCGGTGGCGCCCTCTACTCCCAGCAGGCCGAAGCAGCGGCGGCCGGTGCCGAGGGCCCGACCGGTGGCGCGGACCAGTCCGCGCCGGCCGGTGACGACGACGTCGTCGACGCCGAGATCGTCGACGAGGACACCGACAAGCGGCCATGAGCCAGCCGCGGGACGAGGAGACGCCGCGGGTCGTGATCCGCGACAAGCGGCGCATCGATCCGGTCAGCGGCCAGGTGCGGGTGCCGGCCGGCGAGCAGCCGGCCGGCTCCACCCCCACCGGCCAGGCCCGAGAGGAACAGATGAGCGAGCACGAGACGCCGGTCGTCGACGAGGCGCCGGTTGCGCCGCCCCCCACCGGTGGCGGTGACCTGGAGAGCCAGCTGGCCGAGCGGACCGACGACCTCCAGCGGGTCACCGCCGAGTACGCCAACTACCGCCGCCGGGTGGACCGCGACCGGTCCCTCGTCGTCGACCAGGCGGCCGAGCGGTTCGCGCTCCAGCTGTTCCCGATCGTCGACGACATCGAGCGGGCGCGGGACCACGGCGACCTGACCGGCGCCTTCAAGGTGGTCGCCGACCGGGTCCTCGGCCTGCTCGACGGTCTGGGCGTGGAGTCGTTCGGCACGGCCGGGGACCCGTTCGACCCAGCGCTGCACGAGGCGGTCATCCACGACACGTCGTCGGAGGTGAGCGTCCCGACCGCCACCACGGTCCTGCGGCAGGGTTTCCGCCGCGGCGACCGCGTGCTGCGGACGGCGATGGTCGGGGTGACCGATCCCGAGCACCCGGCGGCTCCCGAGGCCCAGCCGGCCACGGACGAGCCGGCCGCGGGCTGACCGCGACCCGACTGACACCGAGAGGGGGTGCCCGATGAGCACCCGGGACTTCATCGAGAAGGACTACTACGCAGCGCTGGGCGTCCCCAAGGACGCCGACGCGGCGGCGATCAAGAAGGCCTACCGCAAGCTCGCGACGGAGCTGCACCCGGACAAGAACCCGGGCAACAGCGAGGCCGAGGCGCGGTTCAAGGACGTCTCCGAGGCCTACGACGTCCTGTCCGACACCAAGCGCCGGGCCGAGTACGACGAGGCCCGCCGGCTGTTCGGGGCCGGCGGCCGCGGTGGCTTCCCCGGAGGCTTCCCCGGGGCCGGGGGTGGCGGCCAGCCGTTCGACCTCGGCGACCTGTTCGGTGGTGGGACGACGGGTCCCACCGCCGGACGCGGTGCCGGTGGCCTGGGCGACCTGCTCGGTGGGCTGTTCGGGGGAGCCGGGGGGACGGCGCGCAGCCGGAGCCAGGCCGCGTCCGGACCGGCCCGCGGTCAGGACGTGGAGACGGAGGCGACCCTCTCCTTCGAGGAGGCGGTCCTCGGCGTCACGGTGCCGCTGCGCATGCAGAGCCCGGGCACGTGCCCGACCTGCAACGGCAGCGGGGCCAAGCCGGGCACGAGCCCGCACACCTGCCCGGTGTGCCAGGGCGCCGGCGTCACCAGCCGCAGCCAGGGCGCGTTCGCCTTCTCCGAGCCGTGCCGCAACTGCCGCGGCACCGGCTCGGTCGTCGACGACCCGTGCCCGACCTGCGCCGGCAACGGCGTCACCACCCAGACCCGCACGATCACCGTCCGCATCCCGGCCGGCGTCAAGGACGGCCAGCGCATCCGGCTGGCCGGCAAGGGCGCTCCCGGACGGCGCGGTGGCCCGGCGGGCGACCTGTTCGTCGTCGTCCACGTGTCCGAGCACGCGCTGTTCGGGCGCAAGGGCGACGACCTCACGCTGACGGTGCCGATCACCTTCGCCGAGGCCTCGCTCGGCACGACGCTCACGGTGCCGACGCTGGACGGCACCGTCTCCCTCAAGGTCCCGCCCGGGACGGCGAGCGGGCGGACGCTGCGGGTGCGCGGCCACGGTGTGCCGGGCAAGGGGCGCACGGGCGACCTGCTGGTCGCCCTGGACGTCGCCGTCCCCGTGCGGCTGACGCCGGCGCAGCGCAAGGTGATCGAGACGCTGGCCGAGGAGATGAACGAGGATCCGCGGCCGCAGATCACGGCGGCGGTGGAGGCGGGGGCCGAGCGATGAGCAGCCCGCAGGACGCGGTGCGCCCGGTGGCGGAGGACGCCCCCGTGTTCGTGATCTCGGTGGCCGCCGAGCTGGCCGGGATGCACGCCCAGACCCTGCGTCAGTACGACCGTCTGGGGCTGGTCCGCCCCGGCCGCACGGCCGGCGGCGGACGCCGGTACAGCCCCCGGGACGTCGCGCTGCTCCGCGAGGTGCAGCGCCTCTCCCAGGAGGACGGCGTCAATCTCGCGGGCATCAAGCGGATCATCGAGCTCGAGTCCCGGGTGGAAGCCCTGCAGGCCCGTGTGCACGAGCTGCTCGAGGACCTGGAGCGGTCGGAGACCCGCCGGATCGCCGCGGAGTCCGCGGTGCCGGCCGGCTACCGGCGCGACCTCGTGCCGCACAGGCGGCCCGGCTCCGCCCTCGTGGTCTGGCGCCCCCGGAGCGAACGGTGACCGACGGTCCCGCGGTGGACGGCCACCAGGCGTTCGTCCGGCTCGAGCGGGAGATCGCCCTGCTGCTGCGCCGGGCCCGGGCCATCTCCACCCGGCTCGCCGGTGAGCTGCACCCCGAACTGGACGGCGCCGCGTACGGGCTGCTGGCGCTGCTGCAGGACACCGGCCCCCTGCGCGCGAGCGACCTGGTGGCCCGCCTCGGCCTGGACAAGAGCACGGTCAGCCGCCAGGTGTCGAACCTGGTGGACCTCGGCCTGGTCGACCGGGCGGCCGACCCCGTCGACGGCCGGGCGCAGGTGCTCACGCCGTCTGCCGAGGGAGCGGAGCGGCTGGAGCGCGTGCGGCAGTCCCGGCGCGCCCGGTGGGAGGCCGACATGAGCGACTGGCCTGCCGAGGACGTCGCCCGCCTCGCGGAGCTGCTGGGTCGGCTGAACCGGATCGGCGAGGCCCGCGACGCGGAGGAGCAGGGCTCCTAGGCACCGCTCAGGCGAGTGCGGCGTCCAGGGTGATGTCGACGCCGGCGAGGGCCTTGCTGACAGGGCACCCGGCCTTGGCCTCCTGGGCCGCCTTCTCGAACGCGGCGGAGTCCAGGCCCTCCACCTTGCCGCGCACGGTGAGCGTGATCCCGGTGATCATGAAGCCGCCGCGCTCCTTGTCGGGACCGAAGTCGACGTCGGCGGTCACGTCCAGGCTCTGCGGCGTCCCGCCGGCCTTCGCGATCCCCCCTGAGAACGCCATGGCGAAGCAGGACGCGTGGGCAGCAGCGATCAGTTCCTCCGGGCTGGTGCTCCCGCCGGCCTCCTCCGACGTCCGCTTCGGCCACGACACGTCGAAGGTGCCGAGGCCGGAGCTGGCCAGTTCGGTGCGACCGGACCCGTCTTGCAGGGTGCCGTTCCAGGCGGTGCGTGCGGTGCGTGTGGCCACGGGGGCTCCTTCGGCGCGGCCGCCCTCGGTTGGACGGCGTTCGCGCTGCCCTTACCCGTGATGACCCGGTGCTACCTCTTCAGCAGACCACTTCGCCGCTGTTGACCCGCTCGGTCAGCAGGCGCAGCCGCTGCATGAGCTCGTCGAACTCACCGGTGTCGAAGCCGATCGCGCCGATCATCTCCTCGGAGATCGACAGCGCCTTCTCCTGCAGCGCCCGGCCGTCGTCGGTCAGTGCGATCGAGACCGACCGCTCGTCCTCGACGCGCCGGTGCCGGGTGACCAGGCCGGCGGCGGTCAGCCGCTTGAGGAGGGGGGAGAGGGTGCCGCTGTCGAGCGCCAGCCGCGAGCCGAGCTGCCCCACCGTCTGGTGGTCGGACTCCCAGAGCAGCATCATGACCAGGTACTGCGGATAGGTGAGACCGAGCTTGTCCAGCATCGGCCGGTAGCGCGCCGTCACCGCCCGGGAGGCGGCGTAGAGCGCGAAGCAGAGCTGGTCGTCGAGCGCCACGCTCGGCGCCGGCAGGGTGGTCATACCTGCAAGTCTAGGGCGCGGACGCCCCAGCGCCATCGGCTCGGCATCTGCGGTCCACCCTGGGGACGCCCGGAGCGGCGAGTGGACGCACAGGGTTGAGTGGAACAGACTCAACTCCACGGTCGTTGGACCCAGCGACCACGCGCTGCCGGACCTGACCGGCGGCACCGCACGACCAGCTGAGAGGACGCGCGTCAGCGACCATGGAGAGCAAGCTCACGACCCGTTCGCAGGAAGCCTTCGCCGCCGCCCAGCGGCTCGCCGTCAGCCGGGGGCAGGCGGCACTCGAGCCGCTGCACCTGCTCGCGGCCCTGCTGGAGCAGACCGACGGCATCGCGGGTCCGCTCCTGACCGCGGTGGGGGCCGACCCGGCCGACGTCCGCGCGAAGACCGAAGCCGCACTGCGCCGCATGCCGCGCGTCAGCGGCGCCACGGTCGCCGCACCGTCGCCGTCCCGTGAACTGCTGCGCGTCATCAACGCCGCGGGGGAGCAGGCCAGCGCCCTGGGCGACGAGTACGTCTCCACCGAGCACCTGCTGGTCGGCCTGGCCGGTTCGGAGGGGGAAGCCGGCGACGTGCTGACGGGCTCCGGGGCCACCCGCGACACGCTCCTGGCCGCCTTCCGCACCGTGCGCGGCAACCGCAAGGTCACCACGCCCGACCCCGAGGGCACGTTCCAGGCGCTGGAGAAGTACGCCGTGGACCTCACGCAGCGCGCCCGCGACGGCAAGATCGACCCCGTCGTCGGCCGTGACACCGAGATCCGCCGCGTCGTCCAGGTCCTCTCCCGCCGGACCAAGAACAACCCCGTGCTCATCGGGGAACCCGGCGTCGGCAAGACCGCGATCGTCGAGGGCCTCGCCCAGCGGATGGTCGCCGGCGACGTCCCGGAGAGCCTGAAGGGCAAGCGCCTCATGGCGCTCGACCTCGGCTCGATGGTCGCCGGCGCCAAGTACCGCGGTGAGTTCGAGGAGCGCCTGAAGGCGGTCCTGCAGGAGATCACCGACGCCGAGGGGCAGATCGTCACCTTCATCGACGAGCTCCACACGATCGTCGGCGCCGGGGCCACGGGCGACTCGGCCATGGACGCGGGCAACATGATCAAGCCGATGCTCGCCCGCGGTGAGCTGCGCATGGTCGGCGCGACGACGCTCGACGAGTTCCGCGAGCACATCGAGAAGGACCCGGCGCTCGAGCGGCGCTTCCAGCAGGTCTTCGTCGGCGAGCCCTCGGTCGAGGACACGATCGGCATCCTGCGTGGGCTCAAGGAGCGCTACGAGGTGCACCACGGCGTCCGGATCACCGACGCCGCCATCGTCGCCGCAGCGACCCTGTCGGACCGGTACGTCACGGCGCGCTTCCTGCCGGACAAGGCGATCGACCTCGTCGACGAGGCCGCCAGCCGGCTGCGCATGGAGATCGACAGCCGCCCCGTCGAGGTCGACGAGGTCGAGCGCGCCGTGCGCCGGATGGAGATCGAGGAGATGGCGCTGAGCAAGGAGGACGACGAGTCCTCCCTCGCCCGGCTCGCGGCGCTGCGCGAGGAGCTGGCCAACCGGCGGCAGGAGCTGGCGGAGCTCACCTTCCGCTGGCAGCAGGACAAGACGGCGATCGAGCGCATCCAGCGGATCAAGGAGGAGCTGGAGCACGTCCGGCTGGAGGCCGAGCGCGCCGAGCGGGACGGCGACCTGGCCCGTGCGGCGGAGCTGCGCTACGGCCGGCTCCCCGAGCTCGAGCGGTCGCTGACCGGTGCCGAGGAGTCGGTGGCCGGCGGTGACTCGATGCTCAAGGAGGAGGTCGGCCCCGACGACATCGCCGAGGTCGTCCAGGCCTGGACCGGCATCCCCGCGGGCCGGCTGCTCGAGGGCGAGACCCAGAAGCTGCTGCGCATGGAGGACGGGCTCGGCAAGCGGGTCGTCGGTCAGCCGGACGCCGTCCGTGCCGTGTCCGACGCCGTCCGACGGGCGCGCTCCGGGGTGTCCGACCCCGACCGGCCCACCGGTTCCTTCCTCTTCCTGGGTCCGACCGGTGTCGGCAAGACGGAGCTGGCGAAGGCGCTGGCGGAGTTCCTGTTCGACGACGAGCGGGCGATGGTCCGCATCGACATGAGCGAGTACTCGGAGAAGCACTCGGTGGCCCGGCTGGTGGGCGCGCCCCCCGGCTACGTCGGGTACGAGGCCGGCGGTCAGCTGACGGAGGCGGTGCGCCGTCGTCCGTACACGGTGGTGCTGCTCGACGAGGTGGAGAAGGCACACCCGGACGTCTTCGACATCCTGCTGCAGGTGCTGGACGACGGCCGGCTCACCGACGGTCAGGGCCGCACGGTCGACTTCCGGAACACGATCCTGATCCTCACCTCCAACCTGGGGTCGACGATCATCGCCGACCAGTCGGTGGACGAGGAGCGGCGCCGGTCGGCGGTCATGGACGTGGTCCGGACGCACTTCAAGCCCGAGTTCCTCAACCGGCTGGACGACGTGGTCGTCTTCCGGGCGCTGGGCAGCGAGGAGCTGACCGGGATCGTCGACATCCAGGTCGCTGTCCTGGCCCGCCGCCTGGCCGCCCGCCGGCTGACGCTGCAGGTCACCGACGCGGCGCGGGAGTGGCTGGCGCTCAACGGGTTCGACCCCGTCTACGGCGCCCGCCCGCTGCGCCGGCTCGTGCAGTCCGCCATCGGCGACCAGCTCGCGCGGGCGCTGCTCGCCGGCGAGATCCGGGACGGCGACGAGGTCGTCGTGGACTGGCCGGCCGACGTCGCGGGTGTCGACGGCGAGACGGGCCTGCGCGTCACCAAGGGCTGACGGAGGACCCCCTGCCCCCCACCGCTCGCAAGCTCGCGGCGGGACCCTGCAGGGGGCCGTATCCACAGCCTGTGGACGGCTGCCCCGAGAGGCCCCTGCCGCCGACCTACCGTGTCCGCTCGGGACGGCGGAGGGATCGGCATGGAACGGGAATCGACCTGGCAGCGGCTGGACGCACAGCGCTGGGTGCACCTCTACGGGATGTGGCAGACGACGCTGCTGACGGTCTGGGCAGGCTTCTCCTTGCTCGGCGCCTGGCTGGCCGGCGTCCTGTGGTTCGTGGTCTTCCCCGCGGCGATCACGGCGCTGTCCGGATGGGTCACCGCCGAGTGGGGGCGAGGCCGACCGTGGACCTGGTACGCGTTGACGGTGCAAGCCGGCGTGGGGATCCTGCTCGCTCTGGGGCTGGTCGCGTCCGGGTCGGTCGTGAAGGGATCAGTCGGGCTCGTGCTGGTTGGCGGGCTCCTGCTGCTTCTCTGGCACCCCGACTGCCGGGCGCGCATCCATGAATCCGGCCGGCCGGCGGCACGGCTCTGACACGACCGGGCGAGTCGGCGCGGGACGCTGGTTCTCGAGTCCCGGGTCATCCATGATCACGGTGGATCCGGAACGAGATGGAGGCGCAACGCGATGACGTCAGGACAGGGCGGTCAGTACCCCGGCCCCGAGGGTCAGTACCCCGGCCCCGGGGGTCAGCACCCCGGGCCCGAGGGCCAGCCGGGCCAGGGCACCCCGCCGCAGGGGTGGAACGCCCCGCCGCCGCCGCAGGGCTGGAACGCGCCGCCGCCCCCGCAGCAGCCCTACGGCCAGCCCTACCCGGGCTACGCCCCTGCGCCCTCGGCACCGGCCGGCCAGGGGGCGCCGCCCGCCCTCGAGCGCCCGACCACGGTGCGGGCCGGCATCGGCGCGTTCGTGGCCAACCTGATCCTCGGCATCGTCTCCTCGATCGTCACCTTCTCCGACATCGACGACCTCGTCGCGCAGGAACTGGCGCGCAGCGGGTCCGACATCGAGGTGAGCGACGACCTCATCCGGTCGGCGATCCTCATCGGCGCCGTGGTCACCCTGATCTTCGTCGCGCTGCAACTGCTCTTCATCTGGTTCGCCTGGAAGGGGCACAACTGGGCGCGCATCGTGCTGTGGGTCCTCGGCGGTCTCGCCGTCCTCAGCGGCGTGGCCGGGCTGGCCACCGGGAGCGCGCTCGGCGGCTTCCTCACGTCCCTCGGCGTCTTCCAGCTGCTGCTGACCGTCGCGGGCGTCGTGCTCCTGGCCCTCAAGCCGTCCAACGAGTGGTACCGGTACCGCAGTTGGCAGCGGGCCACCGGCCAGGGGTGAACCGTCAGGCGCGGGCGCGGAGGCTGGGCACGTAGTCCGTCGTCGTGCGTGCCAGCAGGCTGGTGACCGCGGCGATCGAGAGCACCAGGACGAGCAGCGAGTAGAACGTCACCCCGCCCGAGACCACGACGTTGAACACGGTCAGCAGGCCGAGCAGTGTTGCCGCCGCCAGGCCCAGCCACCGTGCCCACGGCTGCCGGCGGGGGAGGAACCAGGCGGACAGCGCGAGGAGGAGCCCGAGGGCCAGGTAGGGCACCAGCGAGAGGGTCACGAACCGCGTGGCCTCGCTGCGCGACGCGTTGCTCGACTCCATGACGGTCTCGACCGCGGTGTCGTAGCCGTACCAGAGCAGCCCGCCACTCAGCAGGAGCAGCGCTGCCAGGACGCCCATCGCGACGATCGCCACACGCACGGACGTGGGCATCGACGGGGCGGCCGAGGTGTCCTCGGCGGGGAGCTCGGAATTCGGCACGCGGCCAGCCTCGCAGACCGCCGGGGAGGCAGTGGTCGGCGCGCGGCCGGAAGAAATATCGTGCACAACGAATCCGGATCGGTGGCACGCGCCGAAAGCCTGGTGTGACCACCTCTGTGCAGGCGCCGAGCCCGGCCCCGGAAACGTCCCGGCCCGGCCGCGGGCGCCGCCCGGTGTTCGCCGCGCTCGCGGGGGTCCTCGCGGCGGCCGTCGCCCTCGGCGTCGCAGAACTGGTCGCGGCCCTGGTGGGGCCGGGATCCTCGCCCGTCATCGCGGTCGGCGACGCAGCGATCACCCTGACCCCGGAGCCGGTCAAGGAGTTCGCGATCCGGAACTTCGGCGAGAACGACAAGATCGTCCTCGTCGCCGGCACCCTGGTCGTCATCGCGCTCTACGCCGTCGTCATCGGCCTGGTCGCCCTGCGCAGTCGCCGTCTGGGTGCCGTCGGCATCGGCCTCTTCGGGCTCGTCGGCGCCGTCGCGGCCGTCACCCGGCCCGCCGGCGGACCGCTGGACATGCTGCCGTCGATCGCCGGCGCGGCCGCCGGGATCGTGGCCCTGCTGGCCCTCGTCGCTCCCCTCACGCTGACCACCAGCGTCGGTCCCGACTCGACCAGCCCGCCCGCCGGCGGTTCCGCCGACGACGGGATGGTCGAGCGCCTCCGCGAGGTACTGGGCTCCGGTGACCGCAAGGGTGCCGGCCTCGACCGCCGCCGCTTCTTCCTCACCAGCGGCGTCGCCCTCGGCGCGGCCGCGGTCACCGGTGGCGGCGGACGGCTCCTGCAGCGCCGCTTCAGCGTGGCCGGCGCCCGTGCCGACCTGCAGCTGCCCACGCCGTCGTCCCGGGCCGCATCCCTGCCGGCCGGTGCCGACCTGGCCGAGGACGTCGAGGGGCTCACCCCGCTGTTCACGGAGAACCGCGAGTTCTACCGTGTCGACACCGCGATCGTCGTCCCGCAGATCTCGCCGAGCGACTACCGGCTGTCGATGACGGGCATGTTCGACACCCCGCGCAGCTACATGCTCCCGGACCTCTTCGAGCGCGACGACATCATCGAGCGCGACGTCACCCTCACCTGCGTCTCGAACGAGGTCGGCGGCAAGCTGGCCGGGACCGCGCGCTGGATCGGCGTCCCGCTCGGGGCACTGCTCCGGGAGAACGGCATCCGGTCCGACAGCAACCAGCTCGTCTGCCGCGACGTCAACGGCATGACCATCGGCGCCCCCACGCGGTCGGCGCTCGAGGTCGAGGACGCGATGCTCGCGTTCGGGATGAACGGCGAGCCGCTGCCCGTCGAGCACGGCTTCCCCGTCCGGATGCTGATCCCGGGTCTCTACGGCTACGTCTCCGCCTGCAAGTGGCTGACGCGGATCGAGGCGACCACCTACGACGCCTTCGATGCCTACTGGACCGAGCGGGACTGGGCCACCGAGGGGCCGATCAAGGTCGCGTCCCGCATCGACACTCCCGCGCCGCTGCGGGAGTTCCCCGTCGGCCGGCGCGCCATCGCCGGGGTCGCCTGGGCGCAGACCCGGGGCATCGCCCGCGTCGAGGTCAAGGTCGACGACGAGGACTGGGCGGAGGCCGAGCTCTCCCCCGAGGTCGACGCCGACCTCTGGCGCCAGTGGGTGCTGCCCTACGAGTTCGCAGCCGGCCGGCACTCGATCACGGTCCGCGCCACCGGCGCCGACGGCGAGACCCAGACGGACGAGCGGGTCACCCCGTTCCCGAACGGGTCGAGCGGCTGGCACTCCGTCCAGGTGGTCGCGGCATGACCACCACCCGGGGGCCGCGCGCCCCCCTCCCAGACCCGTCCCGGTATCTGCCGGTGACGCGATTCCGGACCGCGACCGCGGCCGGTGCACCACCCGCCCGCGACAATGCGGTCGCACGGACAGGACAAAGGAGCACCAACACGTGAAGAGCACCCTTCTCTCCCGCGGCGTCCTTCTCACCGCCGTCTCCACGCTAGCCATCACGATGAGCGCCTGCGGCTCCGACGACACCGCGACGGAGAGCGACGCCTCCTCCGAGAGCAGCAGCAGCGCCCCCATGACGTCGGAGAGCGAGGCCATGCCGGCGTCGTCCGACGAGCCGTTCGGCTCCGGATGCTCCGCCGTCCCCGCCGAGGGCGAGGGGAGCTTCACCGGGATGACCGACGACCCGGTCGCCACCGCCGCCAGCAACAACCCGGCGCTGTCGACGCTGGTCGCCGCCGTGACCGCCGCGAACCTGGGCGACACGCTGAACACCACCGACGACATCACGGTGCTGGCCCCGGCCAACCCGGCCTTCGAGGCGGTTCCGGCCGACGCGCTCAACGCGCTGCTCGCCGACGTCCCGCAGCTGACCACGGTGCTGACCCACCACGTCATCCCGGGTCGCCTCACCCCGGAGGACCTGGCCGGCACGCACACGACGGTCAACAACGACGAGGTCACCATCGAGGGCTCCGGTGAGAACTTCACCATCGCGATGGACGGCACCATCCTCGGCATGGAGGCCTCGGTGATCTGCGGGAACGTGCAGACCGCCAACGCGACCGTCTACATCATCGACCAGGTCCTCAAGCCCGCCGGCGCGTAATTCGGCGCCGCACGCCAGGGCCGTCGTCCGACCTCCGGGTCGGGCGGCGGCCCTCCGCCGTGTCTAGGGTCGGCCCCTATGACGGCTCCTGCATCGCTGCCCGACCGTGACCGCCTCCTCCAGCTCATCGTCGAGCTGGCTGTCGTGCACGGGAAGGTGACGCTCTCCTCGGGCCGGGAGGCCGACTGGTACATCGACATGCGCCGCCTCACGTTGCACCACGAGGGCGCTCCGCTGGTCGGCCGCGTGATGCGGCAACTGACCGGCGACCTGCGCTACGACGTGGTCGGCGGGCTCACCCTCGGCGCCGATCCGGTCGCCACGGCCATGCTGCACGCCGCCTCCGACGGTGAGGGCTACCTCGACGCCTGCGTCGTCCGGAAGGCCGGCAAGGCCCACGGGCTGCAGCGGCGGATCGAGGGTCCGGACGTCGAGGGCCGTGCCGTGCTCGTTGTCGAGGACGTCTGCACCACCGGCGGCAGTCCGCTGACGGCCGCCGAGGCCCTGCAGGAGGCCGGCGCAGAGGTGATCGCGGTGGCCGTGATCGTCGACCGCGGTGGGCGGGAGGCCGTCGAGAAGGCCGGCTTCGAGTACCGCGCCGTCTTCACCCTCGCCGATCTCGGCCTGAGCTAGCGGTCCCGGCGCCGGCCGAGGACGAAGTAGACGAGGGGTACGACCCCGAAGCTGTTGGCGAGGGCCACCACCGTCGCCCAGACCCACTTGCGGCCACGGACGCCGGACGGCGGACGGCGTCTCAGATCGGCCAGCGCGGCCACCTTGAGAGCGCCGTCGACGACCGCCCCGAGAACGACGAGGCGGCGGTCGCGCGCGCTCAGCTGGTTCCAGCGCCGTCCGATCTCCATGCCGCCCATCCAACCAAGGCGCACTACCGTGGCGATGGTGACGACGACCACAGTGGCGTGGGTGTCCGAGCTCCAGGGCGCACTCGGTGCCGACGGAGTGCTCCTCGACCCGGACGTCACGGCGTCCTACGCCCGCGACCAGGCCATGCTGGCGCCCGCCGGCACCCCCGCGGCGGTCGTCCTCCCGCGCTCCACCGCCGAGGTGGCCGCGGTGATGCAGGTGGCCTCCCGGCACGGCGTGCCCGTGGTGCCCCGCGGCGCCGGATCCGGCCTGGCCGGGGCCAGCAACGCCGTGGACGGCGCGATCACGATGGCCCTCACCCGGATGGACGCCGTCCTGGAGGTGTCCCCCGCCGACCGGCTCGCCGTCGTCCAGCCCGGCGTCGTGAACAAGTCGCTGCGCGACGCCGTCGCCGGTGCCGGGCTCTTCTATCCGCCGGACCCGTCCAGCTACGACTGGTGCACGATCGGCGGCAACCTCTCCACCAACTCCGGTGGCCTGTGCTGCGTCAAGTACGGCGTGACCACCGACTACGTGCTGGGGCTGGAGGTCGTGCTCGCCGACGGGCGGGTCCTGCGGACCGGCCGGCGCACGGTCAAGGGCGTCGCCGGGTACGACCTCGCCCGCCTGTTCGTCGGCTCCGAGGGCACCCTCGGCGTCATCACCGAGGCGACGCTCGCGCTCCGCCCCGCGCCGAAGCGCCCGGTCACCCTGGCCGCCACGTTCGCCACCACGGCGCAGACCGGCCAGGTCGTCGAGAACGTCGTGACCAGCGGCCTCGTCCCGAGCCTGCTCGAGGTCATGGACAACGTCTGCATCTGCGCCGTCGACGACCTGCTGAAGGCCGACCTCGACCGCAGCGCCCGTGCCCTGCTCGTGGCGCAGTCCGACGCCGGCGGCGAGGCCGCGGCGGCCGAGATCGCGGCGCTGGCCGAGCTCTGCCGCGAGGCCGGCGCGGAGTTCGTGCACACCACCGAGGACCCGGCCGAGGGCGACCTCCTGCTCGCCGCCCGCCGGATGGCGCTGCCCGCCCTCGAGCAGCTCGGCAGCACGCTCATCGACGACGTCGCCGTCCCCCGCTCGCGGATCGCGGCCTTCCTGGACGGCTGCGACACCGTCCGCGCCGAGCGCGGCCTGGTCATCGGCGTCGTCGGGCACGCCGGCGACGGCAACATGCACCCGACGATCTGCTTCGACCCGGCCGACGCCGACCAGCGGGACCGCGCCTTCGCCGCCTTCGACGACATCCTCGAGCTCGGCCTGTCCCTCGGCGGCACGATCACCGGCGAGCACGGGGTCGGTGCGATCAAGGTCGACTGGCTGGAGCGCGAGATCGGGCCGGTCTCGCTGGCCGTGCACCGGGAGATCAAGGACGCGCTGGACCCGGCGGGGCTGCTGAACCCGGGGAAGGTGTTCCGCGCCGCCCGGGCCGGCGACCTGGCAGCGGTGACCGGGCTGGTCTCGGAGGGCTGACCGTGCCCGGCAGCCGATGGGGGTCGTTCGTCGCCGACGCCGAGGGGGCGCACGTCATCCATCAGGTGGGCAATCCGGCGCACCGCTGCCGGGTCGAGCACGACGGCGCGACGTTGCTGGTGCACCTCTCCGGCGAGGACGGCGACGGCTGGACCGCGCTGGCGGTGGACCGGGCGACGCGCCGGTGGGCGGTCGGTCAGGCCAGGACCCAGCTGGCCGCCGCCACCCGTGCGGTGGACCTGCTCCGCGAACAGGGCGCGCCGGGCCCGGCCGGGTGACAACCTGAGCGCTGTGAGCAGGGAACGGCTGGTCGTCATCGGCGGTGACGCCGCGGGTCTGTCGGCGGCTGCCCAGGCGCGCCGCCTCCGCCCGCCCGACGACCTGGCGATCGTCGTCCTCGAGCAGGGGCCGGAGATCTCCTACTCCGCCTGCGGCATCCCGTACTGGATCGGCGACCTCGTGGCCGACCGCGACATGCTGCTGGCGCGCACGCCGGCCGACTTCGCGGCCACGGAGGTCGACGTCCGGATCGGCACCCGCGCCGAGGGCATCGACCTGACGGCCGGCGAGGTCGTCGCGGCCGGCGGGGAGCGGATCGGCTACGACTCCCTCGTCGTCGCGACCGGCGGCAAGCCGATGCGCCCGCCGGTGCCGGGCCTCGACGCCGACGGCGTCCACGGGGTCCACCGGCTGGCCGATGGCGCGGACATCCGGGCGGCCATCGCGGCCGGTGCGAAGCGAGCCGTCGTCCTGGGTGGGGGGTACATCGGCCTGGAGATGGCCGAGGTGCTGCAGACGCGCGGCCTGTCGGTCACCGTCGTCCTCGCCGACCCGCTGCCCATGGCGCAGCTGGACGACGACATGGGCGAGCGCGTCTGCAAGGCGATGTGCGACATGGGCATCGACGTGCAGACCGACCAGCCGGTGCACGAGATCGAGGTGGACGCCGACGGTGCCGTCCGCGCGGTGCGCACCGACGCCGGCAGCTACGAGTGCGACCTCGTCGTCCTCGGGCTGGGCATGGGCCCGGAGGTCTCCCTCGCCCGGGACGCGGGGCTCGAGCTCGGCGTCACGGGGGCCATCGACGTCGCGCACAACCAGCGCAGCCGCTCGCACCCCGAGGTCTTCGCGGGCGGCGACTGCTCGCAGACATTCCACCGGATCACCGGCGAGGCCATCCACGTCGCGCTCGGCACCCACGCGAACAAGCAGGGCCGGGTCGCGGGATCGGTCATCGGCGGGCAGCCGGCGCGCTTCGCCGGCGTCCTGGGAACGGCGATGACCAAGGTCGGGGACCTGGAGGTGGCCCGCACCGGTCTGTGCACCACGCAGGCAGAGGACGGCGGCTTCGACTACCGCACGGAGGTCATCGAGTCCTCGACCCGCGCGGGCTACTACCCGGGGGCGGCGCCGATCGCGGTCAAGCTGATCACCGAGCGGGGGTCGGGCCTGCTGATCGGCGCCCAGGTGGTCGGGGGGCCGGGCAGCGGCAAGCGGATCGACGTCCTGGCGACCGCGATCTGGGCCGGCATGACGGCGGAGGCCCTGGCGGGCTCGGACCTCTCCTACGCCCCGCCGTTCTCCCCGACCTACGACCCGGTGGTCGTCGCCGCACGGGTCGCCAGCCGCATCGAGCAGGGGTGAGCCCGGCCGAGGTCCGCGGCGCCGACTGGTACGGGGAGGACCTCTCCGGTCAGGAACACGACGGCGTGACCTTCGTGGACGTCGACCTCACCGAGGGGACCGGCGAGGGCGCCCTCTTCACCGGCTGCACGTTCCGCGACTGCCGGTTCAACCTGTCGCAGCACACCGACGCCGCCTTCCTGAACTGCACCTTCACCGGCTGCTCGTTCTTCGACGCCACCTTCACCGACTGCAAGCTCGTGGGCAGTACGTTCGACCGCTGCACCTTCGACCTGCTGACCGCCTCCGGCGGTGACTGGTCGTTCGTGGCGCTGCGCGGTGCGGACCTGACCCGGGCCACGTTCAGCGGCGCGCGGATGCGGGAGGCCGACCTCACCGGCGTGCGCGCCGCCGGGGCCACCCTGCGCGGCCTGGACCTCTCGGCGGCCGCGCTCGACGACGCCGACCTGAGCGGCGCCGACCTGCGCGGGTCGGACCTCTCCGCGGTGGATCCGCGCCGCGTCGAGCTGACCGGCGCGCAGATCGACGTCGCCCAGGCGGTCGTGCTGGTCACTGCCCTCGGACTGCACGTCCGCCCCGACGGCCCGGAGTGAGTCCCCGGGCGCGATACTGACCACCGGTCCGGCCGATTTCCCACCGAGGAGTGCCCCGCATGCCCATCGCGACCCCCGAGGTCTACGCCGACATGATCCGCCGGGCCAAGGAGGGCGGGTTCGCCTATCCGGCGATCAACTGCACGTCCTCGGAGACGGTGAACGCGGCCCTCCGCGGCTTCGCCGACGCCGGCAGCGACGGGATCATCCAGTTCTCCACCGGCGGCGCGGAGTTCGCCTCCGGCACGAAGGTCAAGGACATGGTCACCGGCGCGGTGGCGCTGGCGGAGTTCGCGCACGTCGTGGCCGAGAAGTACCCGGTCAACGTGGCCCTGCACACCGACCACTGCCCCAAGGACAAGCTCGACTCCTACGTCCGCCCTCTGATCGCCCTGTCGCAGGACCGCGTGAACGCCGGGCAGGAGCCGCTGTTCCAGTCGCACATGTGGGACGGCTCCGCGATCGACCTCGACGAGAACCTGCAGATCGCCGAGGAGCTGCTGGAGAAGGCAGCCGCCGCGAAGATCGTGCTCGAGGTGGAGATCGGCGTCGTCGGCGGCGAGGAGGACGGCGTCGCGCACGACATCAACGAGAAGCTCTACACCGCCGAGGGCGACTTCGTGGCCACCGCACGCAAGCTGGGCCTGGGGGAGCGGGGCGTCTACCTGCTCGCTGCGACCTTCGGCAACGTCCACGGCGTCTACAAGCCGGGCAACGTGAAGCTGCGGCCGGAGATCCTCAAGCAGGGTCAGGACGTCGTCGCCAAGGAGTTCGGCACCTCCGACGACAAGCCCTTCAACCTGGTCTTCCACGGTGGGTCCGGCTCGGCGCAGTCGGAGATCCGCGAGGCGCTGTCCTACGGCGTCGTGAAGATGAACGTCGACACCGACACCCAGTACGCGTTCACCCGGCCGATCGTGGGCCACATGTTCACCAACTACGACGGCGTCCTCAAGGTCGACGGCGAGGTCGGCAACAAGAAGGCCTACGACCCGCGCAGCTACCTCAAGGCCGCCGAGACCGGCATGGCCGCGCGCGTCGTCGAGGCGTGCGAGGACCTGCTGTCCGCCGGTCAGTCGCAGGCCGGCTGATGACTCACAGCCACCCCAATCTGCTGGGCGAGCCGCCGGTCACGCTGCTGCCCGCGAACCCGGAGGCGGACGCGGAGCTGGCCGCGGGGAACCCGGCCGCCGAGGTCGCGGCCCGGCACCCCACGGTCAGCGCGGCCTGGGCGGCGCTCGCGGAGGAGGCGCTGAACCGGCCCGAGCGGGTGCTCCGCGACACCGTCGAGGGCTACGCCTACGCCCGCACCGGCTACCACCGTGGCCTGGACGCGCTGCGCCGCAACGGGTGGAAGGGCTTCGGCCCGGTGCCGTGGTCGCACGAGCCCAACCGGGGTTTCCTGCGCTGCGTGACCGAGCTGGCGAAGGCCGCCGAGGCCATCGGCGAGTACGCCGAGCAGGAGCGCTGCACCCAGCTGCTCCGCGATTGCGACCCCAGTCTGGCGCCCTGACCTGGGCATGAGCCCCGGAAGTTTGCGATGGGTTGCAAATGATCATCAATCTTCCTGTACGGCGCCGACCAGGCGCCCGTAGGAATGAGGATGAGCAATGGTGACCCTGTTGTGGATCCTTGCCGTCGTCCTGGTGATCGCCGGAATCTTCGCGATCTTCCGTGGGCAGATGCTGTGGGGCATCGTGCTGATCATCGTGGGTCTGCTCGTCGGCCCTGGCGGTGTCAGCGTCTTCACCTGACCGGCGTCCGGGCTCCCGTCCCCGCGGGAGCCCGGACGCGGATCAGCGGCCGCCCAGCTCCGAATGCAGGTCGGTCAGCGCATCGGTGAGGGCGCTGAACTCCTCGCCGCCGGCCATCAGCCGCATCAGGTCCGAGGCGTCGACGTCCTCGCGGCTGAGCGTGCCCGCCACCCGCCCGTGCGCCAGCAGCAGGAAGCGGTCACCGACCAGGTGCGCGTAGCGCGGGTTGTTGGTGACCAGCAGGACAGCGAGCCCGTCGCTGCGCGCCGCCACGATCGCCTGCAGGAGCAGCGTCTGCTGGGCGACTGTCAGCGGCGCCGTCGGCTCGTCGACGACGAGCGCCCGCGCACCGAAGTGGAGCGCCCGGGCGATCGCCAGGCTCTGCCGCGCCCCGGCCTCGAGCGTGCTCGCGGGCTGGTCGGGATCCAGCCGGTGCACGCCCACGCGGGCCATGGCGCGGGCGGTGGTCTCCCGTGCCCGCTCGACGTCCAGACGCCGCAGCGGCCACGCGCCGCGGGTCGGTTCGGCGCCGAGGAAGAAGTTGCGCCAGATCGACAGCAGCGGGGCGACGGCCAGGTCCTGCCAGACCGTTGCGACCCCGGCTTCCCGCGCCTGCTTCGGCGAACGGAAGTGCACCGGTTCCCCGCCGAGGAGGAGCTGGCCCTCGTCGTGCCGGCGGAGTCCGGAGAGCACCGAGACCAGCGTCGACTTGCCGGAGCCGTTCTCCCCGAGGACGCAGGTGATGGTCCCCGCCGGTAGGGCCGCGTTCACGCGGCACAGCGCCGCCACGCTGCCGTAGCGGACGGTCAGCCCCCGCAGCTCCAGCTCGGGCACGCCGGAGTTCACCGTCCCGGTCACGACCGCGGCACCATCTTCAGCCGGTGCCGGACCACCCCGTTGGCCAGCAGCGCGACCAGCAGCAGGACGCCGAGCAGCGCCTGGAACCACGGCGGGTCCCAGCCGGCGAGCGTGATGCCCTGCCGCGCGACCGCGTACAGCAGGGCGCCGACGGACGCTCCGATCGCGGAGCCGTAGCCGCCGGTGAGCAGGCAGCCCCCGATCACCGCGACCACGACGAAGTCGACGGCCACCGCGAGCCCGGGGGCGCCGACCTGGACGCCGTCCAGCCGGATCAGCGCCAGGGTGCCGATCAGCCAGCCGGCGACGGCGGTGAGGCAGAACAGGGTGAGCGTCGTCCGCCGGACCGGGACGCCGAGCTGCCGGGCGGCGCGGCGGGCCCCGCCGCTGGCGAAGACAGCGTTGCCGAAGCGCGTACGCCACAGCGCCCACGTCGCGAGCGCGGTCGCGGCCAGCCACCACACCAGGGAGACGCGGAAGCGGCCGTCGCCGATCTGCATGGTCGCGCCGAAGACAGCGGAAGCGGAGTCCCAGCCGCCGGCCTCCTCCAGCCCGGCGACACGGGCCGAACCGGCCACTGCCTCGGCGCCGGCCTGCGACGTGCCCTGCAGGACCAGGAACGTCGCGAGCGTGACGAGGAAGCTCGGCAGCCCGGTGTTCACCACGAGGAAGCCGTTGATGAGGCCGACGGCGAGCGCGACGGCCAGCGACCCGCCGAGCGCGGGCCAGGCGCCCCAGCCGGCGTATTCGATGAGCAGGGCCGTCACCAGCGAGCTGGCCACCGCGAGCACACCGATGGAGAGGTCGAACTGGCCGGCGATGAGCAGCAGGGCGACCGCGACCGCGCCGATGCCGAGCAACGCGGCCACGTCGAGGACGCCGGCCAGCCCGCCGGACGTGAGCAGCGCCGGCGCCTGGATGCCGAAGACCACGACCACGACCACCAGGCCGACGAGCGCGGGGAGGCTGGGCCGCGCGAGCACCCGGCTCAGCAACCGCCGACCGCGCGTGAGCTCGACCGGTGCCACGCCCAGCGCGGGCAGGCGGTCGGTGATCACCGGTGCACCCGGGAGGGAGGCCGGAGCCCGGTGAGGGCGCAGGACGTCGGCAGCGGGACCTCCTCGACGAGCGGGGTGCCGCCCAGTGTCCACGACGGGAACGTGAAGATTGCAGCGACCCGGTCAGGCCTCCTGCAGGGGGTCCTTCGTCAGGGCTGCAGGCGCCACCGCACACGGTGGTCGGCGTACCAGGTCCACCGGTTCACCGGGCGCCGGTACGGGACGCCGTCCCGGACGATCCGCGCGGGATCCGACGCCATCTGCAGAGCCCGTCCGCTCGTGTGCCGGGTCGGCCGCAGGGGCTGGGTCATGACCGTCACCCCGATGGTGTCGACCGCCTGCCAGTCGGGGCGGACGTCGATGCGGGTGATCTCGCCGTCGGCGACCTTGATGTCGTCGTGGTGCGCCTGCAGGCCCAGCCGCCGGCTCAGCGCCCGGCGTCCGTCACCGGCCGCCTCGATCCGCCCGTGGTGGAGCAGCACGCCCCCGTGGTCGTCGCGGACGAGGCAGAGGTCCCGCGGCTCCCCGGTGCCGACGCCGATGTCGCGGGCCAGGCCGACGGAGTTCTTGTCGCCGGCCGGCTCCCAGGCGACCGGGACGAGCGCCGTCCGGTCGGCCTTCAGCAGCTGGGTGAGGACGGCGGCCAGGGCCGGGACCGCACCGCGGACGACGACCGATTCGGCGTCGCGGACCGCGGCGACGTCGGCGTCACGGGGGGCTTCACCGGGCTCCAGGCGGCGGAGGTCCAGCTGGACGGAGGCCATGCCGATACCCTTCCATCCGACCCACCCCGCCGCCCGCTCGCCAGCCGCGAACCGCCTGGTGCCGTTCTACCGAGGAGATCCAGGACCCGATGCCGGCTGTCGTGCTGATCGGTGCCCAGTGGGGGGACGAGGGCAAGGGCAAGGCCACCGACCTCCTCGGCGGCCGCGTGCCCTACGTCGTCCGCTACCAGGGCGGCAACAACGCCGGGCACACGGTGATCACGCCGGACGGCGAGCGGTACGCCCTGCACCTGATCCCCTCGGGCATCCTCACGCCCGGGTGCACCCCGGTGATCGGCAACGGCGTGGTGATCGACCCCGAGGTGCTCATCGGCGAGCTCGCCGGCCTGGAGGAGCGTGGGGTCGACACCTCGCGGCTGGTCATCTCCTCCGACGCGCACCTGATCATGCCGCACCACCGCGCCCTGGATAAGGTCACCGAGCGGTTCCTGGGCAAGCGCAAGATCGGCACCACCGGCCGCGGCATCGGCCCGGCCTACGGCGACAAGGTCGCCCGCGTGGGCATCCGCGTGCAGGACCTCCTCGACCTGTCGATCCTCCGGCAGAAGCTCGAGGGCACCCTGCAGGAGAAGAACCAGATCCTGGTCAAGGTCTACAACCGCAAGGCGATCGACGTCGACGAGGTCGTCGAGGAGTACGCGCAGTACGCCGAGCTGCTCAAGCCGCGCATCGCCGACACCCGCCTGCTGCTGGGCAACGCGCTCGACGCCGGCGATTGGGTGCTCCTGGAGGGTTCGCAGGGCACGCTCCTCGACGTCGACCACGGCACCTATCCGTTCGTGACGTCGTCCAACCCGACGGCGGGCGGGGCCGCCGCCGGTTCCGGCATCGGGCCCACCCGGATCGAGCGGGTGGTCGGCATCCTGAAGGCGTACACGACCCGCGTCGGCTCGGGCCCGTTCCCGACGGAGCTGTTCGACGCCAACGGCGAGTACCTGCGCACGCAGGGCGGCGAGGTCGGCGTCACCACCGGCCGCGACCGGCGGTGCGGCTGGTTCGACGCCGTCGTCGCCCGCTACGCCAGCCGGGTCAACGGCATCACCGACTACTTCCTGACCAAGCTCGACGTCCTGTCCGGGCTGGAGACGGTGCCGATCTGCGTGGCCTACGACGTCGACGGCGTCCGCCACGACGAGATGCCGATGACGCAGACCGAGTTCCACCACGCGACGCCGGTCTACGAGGAGATGCCGGGCTGGTTCGAGGATCTCCGGCACTGCCGCACGTTCGAAGAGCTGCCGAAGAACGCCCAGGCCTACGTGCAGCGGCTCGAGGAGCTGGCGGGCGCCCGGATCAGCGTGATCGGCGTCGGTCCCGGCCGCGACGAGAACGTGGTCATCAATGACTTGATCGGTTGATCCTCCGGATCAACCGACGAGGCCAGGTGCTGTCCCCCATCTGCGGGCGGCCTGTCCCGGCTCCTTCTCTGGGGACCCTGCGGGTGCCCGTCATCGGGTCACACCAGGGCGGTGGCGAGTTCTCCGATCGCGCGGACGGCGAGCTCGGGGGAGTCGGTGATCAGGCCGTCGACGCCCAGCGCCAGGAGCTCCCGGGCCTCGCCGAGTGCGTCACCGAGGGCGTCGGGTGCGTCGCCCACCCGCAGGTGCTGGGGCAGGAAGGCGTTCTCCGCCCGCAGGGTCCAGCAGAAGACCGACAGCGCCGCACGGTGCGCCTCGTCCACGAGGGCGGAGCGACCCGTGACCGGGAGCCCGTCGTCGCCGATGAGCACGCGGTCGCAGCTGGGCGCGACGCCCTGCGCGTACGTGGAGATCTCGCGGAGCCCGGCCGGGGTGACCATGGCGTCGCCGTTGGCGAAGTCGTCGACCAGCTGCACCATCTGCGGGCCGTCGTCACCGAGGGCCGCCCGCACGTCGCGGAGCACCCGGGGGTCGAACGACTGCAGCATCACCGGGCCCTGGGCGTCGGTCGCGTCGAGCCGGCGCAGCTCCTCGGTGACCAGCTCGGCCATCGGCAGCTCGGAGTCGAGAGCGTCACCGGCGTGCTTCAGCTCGGCCAGCACCTTGATCTCGCGCTCGGGCGTGGAGTGGGTACGGGCCAGCTCGACGACCTCGGCGAGGGTGAGGATGCCGAACTTCCCGTCGTAGGCGGAGTTCAGCGGCCGCAGCTCCGGCATGCGCTCGACGGCGCGCAGGGTGGTCAGCTCGGCGTAGGTGAAGTCCTCGGCGAACCAGCCGGTGCAGGTCTCGTCCTTGACGACCTTGGTGGTGCGGCGGTCGGCGAACTCCGGACGGGTGGCGACGTCGGTGGACCAGGAGAGCTCGCTCTCGTGGCGGACGACGAGGACGCCGTCGCGGCTGATGACGACGTCGGGCTCGATCAGTTCGGCACCGAGGTCGATCGCCAGCTCGTAGCTGGCGGTCGTGTGCTCCGGCCGGTAGGCCGGTGCCCCGCGGTGCCCGATGACGACGGGCAGGGAAGAGCGGGTCGCCGGCATCTGTTCCGGCAACGCTGTCGCGCGCATGTCCCTCACCACACCTGAATCGGATGTCGGGACGGCGAACTGAAGTGAACGTGTCGTCCACAATTCGGAAGACACCACTCTGACCAGCACGGCACCATGCGCCACGTGAGCGATCTCTCAGTGCTCGGCTGGACGCCCGACCGCGTCGGTCAGCTGCCGCCGGACAGCGCCCCGGCGCGGGTGTTCCGGGTGGACAGGGGCCGGTTGAGCGTGCTGACGGCCGGGGGCGAGGCCCGCGTGCACCCCGCATCGGCGCTCTACGACGAGGCCGGGTCGGGCGCTCCGGCGGTCGGTGACTGGGTCGCGCTGCGCGGCGAACAGGCCGTCGCCGTCCTCCCTCGAAGGAGTGCCTTCGTCCGCACCGTGGCCGGCCGGACGTCGGCGGCGCAGGTGGTCGCGGCCAACCTCGACGTCGTCCTGGTCGTCGACGCGCTCGCCGGCGAGGCCCGCCTGCGACGGGTGGAGCGCTACCTCGCGGTGGCCTGGAGCAGCGGTGCGACGCCGGTCGTCGTCCTCACGAAGGCCGATCTCTGCGACGACGTCCCCGCGGCCGTGGCACTCGTGGCCGAGGACGCCCTCGGCGTCGACGTGCTCGCGGTGAGCTCCGTCACCGGCGAGGGTCTGGACGCCGTCCGCGCGCTGCTCGGGCCCGGCCGCACCGGGGCCATGGTGGGCCCCTCCGGCGTCGGCAAGACGAGCCTGGCCAGCGCCCTGGCCGGGAGGGTCCTCGGCGCGACGCAGGAGATCCGTGACGACGGCCGCGGCCGGCACACCACCACCGCGCGCGAGCTGCACCTGCTGCCCGGCGGCGGGCTGCTGATCGACACCCCGGGCATGCGCGAGCTCGCGCTCTACGACGACGAGGGCGGCGTGGACGCCGCCTACGCCGACGTCGCCCAGCTCGCCGCCGAGTGCCGCTTCCGCGACTGCGGGCACCGCGGCGAGCCGGGCTGCGCCGTCGCGGCGGCCATCGACGACGGCCGGCTCGATCCGTCCCGGTTCACCGCCTGGCGGAAGCTGCAGGCGGAGGCGCACCGCCAGCTGCTGCGGGTCGACGCCCGCGCGCGGCGGCCCCGTCCAGGGCACCGCCGCGAGCTTGCGAGGGGTGGGGAGGACGGGGTCCTCTTTCGGCTGCGGTGATGGCCGCTCGGTAGCTTTCCTCCGTGCGCGTGCTCGTGATCGGCTCCGGTGCCCGGGAGCACGCCCTGTGCGTGGCTCTCTCCTCCGACCCCGCGGTGAGCGGGCTGGCCTGCGCGCCCGGCAACGCCGGTACCCGCGCGGTCGCCGAGCCGCTGGCGGTCGACGCCGCCGACCCGGTGTCCGTGGCGGCGATCGCGCAGGAGTGGCGGGCCGATCTCGTCGTCATCGGGCCCGAGGTGCCGCTGGTGGCCGGGGCGGCGGACGCCGTCCGGGACGCCGGCATCCCCTGCTTCGGGCCCTCCGAGGAGGCGGCGCAGCTGGAGGGCAGCAAGTCCTTCGCCAAGCACGTGATGGCCGCCGCCGGGGTGCCGACCGCGAGGTCCTGGCCGGTCGGCGGCCCCGCCGAGCTGGAGACGGCCCTGGACGAGGCCGGGGCACCGTACGTGGTGAAGGACGACGGCCTGGCCGCCGGCAAGGGCGTGCTCGTCACCGACGAGCGCGCCGCGGCCGTCGCCCACGGGCACCGGGTGCTCGACGCGGGGGGAGCCGTGCTCGTCGAGGAGTACCTCGACGGCCCGGAGGTGTCGCTGTTCGCGGTCACCGACGGCACGACCGTCGTCCCGTTGGTGCCGGCCCAGGACGCCAAGAGGCGGGACGACGGTGACGGCGGGCCGAACACCGGCGGGATGGGCGCCTACGCGCCGCTGCCCTGGGCGCCGCCCGGCCTGGTGGACGAGGTCATGGCGACGGTGCTGCAGCCGACCGTCGACGAGATGGCCCGTCGCGGGGAGACCTTCAGCGGGCTCCTCTACGCGGGGCTCGCGCTCACCTCGCGCGGCGTCCGCGTCGTCGAGTTCAACGCCCGGTTCGGCGACCCGGAGACGCAGGTCGTGCTGCCGCTGCTGGAGACGCCGCTGGCCGGCCTCCTGCACGCCGCGGCCACCGGCACGCTCGCCGAGCACCCGCCGCTGCGCTGGCGGGAGGGTGCCGCGGTGACCGTCGTCGTCGCCGCGCCGGGCTATCCCGAGTCGCCGCGCACGGGGTCGGCGATCACGGGGGCCGACGGCGAGGGCGTGCTGCACGCGGGGACGGCGCTGGCCGCCGACGGCTCGGTGATCTCCGCCGGCGGCCGGGTGCTCTCGGTGGTGGGCCTCGGTGCCGACCTGGCGGCCGCCCGGCAGACGGCCTACGAGCGGGTGGCCGCCGTCCGGCTGGCCGACGCGCACTGGCGGACCGACATCGCGCTGGCAGCCGTCGAGGGCCGCATCGCACCGCCTACTTCGCGGTGACGGCGGGCTTCGCCCGGTCGGGCCGCGGCTCGGGCGGGCGCGGCCCCTCGTGCCGCCGGCTCAGGTAGGTGCCGGCGACGTTCGCGCACGCGACGGTGGGGACGGCGATGAGCGCGCCGAAGATCCCGCCGATGAGCAGACCTGCCGCGATCGACAGCACGACCGCGAGCGGGTGCACGTGCACCGCGCGGCCCAGCAGCAGCGGCTGCAGGACGTGCCCCTCGAGCTGCATGACCAGCACGACCACGCCCAGCGCGATGAGTGCCTTGATCGGGCCCACCGACACCAGCGCGACGAGCACCGCCACCGAGCCGGCGAGGAACGAGCCGATGATCGGGATGAAGGCGCCGAGGAAGACCAGCGCCGCCAGCGGGATCACCAGCGGAACGCCCAGGATCGCCAGGCCGATGCCGATGCCGACCGCGTCGACCAGCGCGACGGCCGCCGTCGCCCGCACGTAGGAGATCAGCGTCCGCCAGGAGCGCCGGGCCGCCTCGTCGATGTAGGCCCGGGACTCGCGCGGGAAGAGCCCGACCAGCCACAGCCAGATGGACCGGCCGTCCTTGAGGAAGAAGAACAGCGTGAACAGCGCCAGGACGATGCCGGTGAAGACCTCGCCGACGGTCGCCGCGGTGGTGATCGCGCCGGACGTGATCGTCTCCTGGTTGTCGACCAGGGTCTCCTGCACCGCGGCGACGGCATCCTCGAGCTGGCCGCGCGTGATCGGGAAGGTGCGGACGACGAAGCTCTGCACCTGCCCGATGCCCTCGCTGACCTGGCTCGCCAGATCGGAGAAGCCCGCGGAGAACCGCTCGATGACCAGCGTGATGATCCCGGCGACCACGGCCAGGCCGACGAGGAGCATCGCCGTCGCGGCCAGCCCCTTGGGCCACCCGCGGCGGACCAGGGAGGCGGCCCCGGGCTGCAGGAGGGCGGCCAGGAGCAGGGCCACGAGCACCGGGACGACGACCACGGCGACGTACGCGGCGGCGTAGAGCAGCACGTAGAAGCCGGCGATCACCACGATCAGCCGCCACGACCACGCCGCCGCCGTCCGCAGGCCGTTCGGGACGCCGTCCTCGGGTGCCGACCGGCGGTCGGCGCCGGACATCAGCCGGCGCGACCGCTCCCCGGGGCGGTGGGGTCGGCCACCCTCCGGGGGTCCGCTGACCGGACCGGGCGCGACGGCGCCGTCGACGTCCGGGGCGCCGGACTCGGGGCTGCCCAGCGGTGGCTGCTCGGAGGCGGTCTCGTCGTCCTCGTGGGGGAGCTCCACGAAGTCGATCGGCTCGTCGTCATGGTGCCGGTCGTGGTCATGGTGCCGGTCGTGCCAGCCGTGCGGATCGTGCTCGCGGGCCGCGCGGATGCGCTCGCGGGCCCGCGCGGTGAGGTCGCTGGCGCGTCTGAGCATCACGCACCTCCGCCCTGCTTCTAGGGGCCGTCCATGATCACGCTAGCCCTGCGGGAGGATGTCTCCGTGGTGCGACGAGCTGAGCTGTGTCCGGCGGTACCCGCATGATCGAGCGCTACACGCTCCCGGAGATGGGGCGGGTCTGGAGCGACCAGCACAAGTACGAGCTGTGGTGCAAGGTCGAGGCGCTCGTCCTGGAGGCGCACGCGGCCGCCGGCCGGGTGCCCGCCGACGTCGTCGAGCCGGTGCGCAACGCCCCGCCGCCGACGCCCGAGCGGGTCGCGGAGATCGAGGAGACGACGCAGCACGACGTCATCGCGTTCCTCACCGCGTGGGCGGACAACACCGAGCCGCGCTCTGCGGCCGCGTACGTGCACCACGGGATGACGTCGTCCGACCTGCTGGACACCGCGCTCGCCGTCCAGCTCACCGACGCCACCGACGTCCTGCTGGCCAAGGCCGACCGGCTGGTCGCCGCACTGCGCGACCACGGGCTGGCACACCGGGACACGATCAAGGTCGGCCGCACCCACGGCGTGCACGCCGAGCCCGACGTGTGGGGCCACCGGGTCGCCGACCTGGCGTTCGCGGCCGCGCGGTCGCGGGACCGCCTCCGCGAGGCGCGGGCGCGCGTGGGCGTGGTGGCCATCTCCGGCGCCGTCGGCACGTACTCGCTGATCGACCCGTCGGTGGAGGTGTTCGTCGCCGAGGCGCTGGGCCTGCGGCCGGCGGACGCGTCGACGCAGGTGGTGCTCCGCGACTCCATCAGCGAGTGGGTCTCGGCCCTGGCGATCATCGCCACGGTCTGCGAGGCGATCGCGCTGGAGGTGCGGCACGGCCAGCGGACCGAGGTGCGGGAGCTGTCGGAGGCGTTCGGCTCGGGCCAGAAGGGCTCGAGCGCGATGCCGCACAAGAAGAACCCGATCCGCTCCGAGCGCATCGCCGGGCTCGCGAGGGTGGTGCGGGCCGCGATCGTGCCGGTGATGGAGGGCATCCCGCTCTGGCACGAGCGCGACATCTCGCACTCGTCCACCGAGCGGGTGTTCCTGCCCGACGCCGCGATCACCACCGACTACCTGCTCGACCTGACGGCCGGGCTCGTGGAGAACCTGGTCGTGGACACCGATCGGATGCGGGCCAACCTCGAGTCCACGGGCGGGCTCATCTACACGTCGTCGGTGCTGCTGGAGCTGGTCGAGGGCGGGCTCTCGAGGGAGGACGCGTACTCGCTGGTGCAGTCGGCGGCGATGGAGACGTGGCAGTCGGGGACGCCGTTCCGCGAGACGCTGCGGGGACGGGCGTCGTCCTCGGGCGTGACGCTGGACGAGGCGCGGCTGGACGAGATCTGCCGGCCGGAGAAGTACGTGGCCAACCTCGGGCCGCTGTTCGACCGGCTGGCCAAGCTCACGTGAGTCTGGGACTGCCCCTGGTGGCGCGGGGCAAGGTGCGCGAGATCTACGACGCGGGTCCCGGGCAACTGCTGCTGGTCGCCTCGGACCGGATCTCCGCCTACGACCACGTGCTGCCGACGCCGATCCCGGACAAGGGCCGGGTGCTCACCCAGCTGTCGGTCTGGTGGTTCGAGCAGCTGACCCCGGTGCTGGCTGAGTTCGGCGCCTCCCACCACCTGATCAGTGCCGACGACGTCCCTGCGGAGGCGGCCGGACGCGGGATGCTCGTCCGGCGGCTGGAGATGCTGCCGGTCGAGTGCGTCGCCCGTGGCTACCTGTCCGGGTCCGGGACGGTCGAGTACTCGCGCACGGGCTCGATCCGGGACGTCGCGCTGCCGGCCGGACTGGTCGAGGGCTCGCGGCTGCCGTCGCCGGTGTTCACGCCGTCCACGAAGGCCCCTTACACCGACCACGGAGTGGGGGAGCACGACGAGGCGATCGACTTCTCCGCCGTGGTCTCCGCCGTCGGTGTCTCCCGTGCGGAGGAGCTGCGCGCCCTGACCCTGGCGCTGTACTCGCGCGCGGCGGAGATCGCGTCGGGCGCCGGGATCGTGCTGGCCGACACGAAGTTCGAGTTCGGGCTCGCCGGCGACTCCCTGGTGCTCGGCGACGAGGTGCTCACGCCCGACTCCTCCCGCTTCTGGCCGGCCGGGACGTGGTCGCCCGGCTCGGCGCAGCCCTCCTACGACAAGCAGTACGTGCGCGACTGGCTGACGTCGTCCGGCTGGGACCGGGTGTCCCCGCCGCCGGAGCTGCCGGACGACGTGGTGGCCGCGACCCGCGAGCGCTACGTCACCGCCTTCGAGCAGCTGACCGGTCGGAGGTTCGGCTGATGCGGCGCACCCGCGGCGGCATCGCGTACTTCACCGGCGGCACGGGCGGGCACCTCCTGCCCTCCTCCACGGCCTCGGCGCGACGGCGGCGGTCTGGCGGCGGCTGTTGCCCCTGGTGGCGGAGTCGTGGCCCGGCCGGTGGGCCGCGCCCGATCTGCGCGGTCACGGCCTCTCGCTCGCGGAACCGCCCTACGGCTACGCCGTGCACGCCGCCGACGTGGCGGAGCTCGCCGCCGAGCTCGGTGCGTCCCGGGTGACGGTGCTCGGCCACTCCTTCGGCGGGGTCGTGGGCGCCGTCCTCGGCAGTGGGTGGTACGGCGTCGACGTCGACCGCGTCGTCGCGCTCGGCGTGAAGGTGGACTGGACCGACGACGAGGTGGCGCGCGCGCAGGCGATGTCGCGCCGTCCGGCCCAGGTGTTCGGCAGCTCGGCGGAGGCCGCCGACCGGCACCTGAAGCTCGCCGGCCTGCGTGACCTCGTCGACCCGGCCGACCCGGTTGCCCACGCGGGTGTGCGCGTCGCTCGCGGGGGGTGGGTCGCCGCGCTGGACCCGCGGGCGTTCGGCGCCGTCGGACCGTCGGTGGAGACGGTCCTGGCGCGCAGCGCGGCGCCGCTGCGGCTCGCGGCGGGCTCGGCGGACCCGATGGTCGGCCTGGAGTCGATGCGCCGCGTCGACCCGGACGCCGTCGTGCTCGACGGCGCCGGCCACAACGCCCACTGGGAGTCCCCCGACGCAGTGTGGAAGCTGCTCGCATAGTCGGGCGACATCGGCGACCTCGTCGCATAGAGCGCGTTGTGGCGACCACTTCGCCGATCTCGCCGGGGTTGTGGATTGCCTGCCTCGATGGCTGCCGATTCCTCGATGCTCTCCGGGTGCCCAGGCGAATGCCACGATCACGGATCACCGGTCCGACCACCCGATCGGCCGCACGTGCAGCGGGGCTGAGCGACAGGGAGCTGAGGCATCCGCAGGTTGCGCGGCTGTCGCGCGACACATACCTCCCTGACGCCTTGCGCGGTCAACTGACCGGTCGCCTTGCCGCCGTCCTGCTCACTGCTCCGCCCGGTGCAGTGGTCAGTCACCTGTCCGCAGCGGACGTCTGGGGACTTCAGATCCCGATGCGGCCCAGGGACGACGATCGCGTGCACCTGACCGTGCCACCGGGATCACGGGCGGAGAGTCGCATCGACCGCCGGCTGTACCGGATCCCACTGGACGAGGCGTCGGTCGTCCGGCGACGCTCGCTGCCGGTGACGTCGCCGGCGAGGACATGGCGGGATCTGGCAGGCGTCCTCGAGCGCCCTGCACTCCTCGCGGCCACCGATCAATTGCTCAATGCGCTGGTCAGCCTACCGACGCTCCAGGCCGAACTCCTGCGCCGTCCCAGCGGCCGCGGCTCCGCACGGGCGCGAGACGTCCTGCCGCTGGCCGACCCGCGGTCGGAGTCGCCGATGGAGTCGGTTCTGCGATGGCTCGTCCATCGGGGAGGACTGCCCCGTCCCGTCCCGCAGTTCGTCGTCCGGGACGTGGACGGCATCGTCGGACGAGCAGATCTGGCCTGGCCCGAGCAGAAGGTGATCGTCGAGTTCGACGGCGACATCCACCGGGAGCGAGATGTCTTCGTGAAGGATGCGCGGAGGCAGAACCGCCTCATCACAGCAGGGTGGACGGTGCTGCGCTTCACCTCGGCGGACATCTACGGCAAGGCGGACGAGGTCCTTCGCCAGATCAGGCGCGCTCTCGGTCTCTGACGACATCGGCGTTCTCGTCGTGAAACCGCGCCCTTTGCGACCACATCGCCGATCTCGCGGGGCGGGCGGGTCCAGATCTGGGTCCAGGTACCCTCGTCGGCGTGTCCCGGGTGGTCGTCGACGTGGTCCTCAAGCCGGAGATCTCCGACCCGCAGGGACAGGCGGTACTGGGCGCGCTGGGGCGCCTCGGTCACGACGGCGTGACGAGCGTCCGCCAGGGCAAGCACTTCGTCCTCGAGGTCGACGGCACGCCGGACGAGGCCGAGCTCAAGCAGATCGCCGAGACGCTGCTGGCCAACCCCGTCATCGAGGACGTCGAGCTGCACCTCCCGACCGACTAAAGAGAGCAACTGTGCGCATCGGTGTTCTGACCTTCCCGGGATCCCTGGACGACGTCGACGCCGCCCGCGCGGTGCGCCTGGCCGGCGGTGAGCCGGTCGCGCTGTGGCACGCCGACCACGACCTCAAGGACGTCGACGCCGTCGTCCTCCCCGGTGGCTTCTCCTACGGCGACTACCTGCGCGCCGGTGCCATCGCCGCCCGCGCACCCCTGATGCAGGACGTCGTCGCGCGCGCCCGCCAGGGGCTGCCCGTGCTGGGCATCTGCAACGGATTCCAGGTGCTGTGCGAGGCCGGCCTGTTGCCGGGCGCGCTCACCCGCAACAGCCACCTGCACTTCCGCAACCGCGACCAGGTGCTCGTCGTCGAGCGGGCCGACACCTCCTGGACCAGCGACTACGCCGAGGGCCAGCGCATCGTCATCCCGGTGAAGAACGGCGAGGGCCGGTACGTCGGCTCGCCGGAGGACCTCGACCGGCTCGAGGGCGAGGGCCGGGTCGTCTTCCGGTACGCCGACGGCAACCCGAACGGATCCAGCCGGGACATCGCCGGGGTGACCAGCGAGAACGGCCGCATCGTCGGACTCATGCCGCACCCCGAGCACGCGGTCGAGGACCTCACCGGCCCGAGCACCGACGGCCTGGGCTTCTTCAGCAGCATCCTGAAGGCCGCGGTGGCGGTGTGAACGTCGACACCGTCGAGCGGGCGGAGAAGACCCCCGAGGACGAGCAGCCGTTCGCCGAGCTGGGTCTGAAGACCGACGAGTACCTGCGCATCCGCGACATCCTCGGCCGCCGGCCCACCACCGCCGAGCTGGCCATGTACTCGGTGATGTGGAGCGAGCACTGCTCCTACAAGTCGAGCAAGGTGCACCTGCGGCAGTTCGGCGACCTGCCGCACAGCGAGGCGCTGCTCGTCGGGATCGGCGAGAACGCCGGCGTCGTCGACGTGGGCGACGGCTACGCGGTCACCTTCAAGGTGGAGTCGCACAACCACCCGAGCTACGTCGAGCCGTACCAGGGGGCGGCCACCGGCGTCGGCGGCATCGTCCGCGACATCCTCACCATGGGCGCCCGCCCGATCGCGGTCATGGACTCCCTCCGCTTCGGCCGCGCGGATGCGCCCGATACGGCCCGCGTCCTGCCCGGCGTCGTCGCCGGCGTCGGCGGCTACGGCAACTGCCTCGGCCTGCCCAACATCGGTGGTGAACTGCTCTTCGACGACTGCTACGCCGGCAACCCGCTGGTCAACGCGCTGTGCGTCGGTGTCATGAAGCACGAGGACGTCCGGCTGGCCAAGGCCGAGGGCGTCGGCAACAAGGTCATCCTCTTCGGCGCCCGGACCGGCGGCGACGGCATCGGCGGCGTGAGCGTCCTGGCCAGCGAGACGTTCGACGAGCACGGCCCGGCCAAGCGCCCGAGCGTGCAGGTCGGCGACCCGTTCACCGAGAAGCTGCTCATCGAGGCCTGCCTGGAGATCTTCGCCGCGGACCTCGTCACCGGCATCCAGGACCTGGGCGGCGCCGGGCTGTCCTGCGCGACCTCCGAGCTCGCCAGCGCCGGCACCGGCGGCATGCACGTGGACCTCGACACCGTCCCGCTCCGCGACAGCACGCTCACGCCCGCTGAGATCCTGATGAGCGAGTCGCAGGAGCGCATGTGCGCGATCGTCGAACCGGCCAAGGTCGAGGAGTTCCTCGCCGTCTGCCGCAAGTGGGACGTGCTCGCCACCGTCATCGGTGAGGTCACCGAGGGCGACCGGCTCACCGTCGACTGGCACGGCGAGCGGATCGTCGACGTCCCGCCGCGCACCGTCGCCCACGAGGGCCCGGTCTACGAGCGGCCCATCCGGCGGCCGGCCGACCTCGACCGCCTGCAGGCCAACAGCGCGGCCGACCTGCCGAGGCCCCAGTCCGGCGCGGAGATCCAGGCCCACTGGCTCGCCGTCATCAGCAGCCCGGACGGCGCCGACAAGACGTGGGTCACCGAGCAGTACGACCGCTACGTCCGCGGCAACACCGTGCTGGCGCAGCCCGAGGACGCCGGCGTCGTCCGCATCGACGAGGACACCCACCGCGGCATCGCACTGGCTCTCGACGGCAACGCCCGCTTCGCCCGCCTCGACCCCTACGCCGGCGCCCAGCTGAACCTCGCCGAGGCCTACCGCAACGTCGCCGTCTCCGGCGCCAAGCCCCTCGCCGTCACCAACTGCCTGAACTTCGGCTCTCCCGAGGAACCGGAGGTGATGTGGCAGTTCGCCGAGGCCGTCCGCGGCCTGGCCGACGGCTGCCGCGAGCTCGGCCTGCCGGTGACCGGCGGCAACGTGAGCCTCTACAACCAGACCGGCGACGTCCCGATCAATCCGACCCCCGTCATCGGCGTCCTCGGCGTGCACGACGACGTCCGCCGCCGGATCCCCGGCGGCTGGCGGACCGACGGCGAGACGGTGCTGCTGCTCGGCGAGACCCGCGAGGAGTTCGGCGGCTCGGCGTGGGCATCGGTCGTGCACGGACACCTCGGCGGCATGCCCCCGCAGGTCGACCTACCCGCGGAGCGCGCCCTCGGCGACCTGCTCGCCGCCCTCGGTCGCGAGGGTCTGGTCACGTCGGCGCACGACCTCGCCGACGGCGGCCTCGCCCAGAGCCTCACCGAGTCCGCCCTCCGCTACGGCATCGGCGCCCGGCTCCACGTCACGGGCGACCCGTTCGCCCAGCTCTTCAGCGAGTCGACGGCCCGCGCCGTCGTCACCACGAACGACCCGGGTGCGGTGAAGACGACGGCCCAGTGGGCCGGTGTCCAGGTCGTCGAACTGGGGACGACGGGTGGCGACTCCCTGGTCGTCGACGGGCTCCTCGACCTGCCGCTGGCCGAGCTGCGGGCCGCGTGGTCGGCGACGCTCCCGGCACTGTTCGGCAGCCCCGAGGCCGCGATCGGCACCGTCCCGGCGGGCACCGTCCCCACGAGCTGATGCCGGCCCCGATCCCGGCCGAGGAGCTGCGGGCCGCCGTCGACCCGGTGCGGCCGTGGCTCGCCGGCGAGGCCGACCAGCCGCCGCGCTCCGTGGTCGGCGCCGCGGTCAGGACGACCGCCCGGTGGCTGGCGCAGCAGGTGCCCGGCCGCTCGGTGGAGTTGCGGGTCCCGCCGCACGTCGCCGTCCAGTGCGTGGAGGGGCCGCGGCACACGCGGGGCACGCCGCCCAACGTCGTCGAGACAGACGCGGCGACCTGGCTCCGGCTCGCGACCGGTGCCACGACGTGGGACGACGCGGTCGCCGCCGGACATGTCGTCGCCAGCGGCAACCGCGCCGACCTGAGTGCTCTGCTCCCTCTGTCACCGCTCCGCAGGTGACACAGCGGCCAGGAGCCGTCCTCAGCTGAGCCGAGCCGCTGCGTCGCGCCTGTGCGCACCCCTCCGGAGCCCACTCGGCACGACCGGAACTACCCGGTGAAGAGCTTGAGGGCGGTCTTGACGGTCTGGAACAGGCCGTAGGCCAGCGGTACCCCCACCAGCGTCCAGGCGAAGGCGATGAGCCCCGCCGGGGTGTGGGTGGTGGCGGGACGGTCGTTGGTCGACAGGGCCGAGCTCATCGGGCGGCGCTCCGTTCCGGGGTGTGGTGCTCGTGGGTGAACTCCTCGACGGCATCGGCCGACTCGTGCCACTTGGCGGCCACCGGCTTCACGAGCAGGTTCGCGACGAAGCCGACGGCCAGCAGGCCGACCATGATGAAGAGGGCCGGGCGGTAGTCACCGGCCACGAGCTGACCGGGCGTGCCACGCGCGTCCAGCACCCCGTTGATGATCAGGGGACCGGCGACGCCCGCTGCCGCCCAGGCGGTCAGCAGCCGGCCGTGGATCGCGCCGACCTGGAAGGTGCCGAAGAGGTCGCGCAGGTACGCCGGGACCGTGGCGAAACCGCCGCCGTAGAAGCTGATGATCAGGGCGGCGGTGATGACGAAGATCCAGGTGGCGGAGCTGCCGAGCGTCGCCAGCACGAGATAGAGCACGATCCCGACGCCGAGATAGACCATGTAGATCGGCTTGCGGCCGATGTAGTCCGACGTCGTCGACCAGATGAACCGGCCGCCCATGTTGAACAGGGACAGGACACCGACGAAGCCCGCGGCCGCCGAGGCCGCGACGAGCGACCCGTCACCGGTGCGGAAGAAGTCCTGGATCATCGGAGACGCCTGCTCCAGGATGCCGATCCCCGCGGTGACGTTGCAGAAGAGGACGATCCACAGCAGCCAGAACTGCGGAGTCCTGACCGCGTTGTTCGCCGACACGTTCTCCGTGGTGACCAGCGCCTTCTTCTTCACCGTCGACGGGTCGAAGCCCTCCGGCCTCCAGTCCGCGGCGGGCACCCGCACCAGGAAGGCGCCGAACATCATGAACAGCAGGTAGAGCACGCCCAGCGTCAGGAACAGCTTGGCGACGGCGTCGCCGCTGGCCACCGACGCGGCGTCGGTCGGCACGTAGTCCGGGTCGTAGAAGCTCATCAGCTGGCGCGACAGCGGTGAGGCGATGAGCGCGCCGCCGCCGAAGCCCATGATGGCCATGCCCGTGGCCAGGCCCGGACGGTCGGGGAACCACTTGATCAGCGTGGAGACCGGCGAGATGTAGCCGATGCCGAGGCCGATGCCGCCGAGGACGCCGTAGCCGAGGTACAGCAGCCACAGCTGCTCGGTGGCGATGCCGAGCGAGCCGACGAGGAAGCCCGAGACCCAGAAGACCGCGGAGGTGAACATCGCCGCCCGGGGGCCGTTCCGGTCCACCCAGGTGCCGAAGAGGGCCGCGGACAGTCCGAGCATCACGATGGCGATCGAGAAGATGATGCCGATCGCGGTCAGGCTCGTGTCGAAGTGCTCGACCAGCGCGGTCTTGTAGACGCTGGTCGCGTAGGCCTGGCCGATGCAGAGGTGGACGGCGAGCGCTGCCGGCGGGATCAGCCAGCGGTTGAACCCCGGTCGAGCGACGATGCGCTCCCGGGCGAGGAAGCTGGGAACTGCCACGGATGCAACCTCCGGGAGCGGGCGGGACGAAACGGTCGGACGCAATAGGGCCGCGTGCTGTGAGATTCGCCGCGACCGGGTCGGACCGTACGACGGCCCGCGCCTACCCGCGCGTTGAAGGAGTGTGCGGCCCTCCTGCAGGGGCCCGGCGCGAGCTTGCGAGCGCTGGGGGGCAGGAGGGTCCTTTCACTAGGCTCGGCCCATGGCCTACGAGGTGAAGGGCGTCGTCGCCCGCAGCAAGGGTGCACCGGTCAGTATCGAGACGATTCTCGTGCCCGATCCGGGTCCGGGTGAGGCGGTCGTGGACGTGCAGGCGTGCGGCGTGTGCCACACCGACCTGCACTACCGCGAGGGCGGCATCAACGACGACTTCCCGTTCCTCCTCGGCCACGAGGCGGCGGGTGTCGTGTCGGCCGTCGGCGCGGGCGTGACGAACGTGGCCGTCGGCGACTACGTGATCCTCAACTGGCGGGCGGTCTGCGGGCAGTGCCGCGCCTGCCTGAAGGGCCAGCCGCAGTACTGCTTCGCGACCCACAACGCCGCCCAGAAGATGACCCTGGCCGACGGCACCGAGCTCTCCCCGGCGCTGGGCATCGGGGCCTTCGTCGAGAAGACGCTGGTGCACTCCGGGCAGTGCACGAAGGTCGACCCGGCCGCCCCGCCGACGGCGGCGGGCCTGCTCGGCTGCGGGGTCATGGCCGGCGTCGGCGCCGCGATCAACACCGGCGGCGTGCAGCGCGGCGAGAGCGTCGCGGTCTTCGGCTGCGGCGGTGTGGGCGACGCCGCCATCGCCGGCGCCCGGTTGGCCGGCGCGACGACGATCATCGCCGTCGACATCTCCGACAAGAAGCTCGAGTGGGCCAAGGGCATGGGCGCCACCCACACGGTCAACTCGTCCGAGACCGACGCGGTCGAGGCCATCAAGGCCCTGACCGGAGGGTTCGGGGTGGACGTCGCCATCGACGCGGTCGGGCACCCGAAGGTGTTCGAGCAGGCGTTCTACGCCCGCGACCTCGCCGGCCGGGTGGTGATGGTCGGCGTCCCGACGCCGGGCATGAGCATCGAGCTCCCGGCCATCGAGATCTTCGGCCGGGGCGGGGCGATCAAGTCCTCCTGGTACGGCGACTGCCTCCCGAGCCGCGACTTCCCGATGCTCATCGACCTCTACCTGCAGGGCCGCTTCGACCTCGACGCCTTCGTCTCCGAGACGATCGGTCTCGAGGACGTCGAGGAGGCGTTCGAGAAGATGCACCGGGGCGAGGTGCTGCGGTCCGTGGTGGTCCTGAAGTGACCCCCCGCGTCGACAAGGTCGTCGTCCCCGGCGTCTTCAGCCTCGACGGGCAGGACTTCGACGTCGAGAACAACGTCTGGCTCGTCGGTGACGACGACGAGGTGCTCGTCATCGACGCGCCCCACGACGCGGCGCCCATCGTGGAGGGGATCGGCGGCCGCCGGGTGACCGCGATCGTGCTCACCCACGGCCACAACGACCACATCACTGCGGCGCCGGCCCTGCGCGAGGCCACCGGCGCGCCGATCTGGTTCCACCCGATGGACCGGATGCTGTGGGACGTCGTGCACACCGACGCCGAACCCGATTCCGAGCTGACATCGGCCAGCAGGTTCACCGTGGCCGGCATCGAGCTGGTCACCCTGCACACGCCCGGTCACTCGCCGGGCAGCGTCTGCCTGCACGCGCCCGACCTGGGCACCGTCTTCACCGGCGACACGCTGTTCCACGGCGGCCCGGGGGCGACCGGCCGCTCCTACAGCGACCGGCCCACGATCGAGCACTCCATCCGGTCCGAGCTGTTCACGCTGAACGGCAACACGGTGGTGCGGACCGGGCACGGCGACGACACGACGATCGCGGCGGAGCTCCCCACCATCGGCTGAGCCCGGCGATCACCGCCCGGTCGCGTCGTCCCCGTCCGGGTGGGGGCCGGTGCGTTCCATGCGCTGGCGGATCGCGGCGACGTTCAGCGCCAGGTCCTCGAGCGCCTCGACGGCACGCGTCGCGAGTGCGAACGTGAGGTTCTCGCGCTGCTGCTGGGCGCTCGGCTCGCGGCCGCGGGACTCCCGCGCCGAGCGGGTCGCCGCCGCCCACGGGTCCTCGTCGCCGTGCGCGTCGCCGAACAGCTCGCGCATCATCCGTTGGGCCATCGCGAGGAAGTCGCTCGGGTCGGGTCGGTCGCTGGGCATCGGACCCTCCTCTCCGGAGACGTCCAGCATGACGCAGGGACGACGGGACCGCGCCCAGTGATGCCATGTCGAACAGTGGCCACCTTCACCCCACCCGCCCCGGGAACCGTCGTCCACGCCGGTACCCTCAACAGGTGCCCCGCGGTGATGGACGGCTGACGCACGACCTCGATCCCCACTCTCCTGGTCCCCAGGACGCCTGTGGCGTCTTCGGGGTCTGGGCGCCGGGCGAAGAGGTCGCGAAGCTGACCTATTTCGGCCTGTACGCGCTCCAGCACCGCGGTCAGGAGGCGGCGGGCATCGCGGTGTCCGACGGCGCCTCGGTCGTGGTCTACAAGGATCTCGGGCTGGTCAGCCAGGTCTTCGACGAGGCCACCCTGGGCAGCCTCCGCGGGCACATCGCGGTCGGCCACACCCGGTACTCCACGACCGGTGCGTCGACGTGGGAGAACGCGCAGCCGACGTTCCGCACCACCGAGGCCGGCACCGGGCTGGCGTTGTGCCACAACGGCAACCTGGTCAACACCTCCGAGCTCGCGACGAAGGCGGCCGACGCCGGCGTGCCCGGAGTCTTCTCGGCCACGACCGACTCCGACCTGATCACCGCGCTCATCGCCGCCCACCCGGACCTGTCCATCGAGGCCGCGGCGATGGAGGTGCTCCCGCAGCTGCGGGGGGCCTTCTCGATCACCTTCATGGACGAGGACACCCTCTATGCCGCGCGCGACCCGCAGGGTGTCCGGCCCCTGGTCCTCGGCCGGCTCGAGAGGGGCTGGGTCGTCGCCAGCGAGACCGCAGCGCTCGACATCGTCGGTGCCTCCGTGGTCCGCGAGGTCGAACCGGGCGAGCTCATCGCCATCGACGAGAACGGGCTGCGCAGCCAGCACTTCGCCCATCCCGAGCCCAAGGGCTGCGTCTTCGAGTACGTCTACCTCGCGCGGCCCGACACGACCATCTCCGGCCGCGGGGTGCACGCCGCCCGCGTCGAGATCGGCCGCCGGCTGGCCAAGGAGCACCCGGCCGAGGCCGACCTGGTGATCCCGGTGCCGGAGTCGGGCACCCCGGCGGCCGTCGGCTACGCCGAGGCGTCGGGCATCCCGTACGGCCTGGGCCTGGTGAAGAACTCCTACGTCGGGCGCACCTTCATCCAGCCGTCGCAGACGATCCGCCAGCTGGGCATCCGGCTGAAGCTCAACCCGCTGCGCGACGTCATCCGCGGCAAGCGGCTGGTCGTCGTCGACGACTCGATCGTGCGCGGCAACACCCAGCGGGCGCTCATCCGCATGCTGCGCGAGGCGGGCGCGATCGAGGTGCACGTGCGCATCTCCTCGCCGCCGGTGAAGTGGCCCTGCTTCTACGGGATCGACTTCGCCAGCCGCGCCGAACTCGTCGCCAACGGCCTCGACATCGACGGCGTCCGCGCCTCGATCAACGCCGACTCGCTCGGCTACGTCTCCGAGCAGGGCCTGATCGCCGCGACCGAGCAGCCGGCCAACCGGCTCTGCACCGCGTGCTTCACCGGTCAGTACCCGATCCCGCTGGGTGAGTCGGAGGTGCTGGGCAAGCACGTCCTCGAGGGGATCGAGCACCGCGCCATCAGTGGCTGGACCGGACAGCGGGCCGGCAGCGCGAACGTGCCGGGCGGCGCCGAGGACGCGCTCACCAGGCCGTGAGCGGCGAGCAGTTCACGTACGCGGCCTCCGGCGTCGACATCGACGCGGGGGAGCGCGCCGTCACGCTGATGCGCGCGGCGGTGGAGAAGACCAACCGGCCCGAGGTCGTGGGCGGCCTCGGCGGCTTCGCCGGGCTCTTCGCCCTGGACACGACCAAGTACCGCACGCCCCTGCTGGCCTCGTCCACGGACGGCGTCGGCACGAAGATCGCGCTCGCGCGGCAGCTGGACCGCCACGAGACGGTCGGCATCGACCTGGTCGCGATGGTCGTGGACGACCTCGTGGCCTGCGGCGCCGAGCCGCTGTTCCTGCAGGACTACGTGGCCTGCGGCAAGGTCGTCCCCGAGCGGATCGCCGCGATCGTCACGGGCATCGCGGCCGGCTGCACGCAGGCCGGCGCGGCCCTCGTCGGCGGGGAGACCGCCGAGCACGGCGACCTGATGGACGCCGACGAGTACGACCTCGCCGCCACCGCGGTGGGCGTGGTCGAAGCGGACGCCGTCCTCGGTCCCGAGCGGGTGACCGCCGGCGACGCGGTGATCGCGATGGCCTCGTCCGGTTTCCACTCCAACGGCTACTCGCTGGTGCGCCGGGTCGTCGCTGCCGCCGGGCTCGACCTGCACACCACGCCGGCCGGCCTGGACCGGCCGCTGGGCGAGGAGCTCCTCGAGCCGACGCGTATCTACGCCCGCGACTGCCTGGCGCTCGTCGCCGAGCTCGGGGTCGGGAGCGTGCACGCCTTCGCGCACATCACCGGCGGCGGGCTGGCCGGCAACACCGCCCGCGTGGTGCCCGACGGGCTGGCGGCCGTCCTCGACCGCGCCACCTGGGCGCTGCCGGCAGCTGTGCGCCTTATGGAGGAGCACGGCGTGCCCAGGGAGGAGTCCGAGCGCGCGTTCAACTGCGGGGTCGGCATGGTCGCCGCCGTCGCCGGCGAGGCCGCGGACGCGGCGGTCGCCCAGCTGGTCGCCGCCGGGATCCCGGCCTGGGTCGCGGGCAGCATCGAGCCCCGGGCGGACGACGGGTCTCCCGCCGCCCATCTGGTGGGCACCTACCGCTAGTAGGAGGACCCCCGTCCCCCTCATCCCTCGCACGCTCGGGACGAGCCTCTGGACGGGGGCCTTCAGCGGCTAACGAGGGCTGGCCGCCCAGTCGTCGTCCGCGTCGTCGTCCGCCCATTTGTCGGCGTAGACGTCGTCCTCGTCCTCGTCGTCGTCCGTCGTCGGCCGCGCAGGGGCGGTGTACGACGACGGTGCACCGGTGAGTTCTTTCTGCAGAGCAGAAAGGTCGGTGTTGGGTGAGCTGTACTTGAGCTCACGGGCCACGCGTGTCTGCTTGGCCTTCGCTCGGCCGCGCCCCATCGGCTCGACCCCCTCGCTACGGAGTACGGAAGTCCAGCCCACGGGCTGGACGGCCCGCCTGGCGACCCCGACTGAGTGACAATGTCTTGGACAACCTTACGACACCGACCGCCGCCGAGCACACGTCCCTCCCTCCGACGGGGAGCGCGACCACGATCAGCGCTGGGTCAGCGGTGTCTCACCGCGGGGGAGACCCCGCTGGACGAGTGGTGATCTTCCCGCGGCGGTGGGGAACCGGGTTCAGTGGGGCAGGCGGATGGTGGCCAGCCGACCGACAGTGGCCATGCGCTCCTCGGCCAGCCGGTCGGCGGCCGCGGCGGGGGAGACCCCCTCGTCGTCGGCGGCCCGGAACACCCGCAGCGCGACGTCGACGATGCCGTCCGCCCTCGCCTTGGCCCGGTCGAACGAGAAGCCGTGCCGCTCGTCCTCGACCTGGATGACCCCGCCGGCGTTCACCAGGTAGTCAGGGGCGTAGAGGATGCCGCGGGCCCGCAGCTGCTCGGCGACCTCGGCCGTGGCGAGTTGGTTGTTCGCGCCGCCGCAGACGATCCGGGACGGCAGGACCGCCACGGTTCCGGGGTCCAGCGCGCCGCCGAGGGCGTTGGGGGAGTAGACGTCGTGCGAGGTGCGGATCAGCGTCGCGGTGTCGGGCACGGCCTTCACCGAGGGGTGACGCGCCTGCACCCGCTCGACCGCGGTCGGGTCGACGTCGGTGACGAGCACGTCCGCGCCGTCCTCGACGAGGTGCCCGATCAGGTGCGAGCCCACCTTGCCGGCGCCGGCCACGGCGACGGTGCGGCCGGCCAGCGACCGTGCACCCCAGCAGTGCTGCGCGGCCGCCTGCATGCCGAGGAAGACGCCGTAGGCGGTGAGCACCGAGGAGTCCCCGCAGCCGCCGTAGGCCTCCGACCGCCCGTGCGCGTAGCGGGTCTCGCGGGCGACCACGTCGAGGTCGGCGTTGTAGGTGCCGACGTCGCAGGCGGTCAGGTACCGGCCGCCCAGCGCCTCGACGAACCGGCCGTAGGCGCGCAGCAGCGCCTCGGTCTTGTCGGTGTGCGGGTCGCCGATGATCACGGCCTTGCCGCCGCCGAGGTCGAGGCCGGCGAGGCTGTTCTTGTACGACATCGCCTTCGACAGCCGCAGGGCGTCGGCGACCGCCGCTTCCTCGCTCGCGTACGGGTAGAAGCGGGTGCCGCCGAGCGCCGGGCCCAGCGCCGTGGAGTGGACGGCGATGACCGCCTTCAGCCCTGAGTCGGCGTCCTGGCAGAAGACGACCTGTTCGTGACCCGAGCTCAGTATCTCCACGGTCCGAGCCTAGATCGCGCCGCGCGTGTCGCCCGTCCGTGGTGCCCCGCGCGGGTCCCGCCGCGCCGGGCCACCGGTGCGGGCATGATCCTGGAGCGACACACGGCGGGGCGAGGGCGCCCCGCGAGCTCAGGAGGACGTCCATGGCCGCACCCAGGCGACTGCTCACCCTGGCTGCTCCCCTGTTGATGACAGCGCCGCTCTTCCTCGCGGCGTGCACCACGGACGGCGGGGACTCCGGCGGGGGCGACTCCGGCGGCTCGGAGGACAGCAGCGGCGGCGGCGGGGGCGACCTCTCCTTCGCGGTGATCACGCACGGCTCGGCCGGTGACGCGTTCTGGGACGTCGTCCAGAACGGTGCCGAGGCCGCGGGCGAGGACCTCGGCGTCTCGGTGGACTACCAGAGCGACGGCGACCCCCAGCGCCAGGCGCAGCTCATCGACGCGGCGGTCAACCAGGGCGTCGACGGCATCGTCGTCTCGATGGCCAACCCCGACGCCGTCCAGGACTCGGTCGAGGCAGCGGTGGACGCCGGCATCCCCGTCGTGACCATCAACTCCGGCGGCGACCGGTCGGCGGAGTTCGGGGCCATCGGCCACGTCGGGCAGGACGAGGCGATCGCCGGGCGGGGCGCGGGCCAGCAGCTCGCCGCCGAGGGTGCCACGAACGTGCTGTGCGTCGTCCACGAGGCGGGCAACATCGGTCTGGAGCAGCGCTGCTCCGGGGCCGCCGAGGGGCTCGGCAGCGAGGTGACCTCCCTGCAGGTGGACATCAACGACCTGCAGGGCGCGCAGTCCACGATCACCTCCCAGCTGCAGAGCGACCCGACCATCGACGCGGTGCTCACGCTGAACTCGGCCGTCGCCGCGGTCGCCGTCACGGCCGCCGCCGACGCCGGCGCCGAGCCGCTGGTGGCCACCTTCGACCTCAACGCCGACGTCATCTCGGGTATCCAGGACGGCGACATCGCCTTCGCCGTCGACCAGCAGCAGTACGAGCAGGGCTACCTGCCGATCGTGATGCTCAAGCTGTACGCCGAGAACCTGAACACCGTGGGCGGCGGGCAGCCGGTCCTCACCGGACCAGGGATCGTGGACGCCGACAACGTCGACGAGATCGCCGACCTGGCCTCGGCCGGCACGCGCTGAGCGCCACGGACTCCGAGGTGCCGGCCGGGAGTGCGACCGGCACCGACACGAGGGAGCGCGCCGACGAGCGGCTGACCGCACGCGGTCCGCTGCGCCGGCTGCTGGTGACCCCCGAGCTCGGGGCGCTGATCGGCGCCGTCGCCGTCTTCACGTTCTTCGCCGTCCAGTCGCCGGTGTTCCGGTCGGCGCGGGGCATCGCCAACTGGCTCGATCCCGCGTCGACGCTCGGGATCATGGCCGTCGCCGTGGCGCTGCTGATGATCGGCGGCCACTTCGACCTCTCGGCGGGCGTCATGGTCGGGACGACGGCGCTGACCGTGGCCGTGGTCGCGGTCGAGTTCCGCCAGAACATCTGGGTGGCGATCGGCGTCGCGCTGCTGGTCGCGCTGGCCATCGGCTTCCTCAACGGCTGGCTGGTCACCCGCACCGGGTTGCCGAGCTTCATCATCACGCTCGGCACGTTCCTGATGCTGCAGGGCCTCAACCTGGGGCTGACCAAGCTCTTCACGAACACGGTCACGGTCGGCGGGGTGGACGAGGTGCCGGGCTACGGCGCCGCCGAGTGGATCTTCGCCTCCCGCCTCGCGATCGCCGGCACGGAGTTCCGCATCGCGATCCTGTGGTGGCTGCTGTTCACCGCGCTGGCCACCTGGGTCCTGCTGCGGACCCGCTTCGGCAACTGGGTGTTCGCGACCGGCGGTGACGAGGTGGCCGCCCGCAACGTCGGCGTCCCCGCCCGCCGGACGACGATCACGCTGTTCATGACGACGGCCGCCGCGGCCTGGTTCGTCGGCACGACCCTCGCCGTCCGGCTCACCTCGGTGCAGGCCAACACCGGCATCGGGCAGGAGCTCATCTACATCGTCGCGGCGGTCATCGGCGGCTGCCTGCTCACCGGCGGATTCGGCTCCGCGATCGGCGCCTCGCTCGGTGCGCTCATCTTCGGCATGACGCAGCTCGGCATCCCCTACCTGCGCTGGGACGCCGACTGGTTCTACTTCTTCCTCGGCGCGATGCTGCTGCTCGCGGTCCTGGCGAACCGGATGGTCCGCCGCTACGCCGAGGCGGCGCGCCGATGACCGTGCCCCTGCCGCTCCTGGAGCTCCGGGACGTCGGCAAGGACTACGGCACCGTCATCGCGCTCGACGGCATCACCACCACCGTGCGCGCCGGCGAGGTCACCTGCGTCCTCGGCGACAACGGCGCCGGCAAGTCGACGCTGATCAAGATCCTGGCCGGGGTGCACCAGCCGACGCGCGGCGAGCTGCTGCTGGACGGGCAGCCGGTCACCTTCGGCGCCCCGCGGGACGCCCTCGACGCGGGGATCGCGACGGTCTACCAGGACCTGGCGATGATCCCGCTGATGGCGATCTGGCGGAACTTCTTCCTCGGCGCCGAGCCGACCCGCGGCCGGGGCCCGTTCCGCCGCTTCGACGCGGCACAGGCGCGGGCCACCACCCGCCGCGAGCTCGCCGCGATGGGTATCGACATCCGCGACCCCGACCAGCCCGTCGGCACGCTGTCGGGCGGTGAGCGGCAGTCGGTCGCGATCGCCCGCGCGGTGCACTTCGGCGCGCGGGTGCTGATCCTCGACGAGCCGACGTCGGCCCTGGGCGTCAAGCAGGCCGGCGTCGTCCTGCGGTACGTGGCGCAGGCCCGCGACCGCGGCGTGGGCGTGGTCCTGATCACCCACAACCCGCACCACGCCTATCCGGTCGGCGACCGCTTCCTGGTCCTCAACCGCGGCCGCAGCCTGGGCAGCTTCGCCAAGAGCGGCGTGAGCCGGGACGAGCTGACGCGGCTAATGGCCGGCGGCGCCGAGCTGGACCAGCTCGCGCACGAGCTCGAGCGCCCCCCCTCCTGACACCGGCGTCCCCCCGACGGGGGGCCCCAGTCCTCGAGCTCCCTCCCGCAGTTGTCGACATGTCTCCGTGTGAGGGAATGGTCACCTCACGAACTGAGAATGGTGTGTCGAGTGGGCCGCGTGTTGCCTTTGTGACTGGGGGTGACAGTGCCAGGCTTCCGCTCGCTCACCCACCACCCTCTTCCCCAGGGAGCGAGCATGTTGCAGCGCCGTCCGTCAGGACGGGTGACCAGGCCCGTCCCGCGGCGTCCCGGCACCCGTGGGCCCGCCACCGGTCGTCCGTTCAGGACGGCCCTCGTCGCGGTGCTGGCCGGGGCTGCTCTCGTCGCGACCGGCGCGCCCGCCATCGCCGCGCCCGCGCCGCCCCCGAACCCGACCGATGGTCAGATCGGGGCGGCGCGCTCCGAGCAGGACGCCGCCGCCGCGGAGGTCGGCCGCATCGCCGCGCTGGTCGCCGCCTCGGAGGCCGAGCTCGAGCGCGTCGGCATCCAGGCCGAGGCGGCCGGGACCGCGTACCTGATCGCCGAGGAGGCGCTCCAGACCGCGCAGGCCGTGGCCGCGCAGGCCGCCGCCGAGCTGGCCCTGGCCGCCGCGGCCGTCGCCGACGCGCAGTCCCGGATCGCCACGTTCTCCCGCGACAGCTACATGAACGGGGGATCGCTCACCAGCTCCGCGGCCCTGCTGGACTCCGAGGGCCCCGGCGAGCTGATCCAGCGGGCCGCGCTGCTGGACTACGTCGCGGCCAACGAGGTCGACGTCCTCGACCAGCTGGAGATCGCCAAGGTCGCGCAGGCCAACGCCGACTCCTCCGCCCGCGCGGCCCGCGACGAGATGGCTGCCGCGGAGGAGGTGGCCGAGGCCGCCAAGCACGAGGCCGATGCCCAGCTCGCCGCCCAGCAGCACGCCTACGAGCAGGTCGCCGCGCAGAAGGCCACGTACGACCAGCAGCTGCAGGCCGCGCAGATCCGGCTCCTGGAGCTGCAGGGTGCCCGCAACGCCTACGACCAGTGGGTCGCTCAGAAGGCGGCCGAGGAGGCCGCCGCCGCGGCCGCGGCACAGCGGGCCGCGGAGGAGGCCGCCCGCGCCGCACGGGAACGGGACGACGCCCCGGCCGCCGATGACGACGACGGAGGCAGCGGCGGCGCGGTGATCTCCGGCTCCTACGCCAAGCCCGCGTCCGGCCGGGTGTCCAGCTGCTACGGGATCCGCTGGGGCGCGCTGCACGGCGGCGTCGACATCGCGGCCCCGATCGGCACGCCCATCTATGCCGCCCACTCCGGGGTGGTGAAGCGCGCCGGCACGGCGACGGGTTTCGGCCTGGCGGTCTACATCCTGGGCGACGACGGCTACGTGACCGTGTACGGGCACGTGAACCGCTACTTCGTCTCCGTCGGGGAGCGGGTCTCTGCCGGGGAGCAGATCGCGGAGGTCGGCAACCGCGGTCAGTCGACCGGGCCGCACCTGCACTTCGAGGCCCACCCGCGCGGCGTCATGTACGGCGGCCAGGTCAACCCGGTTCCGTGGCTCAACGCGCGCGGCATCTACATCGGGGGCTGCGGCGGCTAACTCGTGGGGGCAGCCGTCTCGCTCGGGTCGACCTCGAGGCCGCACTCGTTCTGCAGGTAGGACGACACGTTGGCCGAGGCGCCGGCCAGCTCCTGCTGCAGCGGGGCCACCTGCTGCTCGAAGGTCGCCGCGGCATTCGGGTCGTTGAAGTCGACCGAGGCGATCGCCGCGGCGATCTGGTCGATGCCGTCGGCGAGAGCAGCCCAGTCACTGGCGATCTCGGCAGGGGGCTCGACCTGGCGGACCTCCTCGGCGGCCTGCGTCAGGGCCTGGGGGAGGCCCGCGGGGTCGGCCTGGTCGTCGAAGGTGGAGCCGACGCGCTCCTGGATGGCCGCGGCCTCCGTGCAGAACTCCGAGTCGGCGGCGTCGGCGCTGCTCTCCGACGCGCTCGTGGTCTCGCCGGCGCTCGAGGTCGACGAGGCCTCGTCGTCCCCCGATCCTCCGCAGGCGGTGAGCAGGACGGCGGCGGCAGTGACGGCGAGGCCGTCCCGGCACGTGGTGAGGGTTCTGCGCATGCCCGCGAGGCTAGCGGCCGATGAGCTGGGGGCGCAGTCGCACGGCTAGCGTGCGGGCGTGGACGTGCCTGTCGACCCGCGTACGAGCTGGGGCCTCGCGGTCCCGGGCAGCATGCCGCGCACGGCGGAGCTGGAGCCGCTGGTCACGCGGGTGCTGGCCCCCAATCCGTCCGGGATGACCCTCGACGGCACCAACACCTACGTCGTCGGCGCACCCGGCAGCGGCCAGGCGGTGCTCGTCGACCCGGGGCCCGACGACCCGGCCCACCTGGCGGCGGTCGAGGCGGCGCTCGCGGCCAGGGACGCCCGCTGCGTGACGGTTCTCGTGACCCACCACCACGGCGACCACGCGGAGGCCGCGCTGCCGTGGGGGGAGCACTTCGGGGCGCAGGTCGCCGCCGCGACGCCCGCCGTCGCGGGCCCGCGGGGGCGGGTCCTCGCCGCCGGCGAGCGACTCGCGCTGGCCGGCACGACCCTCGGCGTCGTCCCCACGCCGGGGCACACCGCCGACCACCTCGCCTTCCGGCTGGAATCCGGCGCCGTCCTCGTCGGCGACCACGTGCTGGGCAGGGGCACGTCCGTGGTCACCCATCCCGAGGGGGACGTCGTCGCGTACCTGGACTCGCTGCGGCGGGTGCACGACCTCGGTCCCAGCGCCCTCTACTGCGGGCACGGGCCCGAGCTGACCGACGATCCCGGCGCCGTCCTGGACTTCTACCTCGCCCACCGGGCCTACCGGGAGCACCAGCTCCTGGGGGCCCTCGCGGAGGGCCCGGCCACGGTGGACGAGCTGGTGGCCACCGTCTACGCCGAGGTGCCGCACCAGCTGTGGCCGGCCGCGGCGCAGTCCACCCGGGCCACCCTCGACAAGCTCCGCGCCGAGGGGCGGGTCGAGGGCGGGATCGAGGCGGACGCGTCCGAACCGGTCCGGCTGGCGTGAGCGACGTCCCGGTCGTCGACGCCGCCGGCAGCGAACGCGACCAGCGGCGGGCCGCCGCCTCCCTCGCCGCGGCCGGGCTGGTCGCCGGGGACCGCGTGCTGGTCTCCGCGGCCGCCTCGCCGGCGCTGCTGGCCGTCGTGCTCGGCGCGCTGCGCACCGGCATCGTCCCCGTCGTCCTCGACCCGGCCCTGCCGGCGGCCGAGCGCTCCGCCCTGGCCGAGGACGCCGACGCCGCACTCGACGTGGGCGAGGACCCGGCGCGGCTGCTCGGGGAGGCCGAGGCCGACCTCGCCGAGGTCCCGCTCGCCCGGCCGATGCACTACACGTCGGGGACGACGGGCCGGCGGAAGGGCGTGTGGTCCGGCGTGCTGACCGGGGACGACGCCCGGTCACTGGCCGCCGAGGAGATCGACCTGTGGGGCTTCGGGCCCGGCGACCGGCACCTGGTCCTCTCACCGCTGCACCACAGCGCGCCGCTGCGGTTCGCCGTCCACACGCTGCTCGCGGGCGGTGAGGTGCTGCTGCCCGGGCCGTTCGAGGCAGCCCGGGCCGCCGGGGTCATCTCGGCCCTGGGGCCCACGACGACGTTCTGCGTGCCGACCCACCTGCAGCGGCTGCTCGCGCTGGGCGACGTCGACTGGTCGTCGTTCCGGCGCCTCGTGCACGCCGGCGCGCCCTGCCCCGCCCCGCTGAAGCGGGCGGTCCTCGACGCGCTGCCCGACGGCACCCTCTGGGAGTTCTACGGCTCGACCGAGGCGCAGTTCACCGTCTGCTCGCCGGCGGACTGGCTCGCCCACCCCGGGAGCGTCGGCCGTGCCCGCCCGGGACGGCGGCTGGAGACCGACGAGCGAGGGCAGCTGTGGTGCGCCGTGCCGCCCTGGGCGCGGTTCGAGTACTGGCGGGCGCCGGACAAGACGGCGGCGGCCTGGCGCGGCGACCTGGTCACCGTCGGCGACCTCGGCCGGGTGGACGACGACGGGATCGTCTGGCTCGACGGGCGGCGCGAGGACCTCGTCATCTCCGGCGGCGTCAACGTCTACCCCGCGGAGGTGGAGGCGGTCCTCGACGCCCATCCGGAGGTGGTGGAGAGCGCGGTGTTCGGCATCCCCGACGAGGAGTGGGGCCAGCAGGTGGTCGCCGCCTACGTGGGCACGGCCGACCCCGCCGCTCTCGCGGCCTGGTCCCGCGAGAGGCTCAGCCCGGCCAAGCGGCCGAAGAGCCTGCACCGGCTCGACGACCTGCCGCGCACCTCGACGGGCAAGGTCCGCCGGCTGGACCTGCCGGAGGTGCTCGGGCTCCGGAGTGTCTGAGGATTGGGACGTCGTCGTCCCCGGTCACCCCGCGGCCCGGAAGTGCCGTCGGAACTCACCCCCGGCGTCGTGGTGCCGGTGCAGCGCGGCCGCGTGGTCGCGGGATCCAGCGCGCCTAACTGCCCCGGGTGCCCACGCGGGGACCGGTCGCCACGGCCGTGATTGCTGGGCGAGCGGGCCGCCGAGCTGATGACCGAGCCGTAGGTCACTCGTCGTCGTCCTCGAAGAACGGGTCGTCGAAGGGGTCCTCCGGCCGCCCCTGGTCCTCGGCGGGCGGCGGCTCCTCGGCCGGCCGTGGTTCCTCTTCCTCCGGCGGGTCCGGACGCGGGGGCGGTGGCGGCCGCGGATCGTTCAGCGGCATCCCGGCGGGCGGGAAGGGGACGGCCTGCTCCGCCGCCAGGATCGGCAGCATCGCGTCGCGCCAGATGGGTGCGGCCAGCCGGCCGCCGTACCCGCCGAGGTCCTGGTTGGACTTCGGGTTGAGCAACATGACGCTGCCGGCGTACTTGGGCGTGTAGCCGACGAAGGCCACGGAGAACCGGTTCTGGCTGGTGCCCGTCTTGCCGGCGATCTCGTGGCCCGGGATCGCGGCGCGGGTGCCGGTGCCGATGGGGAGCGCGGTGTCGCCGACCAGGATCTGGTTGAGCGTGGTGGCGACGGCCGGGGGCACCGCGTCGGGCGTGCAGGACGGCGCGGTGTTCAACGGGACCCCGTCCGGACCGGTCAGCGGGGCGCCGGTGTGGTCGAGCACCTCGGTGACCGGGATCGGGTCGCACTGGGTGCCGTTCGCCGCGAGCGTCGAGTAGGCGCTGGCCAGGGCCATCGGGCTGGTCGCCTCCGCACCGAGGGTGAACGAGCCGCGGTTCTCGTTGACCACCTGGTCGGCCACGGGATCGAGCGAGAACAGGCCCATGCGCTGCGCCATCCGGACCGGTCCTTCGACGCTGCCCAGCTCGTCCTCCAGGGCGACGAAGTACGTGTTGGACGAGCGGACCAGCGCCTCGGTCATCGGCAGGGTCGACGGGTACCGGCCGGCGTTGCGGACGGTGTACGGGTCGGTCCCGTTCTTGTAGACGCGGGACACGTACGGGTCGCTGGTGCTGATCACGTGCCACGGCGGGATGCCCCGCTCGAGCGCCGAGGCCGCGACGAAGACCTTGTAGGTCGACCCGGCACCCTGGCTCGGGGCGACGTGGAGGTTGACCGATTCCTGGGCGGGGTCGTTCGCGTCGTAGCCGAACCGCCGGTTGACGCTCATCGCGAGCACCTTGCCGGTGCCGGGCTCGAGGGAGGTGTAGATGGCGGCGAGGGGATCGCCGGGCGACAGGTCCGCCAGCACCGCCAGGTCGCCGGCGGCCTGCATGTCGGGCCGCAGCGTCGTCCGGATGGTCAGCCCGCCGTTGTCGAGCCGTTCCTGCGAGATGCCCAGCGCCTGGGTCAGGTGCCGCTGCGCGAAGTCGCAGAAGAAGCCGGCCCACGCGTCCACGCAGCCGTTCGGTGGCGGCTCCGAGGGGGTCACCGCGACCGGCTGGGGAAGGATCTCGGCCAGTTCCTGGTCGGTGATGTGCCCGAGGACGTGCATCCGCTGCAGCACCTGGTTGCGGCGCTGGTGGGCACCCTCGGGATTGGTGATCGGGTCGTCGTTCGCCGGTGTCTGCACGAGGCCGGCCAGCATGGCCGCCTGCGGCAGCGTCAGGTCCGCGGCGTTCACGCTGAAGTACCGCTGCGCCGCTGCCTGGATGCCGTACGCCCCCCGGCCGAAGTACACGATGTTGAGGTAGCGGGTGAGGATCTCCTCCTTCGTCAGCTGCTGCTCCAGGGCCAGTGCGAGCCGCGCCTCCCGGAGCTTGCGTCCGACGCTCTCCTCGGTGGCCGCTGCCCGCTCCTCCGCGCTGACCGCGGCCTGCAGCAGCGACTGCTTCACCAGCTGCTGGGTGATGGTGGACCCGCCCTCGACGACCGATCCCGCGACGACGTTGCGGGCGAGCGCGCGGAGGGTGCCTTCGACGTCCAGGCCCCGGTGGTCGTAGAACCGGGAGTCCTCTATGTCGACCAGCGCCTGCTTCATCACGGGCGCGATCTGCTCGGCGGCGACCGGGGTGCGGTTGTTCCGGTAGAAGTAGGTGATCAGCGACCCGTCCGCCGCGAGGACGACGGTGTTGCCGGCGAGGGTGCCCTCGGCGAGCTCGGTGGGCAGCGGGCTGAGCAGGTTCGCCGACGAGCGCGCGGCCAGCCCCGGGCCGACGACCCAGGGCATGAGCAGGGCAGCGACCAGCGCACCCGTGACGGGCACCGCCACGAACAGCAGCATCCCGAGGGCCCGCAGCCGGGGATGCGCGCGACGCGACATCGACCACCTCGTCCACACCGGGGGCATTGCGGACCCGACGGCCGGGCGCGACTCCACGGTGAGCCGGGGAAATCGTGACGCACCACCGGGTTCTCCGACAGCCGCTCGTGCGCGTCGTTACCGGGGCGCGACCTCGGCCAGGCCCGCCGGGGTGCCATTTTCCCGGACATGGCACCCGGGGATACCGGACCGTCCCGGCGGCGCGTCGAGCGCAGCCGCCGGGACACCGGGGCTCAGGTGATCAGCGGACGGCGGGGATCTCGTTGGTGGTCGTCGTCGACAGCGGCGACCACGCGTCCGGGTGCGGCCGGCCGGCGTCGACGACCCACGACGGCACACGGTCCGGGGTTCCGCCCTCGCGGGCGGCGGTCTGCGGCCGGGCGCTGAGGCTGACGATCAGGGCCAGCAGCACGAGCAGCCCTACGAGCACACCGCCGATGACCAGAAGCGTCGAGACCATGCACAGAACGTAAGCGTGGGAACGTTCCGTGTCACCGGATCGGTACGGGCAGATCTCACCGAAGATCGGCCGCCGGTTGCGCAGACTTCGCCGCTTGACGGCACGGTCGCCGATGGCCGTCCGGCGTGCGCCGCCGGGCCGCTGACCTGCGGAGAGACGGGCGTCACGTCCGACGGCCCGTGCCGGGGGCGTGCCGGACCGTGCGGCGTGGGTAGGGAGACGCCTCGACGACGAGGAGGATGTGGTGCGCGACCTTCCCCGCACGGCCGGCCGGCTCGTGGGTGCGCCGCTCGGCGCCCTCGCCAGGTGGCGCGGCGGCAAGCCGATGCACCCGCGGGGAGCGGTGTTCGACGCGGTGCTGGACCGGCGCGGCGGCCCCGACTGGGGCGTGCCGTGGCTCGCGGGAACCGCCCGCGATGCGGCGGTCGCGCGGCTGTCGCGGGGAGCCGGACTGCCCGCCTCCCTGCCGGATCTGCTGGGCCTGGCGATCCGGCTGCCGACGGGGGGCGAGCCGGTCGACCTGCTCCTCACGACCTCCGGCCGCAGCGCCCTGACCCGGCTCGTGCCGGTGCCCCGGCGCGACGCGGCCACCTTCTACTCGTCGATCATGGGCTACCGCTCCGACGCCGGGAGCATCCGTTTCGCCGCCGTGGCGCAAGCCCGCGACGTCCCCTCGGATCCGCGGCCGCTGGCCCGCGACGTCGACCGGGCCGACCTGCGGTTCACCGTGCTCGCCGCCCGTGGCCTCGGCCGGTGGCAGCCGATCGGCTGCCTGACCCTCACCCGTCCGGTGCCGTCGCTCGATCCCGACGTCCGGTTCGACGCCGTGCAGCACCCGCCGCCCGGCCTGGTCGCCGACGGGCCGATGGCCCGGTTCCGGGCACCCGCCTACGAGCGCGCCCGGGCCGGCCGGAGGGCTACGCGGGGACGCTGACGGCGGCGAGCCCGCTGTCGAGGGCCTCCCACGGATCCAGCGCGGCGCCGGCGGCCCACTCGCGCCGGTGGTCCTGGTCGCCGAGGGTGGCCCGGATGCCGTCGGCCAGGCCGGTCACCAGCGACTGCAGCAGCGGCCAGACGGCCACGCCGAGCTTCGTCCGCAGCGCGTCGGCGGTGCCGCACAGCCGGGCGGCGGTGAGGGCATCGCCTTGCAGCAGCGCCAGCCCGGCCAGCCCGTTCAGACAGTTGGCCAGCCCCTCCTGGTCGCCGATCGCCCGGTGGTGGCGGGCCGCCTCCGTCAGCCGCTCGCGCGCCGTGGTCGCGTCCGCGGCCATCAGGGCGTCGAGGCCGAGCTGGTCGAGCAGGGTGGCGACCAGGTGGTCGTCGCCGATCCCGCGCGCCAGCGCCAGCGACTCCTCGTGCGCCCGCAGCGCCGCCGGGACGTCGCCGGCCAGGAGGGCGACGTCCCCGTGGGGGACGAGGGCGAAGGCGATCGACCAGTCGTCGCCGCTGCGCCGCAGCGCCTCGACCGCCGCCTCGAACAGCCCGGGAAGCTCCGGGTCGTCGGGGGAACGGGTCATCGCCAGGCCGACGAGGCCGTGGCCCAGCAACCACGGGTCGCCCCGCTCGCGCGCCCTGTCCACGACCGCCGACAGCAGAGGCGCCGCCTCGGCGGTGCGCCCCAGCGCGATGCGCATCGTGCCGCGGGCCCACCGGAGGAGGTCGGCCGCCCCCGGTGCCAGGGCGGCCGCCGACGGCAGGGCGGCCGTGGCGTCGGCGATCTCCGCCATCGGCACGAGCATCCCGCGGGCCCACCACCAGCGGGCCAGCGGAGCGGTGAGAGCAACCGCGAGCTCCGCCCGGTCGGCGGCCACGGCCCAGCGCACAGCCTCCTCGAGGTCGGTCGTCTCGGCCTCCAGCCGGGCCTCCCACACCGGCCGGTCCGGGCCGGACAGCCCGACCCCGGCCGCGGCGCTGATCGTCGCGAGGTGGTCGGCCCACCGCTCGCGCGTGGCCTCCTCCTCCCCGCGCTCCCGCAGACGCTCCGCAGCGAAGGTGCGGACCACCTCGAGCATGCGGAAGCGCGGCTCGCCCTCGCAGGTGTCGGTCGGGCTCACCAGGCTGTGCGCGACCAGCGAGGAGAGGACCTCCGGCACGTCGAGCCCCTCGTCGCCGGCACCGACGGCCTCGGCGGTGTCGAGCGTCGCGCCGCCGTAGCAGACCGAGAGCCGGGCCAGCAGGGCGCGCTCGTCCTCGTCGAGGAGGTCGTGGCTCCAGGCCACCGTGGCCCGGAGGGTGCGCTGCCGGTCGGGCATGTCCATCCCGCGGCCCCCCAGGTCCAGGCCACTGGTCAGCCGCCGGAGCAGCACGGCCGGGGGCAGCGTGCGCACCCGGGCGGCCACCAGCTCGATGGCCAGGGGCAGACCCTCCAGGCGGCGCACCACCTCCGCGACGGCCGTCGCCGATGCGCCGTCCACGGTGAAGTCCGGATCGGCCTCCCGGGCGCGGTCGAGGAACAGCTGTACCGCCGGCGCGTCGGCGATCGTCCCCGGATCGGTCTTTCCGGTCCGCGGCAGACCGAGCGGACCCAGCGGGACGTCGTGCTCGCCGCGCACCCGCAGGAGGCGGCGGCTGGTCACCAGCAGCTGGGTGTCGGGGCACCGCGAGAGCAGCCGGCCGAGCTCGGGCGCCGCGTCGAGCACCTGCTCGAGGTTGTCCACGAGGATCAGCACCCGCTTGCCGGTGAGGCGGTCGGCCACCAGGTCCAGCACCGGACGGCGCCCCTCGACCGAGACACCGACCGCGGCGGCGATCGCCCCCGGCACGTCACCGGGGTCCCGCAGCGACTGCAGGTCGGCGAGCCAGACGGCGTCCCGCTCCGGGACGAGCTCCTGCGCAGCGGCCAGCGCCAGCCGGGTCTTGCCGATGCCCCCGGGCCCGCTGAGCGTCACGAGCCGTACGGCGGGATCCCGCAGCAGGCGCAGGACGAGGGCGAGCTCGGTGCGGCGGTCGACGAGCGGCGTCGTCGGCGTGGGCAGCCAGCCCGGCGACAGCCCGGGCAGGGTGGGCACCGCGGGGCGGGTGAACCGCTCGGTCAGCAGGACGGCGAGGTCGTCGGCGACCCGGTCGGCCAGCTCGCCGGGATCGTCGTAGGGCGTGGTCGACGATCCGCTCTCCGCCTGCATCCGCACGATCAGGTCGTCCAGCCGCGGCTCTCGCTGCGGAGCGGTGCGCTTGACGTAGAGGAGGCGGGGCTTGTCCGTCGACAGCTCGTACTCGTCCTCCAGGCCCGAGATCCCCATGTCCGGGGCGGTCCAGCCGTAGCGCTCGCCGTAGATGCCGACGAATACGTCGCTCTGCTCCAGGTAGGCCCGGTAGAGCTCGCGGGGCGGATGGGCCCGGGAACCCAGCTCGAACATGACCGGGGTGAGGCGCAGCCGGCCGATCGCCGCACGGACGGCGACCCGCTCGGCGGCCAGTTCCTCGAGCGTCGAGGAGACGAAGACGCGCAGCCGACGGTCGGGGGTCGCGATGATCCCGGGTGCGTCGGCGAGCTCCGTCTCCGCTCCCGCCACGAGCCCTCCCGCCGTCCGAGGATGTGCCCGGTCGTCGCTCGCGGAGTCTAGGCGCCGGAGAATGCGCCGCGGCCCGGAAAGGCGATGACAGCGGGGAGGCGCGGTGGTTCGATCGTGCCGCTCGACAATCCGTGCACGGGGGCCCGATTCGCGCGGGAGGCCCCCGTGGACCCTGCCCCGACCACCCTCGAGTCCCCGGCCGTCCACCGGCCCCTGCACTCGGGGATGCGGATCCTGCTCGGCGCCTTCGCCGTGCTCACCGCCCTGGCGACCGGAGCGCTGTTCGTGCTCGCGGAGTCGACGGAGGAGACGTTCGCCTGGACGATCGAACCGCCGCTGACCGCTGCGTTCATCGGCGCCGGCTACGCGGCGGGCTTCGTGCTGGTCGTGCTGTGCCTGCGGGATCCGCTGTGGGCGCACAGCCGCGTGCCGGTGTTCACGATCTTCGTCTTCGTCGTCCTCACGACCACCGCGACGCTGCTGCACATCAACCGCATGCACTTCGACGACGACTTCGGCGGGCTCGACTTCCTCGCGAAGGCCGCGGCCTGGTTCTGGCTGGCCGTCTACATCGTCGTCCCGATCGCGATGCTCGTGCTGATCGTCGTGCAGGAGCGGGCAGGTGGCGACGACCCGCCACCGCGCCACCCCGTGCCGGTGGTCCTGCGGGTCGCCCTGGCCGTGGAGTCCGCCGCGCTGCTCGTGGTCGGCGCGCTGCTCTACGTCCGCCCGACGACGACCTCCGTCTGGCCGTGGCCGCTGTCGCCGTTCACCGCCCGCGTCGTGGCCGCCTGGCTGCTCGCCTTCGGCCTGGCGACGGCACTGGCGTCCGTGGCCGGCGACCTGCGCCGGCTCCGGACGGCGGCGATCGCGTACACGGTGTTCGGCGTCCTCGTCCTCGTCGGGGTGGCCCGCTTCTCCGGGACCCTGGACTGGGGTTCGGCCGGCTCCTGGCTGTTCGTGGCCCTGGCCGTCGGCGTCGTGCTGACCGGCGCGGCCGGCTGGCGGCTCGCCCCCACGCCCGTCCGCGCCGCCCGGCACCGTGGCTGAGGAACGGCGCGCGGCGCTCGTCGTCCTCACCCGGGACGACGACGCGCGGAGCACCGTCACCCGGGAACTGGAGCGGCGATACGGCGCCGACTACGCCGTCGTGCCGTGCTCCCAGCCCGAGGACGCCGCCCACCGGCTGGCCGGCGGCCTGCCGGTGGCTGCGCTCTTCGGCGGCCTCGGCGGCGCCGACGACGACGGGCTGGAGGTGCTGCGCGGCCTGCACCGCGACCACCCCGGCGCGATGGCGGTCGCGGTGGTGCGGTGGGGCGCCTGGGAGACCGCCCGGCCGATCTTCGAGGCCGTCACCCTCGGGCAGCTGGACCGGTGGCTCTACGTCCCGGAGGTGGTCGGCGACGAGGAGTTCCACAAGGCGGTCACCGAGATCCTCGAGGAGTGGTCGGCGCGGCAGGGCGGCGGCTTCGAGGCCGTGCGGATGATCGGCGACCGGTGGTCGGAGCGCGCCCAGCACCTGCGCGACAGCTTCACCCGGAACCGCATCCCGCTCGGTTTCTACGACGCCGGCTCCGCCGAGGGGAGGTCGATGCTGGAGGGCCTCGACCTGGCCGAGCCCCGGCTGCCGGTCGTCCAGCTCCGCTTCCGACCCGAGCGCCCGGTGCTGGAGGACCCCAGCGACCTCGACATCGCCGACGCGTTCGGTCTGCTCACGCCCTTGGACACGAGCGTCGTCTTCGACGTGGTCGTCCTCGGCTCGGGACCGGCGGGCCTGGGCGCCAGCGTCTACGCCGCCTCCGAGGGGCTGAACACCCTCGTGCTCGAGCCCGAGGCCATCGGTGGACAGGCCGGGACGAGTTCGATGATCCGCAACTATCCCGGCTTCAAGGACGGGATCAGCGGGAACCGGCTCGCCTTCCACGCGTACCAGCAGGCCTGGGCCTTCGGCAGCACCTTCCACTTCATGCGCGCCGCCCAGGGGATCACCCGCGAGGACGGGCTGCTCCGCCTCTCGCTCAACGACGGCACCGCGGTGGTCAGTCGCAGCGCCGTCGTCGCCACCGGCGCGGCGTGGCGGCGGATCGGCGTGCCCGAGCTCGAGGCGCTGACCGGCCGCGGGGTCTTCTACGGTGCCGCGGTGGCCGAGGCGCCGGCCATGCGTGGCCGGCACGTCTTCGTCATCGGGGGTGGCAACTCCGCCGGCCAGGCCGCGGTCCACCTCTCCCGGTACGCCGACAAGGTCTCCGTGCTCATCCGGCGCCCGTCCCTGATCGAGACGATGTCGGACTACCTCATCCGCGAGCTCGAGGCACTCCCGAACGTCGAGATCCGCCCCCGCGTGCAGGTGGTCGGCGGCACGGGCAGCGACTTCCTGGAGACCGTCACCGTCCGGGACCTCGACACCGGGGGCGAGACCGTCGAGAACGCCGTGCTGTTCGTCCTGATCGGCAGCGAGCCGAGGACCGACTGGGCGGCGGGCGTACTGGCCCGTGACCGGTGGGGATTCCTCCTCACCGGGAGCCAGCTGATGGCGGACGGCGTCGAGCCGGCCTGGCCGCTCGACCGGCCGCCCGCGCTGCTGGAGACGAGCACGCCCGGCGTCTTCGCGGCCGGGGACGTGCGAGCCGGCTCGGTGAAGCGGGTCGCCTCCGCCGTGGGGGAGGGAGCGCTGGCGGTCACGCTCGTCCACGCCCACCTGGCCGCGCTGGCGAGTTCCCCGGTGTGACCGCCGGTCACACGATGGTGTCCGTTCCGGGTTGACGCGCGCGGGGCCGGGGTAGGCCGGAGACCTGACCGGCTCGAAACCCCGCGGCCGGCGGCTCATCGTCGAGCGGCATTTCTCGCTGCGTCGCGCTCGACCGCACGAGGAGTGCTCCCACCGCGTGACGTCCGCAGACCCTCCTGAACGGGGGGCCCTCGCCGAGGGCCGCACCCGGGTGGCCACCGTTCCGCACGCCGGCCCCTACCAGGACGCCGTCCTGCCCACGGGGGTCGTCCGGGTCGGTCCGACCGGTGACCCGAGCCCGTGGCTCGACGTGTCCTACCTGACCGAGCACGCGGCGGACATCGACGTGCTGCACCTGCACACCGGGTACTCGCACGTGGCCGAGATGGCCGGGCAGTGCTGGACGGAGACGGTGCGCCGGCTCGGGCTGCCCCTGGTGGTGACGGTGCACCAGCTGCGCGCACCCAGCCATCCGGCCGGCGCCCGCTGGGACGCCGTCATGGACGCCCACCTCGAGGCCGTGCTGGCCACCGCCGAGGTGGTCCTCACGCTCACGCGCGGTGCCGCGGACGAGATCGCGGCGCGCTTCGGACGGACGGCGATCGTCGTCGCCCACCCGTCCGTCGCCGTGCCGGACCCCGACCTCGGGTCCGAGCGGGGCCTGGTCGGCGTGCGGCTCGGGCCGGCGTCGTCGGCGGTGCCCGACCCGGGGGAGCTGGTGCGCGCGGCACTGTCCGGCGCGGTGTCCGGCGGCGGCCGGCTCCGCGTGCTGGTCGACGCCGTCGACGTGCTGGACCTCGATCCCGCCGTCCGTGACCTCGTCGCCTCCGGCGCCGTCGAACTGGCCGTGCACCTGCCGGCGGGGTGGACGGCGGAGCTGCAGCAGCTGCACGTCGCGGTCCTGCCGGAGCGCTGCGGAACCCACTCCCGCGACCTGGAGATCTGCCGGGACGTCGGGACGCGCGTCGTCGCGCCGGGCTGCGGCTGGCTGGCCGACCAGTGGTCGGAGGTCGTCTCCTACGGCGCGCACGAGCGGAACGGCGTGGACCCGGTCTCGCTGTCGGCCGCGGTGTCGGTGGCGCTGACCCGGCCGATGCTGCGTCCGGCCGACCGCGCCTGGCGGGCGGAGCAGCGGACGGCGGTGCGCCAGGTGCACGCCGACGTGTACGCCCAAGTGGCCGGCGACCGCAGCTGGGCCTGAGGTCTCACGGAGACGGGCGACGACACCCTTCCGGGTCCGTCATTCGACACCAGCGGCTATCCGACGAGGGAGCGACCGCTGTCCCCTGGCGCCTGACGTGCTCGGCGGTGAGCCCGGGGGCGCGTCCGGGAGGCCCGCGAACACGGATCGGATGCCACATTGTGGCGCATGGGCCGCGAGTCTCAAGGGGATATCGGGATCGTCCTGGTTCACGGCATCGGTGAGAAGACGCACGGTGAAACTCTCGACAAGTTCCTCAACGGACTCACTGGATCGGTGAGCGATGCCGGCCTCACCAGCCGACAGCGTGGGCACGCCGCGGTCTCGGTGAGCGGGCGCACATTTCGCGTCTACGAAGCCTGGTGGGCGGACGTTCTCACCCCCGACGCCGTTCAAGGCACTTTCGACGCCTTTACCGCCACCGAGATCACCTGGTTCCCCTGGCTCAATTGGCGCCAGGGACTGTATGCGGACAAGCCCGGTGTCAAGGTGATGATCTGGACCGTCGTCCTGCGGCCGATCATGGTCGTCCTTCCCGTACTCATCATGCTGGTGGGAGTCGTGTTCCGTCGACTCCCACGAGTGCTCGAACAGGAGGCCGGTGACGTCACCAATTACCTGAACTCTGCAGGGCTCGCCCTGCCGGACGACTCGAAACTGCGCGACGTGAGCGACCGGGTGATGAGCCGTTTCGCAGCTGCGTTGGAGAGTGCCGCGAGAGACGGTTGTTCCCGGGTCATCGTCGTAGGACACAGTCTCGGCAGCGTCGTCGCTTATCACGGACTGACCGGTCACGTGCAACAGACACCGGCCCGGCGCCGTGCGTTCCTCAGCTCCGGACCGGCCCGCTCCCTCGTCACCAACCTCATCACGATCGGCAGCCCCCTGGAGAAGATTCGGTTCTTCTGGCCACTTCTCGTCGCCACCGGCTCACATCGCCTTCCGAGCGGGATCTGTTGGGACAACATCCGGGATCGGCTGGATCTGGTCGCGGGCAAGCTCCGCCATGCTGACTCCTTCGGACCCGTTCACGACCATGCTCTCGCCGGACGGGCTTGGCTCCTGACGGCGCACACGGCGTACGAGCGCAACCCGTATTTCATGAGGCTCTTGTTGGACCGCTCGGGCGTGACGGACGTGGAGGTGAAGCGGACGACAATTCCCACGCGCCTGTTGCTTGGCCTGAAATCGGTCCTTCTGACGCTCGCTGCGATCGCCGTCCTCGTCGTGCCGTTCGGAATCACCCTCGTTGTCATCGCACTGTTCGTGTTCATCACCATCGTGATCGGCGCGTTCGAGGTGGCCGCGGAGTCAGGAGCTTCAGGTGTCGAGTTCGACGATCGACTGGGCCTGGCCCTCGGTTGGAGCCTATGGCTCACGCCGGTAGCGTTCTTCTTAGGGACGCTGTCCTGGGGCTACGGTGACGCGACGACGCGGATTTCGGCCTTTCGGCATCGCCAGTGGCCGGTCCACGATGAACACGACCCGCCCAATGGACAAGCTTGACTTGCGCATCGACGCGCCAAGCAGAGGGTGTCCACGCCCCGACGTCGCGCGAGCCGGCCAGTTCCCTGTACCTGGCTTGAACAACTGACGACGCCTTGTCTCTGTCCTCGGGCATCGACGGGGCCGCAGGGCTTCTCTGTGGGCAGGGGCGGGGTCGAACCGCCGACCTCTCGCTTTTCAGGCGAGCGCTCGTACCGACTGAGCTACCTGCCCCTCGCCGGTGCGTGCACCGGAGAGCGACCCTGACGGGACTCGAACCCGCGACCTCCGCCGTGACAGGGCGGCGCGCTAACCAACTGCGCTACAGGGCCAGACCGTGGAACTCACGTGCTGGTGGTGCGTGCCCCCAACGGGGTTCGAACCCGTGCTACCGCCTTGAAAGGGCGGCGTCCTGGACCACTAGACGATGGGGGCTCGTAGTTCGCCGGGGGCGGGAGAAACAATACATGGCCCCGTGGCGTACCCCGGCGTGGGGGCGCGAGGCTGCGAAGCTTTCCCCCGTGAGCACCCGATCGCGCGCCGTCGTCCTCGTCCTGTCGACCCTGCTGGTGGGCCCGGCGGTGCTGGCCGGCTGCGGCGAGAAGCCCGGGACGCAGGCCGCGTCCTCGGACTCTTCCACCACCGCGGAGTCGGACTCGTCGGCGGCGCCGGCCACCGACGACGCGACGGCGGACGACGGGTCGACCGACGCGCCGGCCTTCCCCGCGAACGCCGACCCCGACACCGCCGAGCCCTCCGCCGACGCCCGGGTGACCGTGAGCGACATCCGGCTCGGCCGACACGACGGCTTCGACCGCGTCGTCCTCGACGTCGGTGGCACGGGCACCCCCGGCTGGGACGTCCAGTACGTCGACGACGCGGCGTCGCAGGGCAGCGGGGACGCGGTCGACGTCGCGGGGGAGGCGATCCTCCAGGTGACGCTCACCGGTGCCGGCTACCCCTACGACACCGGCGTGACTGAATACTCGGGCGGGCCGCTGACGGCCGCGGACACCGAGGTGGTCACCGAGGTCGTCTTCGACGCCACGTACGAGGGGACGACGGTCGCCTTCGTCGGCACCACCGGCCGCAACCCGTTCCGGGTGTACGCGCTGCAGAACCCGACCCGCGTGGTGGTCGAGGTCGCCGACGCCGGCTGATCGGCAGCTCAGTTCAGGGAGGCGGTGAGCTCGACGCCGTCGTCGGTGATGCTCGAGCACTGCAGCTCGAGCGGCCCGGCGGTGACGCTCTCGCCCTCGCCGCACGACACGCTGGCGCCCCCGACGCTGAGCGAGGCCCGGCCGTCCTGGATGCCGCCGAAGGACAGCGTCGTGCCGAGGATCTCGGCCTCCGCGCCTTCGCCGGTCAGCGTGACCGTGCAGGAGCTCGGGCTGCACGAGACGTTGTTCGAACTGAACGTGCAGGCGGTCAACGGGGCGAGCAGCAGTCCGCCCGTCAGGAGAGCGGCGGCGATCCGGGTGGGGCGGGTCGTGGTTCGCGAGGCCATGACCCGAGCGTAGGGCGCTCCGGTCATCCGGTCGGGGACGCCGGGTCGCCGGCGTCCGGGCTGTCGGCGCCGTCGTCCGGTGGGATGACCACGCGCTGGATGGTCACCTCGGTCTCGCCGAGCCCGCCGAGGGTGATCTCGAGGTAGGCCTGCAGCTCACCGGTGTCGGGGTCGAGGTAGAGGACGGTGCAGGTCAGCGGCTCGGGGAACTCCCCCTCCAGCCCGCGCAGACCTGCGCCACCGGTCGACCCCTGCACCATCAACCGGGTGCCGCCCTCGAGCTCGGTGACCTCGCGGTCGTGCGTGTGCCCGGCCAGGACCAGCGGGACGACCCCGTCGAGCGGTGGCGCCTGCTTCGGATCGTGGACGAGGGCGACGGCGGGGGGTTCTGGCTGCTCCTGAGCCACCTCTGCCAGCGTCTCGCCCGTCTGGACGAGCACCTCGTCTCCCGCGTCGTCGTCACCGGTGGTCTTGTCGGGGGTGAAGCGCGGGTCGGCCACCCCGACGATGCCGATGCCGGCCACGGTCACGGCGGTGCCGGCGAGGACCGTGGCATTCGGCTGTGCGGCGATGAGCGCCGCGGTCGCAGCGGAGTCGTGGTTCCCCCGGACGTAGACGTAGGGGATGTCCAGGTCGCCCACCGTGGTGATCAGCCGGTTCTCCGGCTCGCTGCCCCAGTCGGTGATGTCGCCGGTGTCCAGCACCGCGTCGACCCCGAACTGGTCCACCACCTGCCGCACGAGGTCGAACCCGGCGGGGTTCAGGTGCAGGTCGGAGACGTGCAGGAAGGCCACCGAGTCGCCGGTGCCGCCGGGTGCCGGCAGGTCCGAGATGGTCGCGTAGAGGTTGCCGACGTTGGCGACGAGGTCCTCGAGGGAGGCCCGATAGGCGTCGAAGCGCGCGACGATGTCCTCGGCGCTGCCGATCAGGCTGTTCGCGTTCACCAGCAGGCCGGTGTACGTCGGCTGGGAGAGCGCCTCGGGCCGCCAGGTGAGCGCACCCAGACCCGCCGTCCCGAGCAGGAGGGCGCCGGTGACGCCGAGGGCGAGAAGTGGCTCGCGGCGGCGACGCAGGACGACGAGCGAGGTGACCGCCGCGCCGGCCAGCGCCACCGCGGCCGTCGTCCAGGCAAGACGGACGACCGCTCCGCGGAGGTCCGCGCTGACCTGGTCGACGACGCCGGCCAGCCGGACCGGGTCGGTCGCCAGGGCCCGAGCCCGGTCCTGGTCGACCCGCTGGAGCGCGACGTCCAGACGCAGTGGCCCCTCGTAGACGTCGACGGACAGCGCCCCGAGCGGAGGGACGGCGACGGCGGCGCCGCCGTCGAGCGACGGACGGAAGGCGAGCGTCGCGTCGAACGGGCCGATGGGCGCGGAGATCCGGCCGAACAGGAGAACGGCGACGAGCGCACCGGTGAGCGCGACGACGACGCGGAGCGCCCAGCGCCCGGTCGTCCGACCGCGGCGGACCCAGGGGGACGGCGCGGTCGCGTCCGGTTCCGGCGCGGGCTCGGGAGGAGGCGGCCCGGTCATCTGCGCCACGCTACTGAGACCGGACGCAGGAGCCTGCCGGATGCCGTCAGGCCGGCTCGGTCACCGACGGACGGAAGATCCAGCGCAGGGCGATGAAGCGCATGAGCCCGATGACCGCCGTCACCGCGGCCACGAGGCTGATCTGCAGCATCGGGTGGGCCGAGCCGACCGCGGCGTCCAGCCAGCCGAGGGCCGCGCTGGTTGCGACGAGGCCGAGGAAGGAGACGCCGCCGGCCTCGATCTGGGCGGCCAGCCACCCGACCCGCTCCTCGGCATGGAAGGTGAGCCGGCGGTGCAGCTCGTTGGCGAGCATGGAGGAGGCGACGGTCGCGACGACGTGCGCGGGCAGGTAGCCGAAGCCGCGGAGCGCGAGGAAGAGTGCCGCGTAGACCGCGGTGGAGGAGCCGCCGACCAGCACGAACCGGGCGAACTGCGCCCATCCGTCGTCCCGGCGGAGGCGGTCGGCGACGTCGTGCACCCGCGACAGCTGCCGGTCCGGGGCGTCGCCGAGGATCTCGGCGTCCTCCGGCCGGCGGCGCAGCAGGGACGGGCAGGTCACGCGGTTCCTCTCGAGCTGGAGTGTGGTCAAGGCTCCTCCGAGCCCTGGCCTTTGTCACGTGAGAACGTGCCTGGTCACCCTGACGATTCCGAGTTCTTGATCACGATCCGGTCGCGACACCGGGCATCTCCGGTGAGGCGCACGGGTAGGGGCCCGCCATGAGTCTGCTGAGCATCCTGGACCGGGTGGCCGACGTGTCCGCGTTCGACAAGGTCATCGAGCCGGCACGCAAGGCCGTCCAGGTGGCACTCCGCCCGCAGGGGCTGAAGGACCTGCTGCACGGCACGTGGCTGGGGCACACGCTGCACCCGGTCCTCGTCCAGGTGCCGGTCGGCAGCTGGATCTCCGCCGGGGTGCTCGACGCCATCCCGCCGCTGCGGCCCGCCGCGACCGTGCTCATCGGCACCGGGGTGGCCGCCGCCGTGCCGGCGTCCCTGGCCGGTGCCGCCGACTGGTCGGAGCAGGAAGTGGGCGTCCGCCGCCTCGGCGCCATCCACGCGGTGGCCAACACGGCGGCCCTCGGGCTGTACGTCGGCTCGCTGGTGGCGCGGCGCAACGGCCGGGGCGGCCTGGGACGGGTGCTGTCGTACTCGGGGCTGGCGCTCGCGACCGGTTCGGCGGCGATCGGCGGGCACATGTCCTACGCGCAGTCGTCGGGCGCGTCCCACGCCGCGACGGCGGCACGGGCGCTCACGACCGACTGGATCGACCTCGGGCCGCTGGACGACCTGCCGGAGGGGCGGCCGGCCCTGCGCACCGGGAAGGGCGGCAGCGTCGCCGTCCCGCTGGTCGCCGTCCGGCGGGGTGCGCGGGTGGACGTGTTCATCGGCGCCTGCTCGCACCTGTCGGGGCCGCTGTACGAGGGATCGGTCGAGACGGTCCGCGGCGACGAGTGCCTGGTGTGCCCGTGGCACGGCTCGGCGTTCGATCTGGAGAGCGGCTCCCCCCGCCGGGGCCCTGCGGCCAATCCGCAGGAGAAGCTCGAGGTGAAGATGACGGCGGGCCGCGTCATGGCGCGGCTCCCCGGCCGGCACGAATGAGGACCGGCTCGCCCTAGGCTCTCGAGCCATGAGGCGGACGGCGATCGCCTTCGTGGTCGGAGCGGTGGCCGCCTGCGGGGGACCGGCCGCCGGCCCGTCGTCGGACGCGTCGACGTCCTCCTCGGTGACACCTGCGGTGCCCGCCGTGCCAGGGATCGAGGCGGAGATCGTGCGACTGCGGACCGACGAGGCCATCGGCGGCCAGGTGCAGGTGCGTCTCACCGACACCGGCGACACCCCCTTCACCGTCACCTCCGTGGCGCTGCGGTCGCCCGGTTTCGCACCGGTTCCACCGACGGCGATCACCGCCGAGTACGCGCCCGGACGGGTGATCGACCTGCCGGTGCCGTTCGGCGACGCGGTCTGCGACGCGTCCCCGGTGCCGGCCTCCGCCGAGTTGACGGTCACGCGACCCGACGGATCCGTCGAGCCGTTGGAGGTCCCGGCCGAGGCCCAGGTGCTGGAACTCGTCCACGCGCAGGAGTGCGACGTCCTGGGGGTGACCGCGGTCGTGGCCATCACCGTGACCGACCTCGAGGACGGCGGCGACGCGCTCACCGGATCGCTCACGCTGACGCGACGGGAGGGCGCCGAGCCGGTCACGGCCGCGCGCCTCGGTCGCAGCGTCCTGGTCGAACCGACCGCCGACCTGCCGCTCGAGCTCGACGGCGACGCCGAGGCGGCCTCGGTACCGGTGTCCTTCACCCCGGCGTCCTGCGATCCGCACGTGCTGGCCGAGACGAAGAAGCCCTACGTCTTCCCCCTGGCGCTCACCGTGGGGGACGACGACGAGGTGGTGGTGAACCTGCCGATCGACGAGACCCTCCGGGCGCGGCTGACCGCGCTCGTGCAGCGGGTGTGCGGTCCGCCGTCCTGACCGGGAGAAGAAGCCGGCCCGGCCGCCCCGGGGGGAACGGGTCAGCCGGGCCGGGGTCGATCCCGTCGGGCACCTCGCGGCGCCGGACGGACGAATCCGCGGCCGGACGGCAGGCGACGCTGCCCGGCCGTCCGACCGGAGCCCGATGACCGTACGTAACCGAAGACCGCCGACGGCATCCCCTGAACGGGTGGTTCGGCCCGGACCGGTGACAGAACGCACACGCCGCCGGGTTGGCCGGCCCACGACGGCGGGCACTGGACCACGATGTTCTTCTTCTTCTCGAACCGGCTCGGCTGTCTCGGCTCGCTGCTGCTGTCGGCTGTGCTGACGCTGGTGCTCCTCCTGGTCTTCGACGTCCTCTGACTAGGCCTGATCCAGTTCGCGGGAGGCGGCGGCCAGCACGGCCTCGCGGACGCGGTCGAGGGTGGTGGAGCGCAGCCGCCACTGCTGCCAGAACAGGACGACATCGACCGCCCCGGCCGGGTCGAGCTCGACCAGCTCCGCGGCCATCCCTCCCGCCTGGAGGTCGGGCACCATGCCCCAGCCCAGGCCGAGGCTGATCGCGGCGACGAAGTCCGCCGAGGCGGGGACGTAGTGCAGCGGTGGGGCGACGTCGGAACCGGCGCGGGCGTGCAGGTAGCGGTGCTGCAGGTCGTCCCGGCGGTCGAAGACCACGACCGGTGCCCGGGCGAGCGCCTCGGAGGTCGGGCCGGCGGGCAACCACCGCTGCACGAAGCCGGGAGTGGCCATCGGCCGGTAGCGCATGCCGCCCAGGCGGGTGGAGGTGCAGCCCGGCACCGGCCGGGCCTCGGAGGTCACCGCCGCCATGACCGTGCCGGCGCGCAGCAGGGCGCTGGTGTGCTCCTGGTCCTCGCGGTAGAGGTCGAAGCAGACGTCGCCGGCCAGCGGGGCCAGCGCGGGCAGCACCCAGGTGGCCATGGAGTCGGCGTTGACCGCGATCGGGAGGGTGGGCACGTTCTCGGGCGAGGGATCACCGCCGAGCTCGCGGGCGACGTCGGCGGTGAGCAGGTCGACCTGCCGCGCGAGGCGCAGCACAGCCTGCCCGGACTCGGTGACCTGGACCGGCTTGGTCCGCACCAGCAGGATCCGGCCGGTCGCCACCTCGAGCGCGCGCAGCCGCTGGCTGATCGCCGAGGGAGTGACGTGCAGCGCGCGGGCGGCCGCCTCCAACGTGCCTCCGCGGACCGTGGCGTCCAGCGCCTGCAGCTGCGGCAGGTCGAGATCCATGGACAGCGATGCTAACGGCGCATCAGAATCATGAGCTGGACTGTGGACGTGCCGTTTCCTAGCGTCGCTGTGTGCTCACCACCCCGGCGCTCCTCGCCGCCGCGTCCGGCCTCGCCCTGGGGCTGGGACTGATCGTCGCCATCGGCGCCCAGAACGCCTTCGTCCTGAGACAGGGACTCCGCCTCGAGCACGTGGCAGCGGTGGTGGCCGTGTGCGCCCTCTCCGATCTCGCCCTGATCGGTGCGGGCGTGCTGGGCGCCGGCGCGGCCCTGTCGCAGGTGCCGTGGCTCATCCCGGTGGTGTGCTTCGCCGGGGCGGCCTTCCTGCTCTGCTACGGCGCCATGGCCGCGGGACGCGCGCTGCGGCCCGGCACGCTGCTGCCGGACGCCGCCGGTGCCCGCACCGGTCTGGCCGTGACTGTCGGAACGTGCCTGGCGCTGACCTGGCTCAACCCGCACGTCTACCTGGACACCGTCGTGCTGCTCGGATCGATGGCGTCGACGTACGAGGAGCACCGGTGGCAGTTCGCCGCCGGCGCGGGCCTGGGCAGCACGATCTGGTTCGTCGGCCTCGGCTACGGCGCGCGCCTGCTCCGGCCCGTGTTCGCCCGCCCGAGGGCGTGGCGGATCCTCGACGCGGGCATCGCCGTCGTGATGTCGGCCCTCGCCGTCTCCCTCGTCGTCCGCGGCTTCGCCGGGACCTGAGACACCTGGAGCACCGTGATCGACGTCGAACTGCCGGCCGGGCCCGCTGCGACGGCACTCGTCCGCGGGTTCGCCGCCTGCGTGGCGTCGGTCACCGAGGTGCCCGTGACGGAACTGCCGCTGCCCGACGCCGACCTGGCGCACGCCCTGGGCGCCTGGCGAGGGTGGCTGGCCGGGCACGGGTCGGGGCTGGTGCCGATCGCCGACCCCGTGCGCGTCCAGTGGGCCGGGTGGTGGATCGCCGTCGTAGCGGAGCCGGACGTCGCCGTTCTGGCGTTCGGGACGCCGCCCGGCGTCGTCCTCAGCCCGCAGGAGCCGGCGCTGCTGGGGCGGGCCACCGCGGACCTGCGCATCCGCGAGGCCTATGCCGTCGCCTCCCTCGATCCGGTGCTGCGGCGGCATTCGGACGCGGCGGACCTGCGGGGCACCGTCGAGGGCCTCGCCGTGGCGGTCGCCGCTGAGGCGCCGATGCAGCTGGTCGACGTCGCGCAGGCCGGAGCGGGCCGCGGGCTCGACGGGGACCGCTACGCCGTGGGGGCGGGCACGTTCAGCTCCCGCGCACAGCGGCGTCCCGGCTACGACCTGACCCTGATCGCGGCCGAGGTGCTCGACGAGATGGCGGCGGCCGGGCAGACGCTCGACTTCGCCGGCACCCGGCGCAACGTGCTGACCCGGGGCGTCGACGTCAACGCGCTGGTCGGGCGGCGCTTCCGCATCGGGGACGTCGTGTGCGAGGGGCGTCGGTTGTGCGAGCCCTGCGTCCACCTCGACCGGCTCAGCGGCCCGGGGATCCTGCGGCCGCTCATCCACCGCGGCGGGCTGCGCGCCGACGTCCTCACCGACGGTGAGATCCGCTTGGGCGCGCCGATCTCCTCGGTCTGAGCCGAACGGGAGGTGCGGAGCCCCGGCGGTAGCCTCTGCACTCACCCGGACGGCGTGCCGACCGGCGCGGTCACCGGAGGAGGGTCAGTACGGCGAGCACGACGGCGCCGGCCACGACGTCGAGGGCGATCGTGGCTGCGATTCGCTGCCGTGAGCGCCGCCCGCCTCCCCGCAGCACAGCGACCTGTACGGCGATGAGGTTCGCCAGGCAAGCGACGAGTGCCAGCGGGACAGCGATCCGGTTGGGCCAGCCGAACAGCGCCGCGGTCCCCACGACGACCAGGGCCGGTAGCGCCGCCTCGGCAACCGGCCAGGAGTGCAGGAGCGCCGAGCCCCAGGTCTCCCGTTCCGTGCTCACGACGGCGGCGTAGCCGTGCGCAAGCCACATCGAGGCCCCGTAGCCGAGGACGAGCAGGGCGAGTCGGCTCGCGCTGGACGAGGCGTACTCGGCGACGACGACCGCGACGCTGATCGTCCCGTAGACACTGGTCGTCCACGCGGACCGGTCACCCCGCGGCCTTCCGGTCCTGGTACTCGCGCTTCTTCCACCCACCGGTCCAGCGTGCCCGCCGCGGCTCGACCGGTCCGGCTCGGCGGGGAGCCAGGACGTCGGTGAGCACCGGTCGGCGGATCCTCGGAGCTCCTGCCGGCAGGTTGTCCGCCGTGGCTCGGCGGGGGACAGGTCCGCTCCGCCCCACGGCAGCTGTACGAGCGGGAGGGTCGTGCCCCGGCGGTAGCCTCACACCGGGCTGCGGGCCGGCCAGAAGTCTCACGCGTCATCTCGTGGGTCTTCTGGAGGGTTCTCTGCACCCACCGGGGCCTCTAGCTCAATTGGCAGAGCAGCGGACTTTTAATCCGCGGGTTGTGGGTTCGATCCCCACGGGGCCCACCCGACAGGTCGCTTGCCTGGTAAAACACTTCAACCTGGATATGCGAACAAGTGAGTTTGCGGCTCTCGCCACGCTTTACCCCCATCTTTGCTCTCTGGCCCCTTGCGGTGGGGGTGGACCGCCTTCAGACCGTACGACTGGGAACGGGCAGGCTCGCGTACCCCGCTAAGCCCCCCGCCGGGACCGTCGGGTGTCGATGCATTTGGCCGCGGCGGCGCGGCTGGGGCTCGTCCGGAAAACAGCCAGCCGGATCGTCCGGTGCCCCCTCCACTTGGATCTGTCATCGCGTCCGGCTTGGACTCTGGCGAACCATGTCTTGAGTCCACCAGCGCGCCGATGCGCTGGGAGCCGATTCCGCCCGGCCAAACCACCCGTGCCATCCCTCGGGCAGGTCTAGCTCCGATACACGCTTCTGTGCGGCGCCGCCCATGCGACGACTCGCCCTCGATCCCGGTCATCTTGAGCATTACCGACGCCGGATCGGACGTCATCACGCTGGCCGGTAGCGGCGTGAGTCGACATGTTGCCGCGCGGGACGAAGGGTCGTCGTTCCCCGGAGGCGGTGGTGCAACGATTCGGGAACGCGGGTGCCGCTTCCAGACCAGAAGGAAGCGTCACAGGCGCGTTCCCTCCTAACCTTCCGGCATCTGCGCTGCTCGTCTCCGGGTACGCAGATGCCGTCGCTCTTCCCCGGTGGCGGCCGTTCTCGGAAGGGTGAGCGCTGTGGGCGGTCTGTCCAGCGGTGAGGTCGTTCTCGACTGCGGTGCCGGTCAGAGTTGGTGGCTGGTTGTCGACGAGGAGGTCGGGCCCGGTCGCATCATCGCCGGCCCGTTCCCTGACCGATCCGACGCCGCCTGGGCAGCTGGCGCGACCGGCGATGGCGGGTTCGACGAAGCCCGGCCTGTCTACGGCCACCTCCGGGCGGACGGCGGGCTCAACCGGCGACCGTCCCCCCAGGACTTGGCGTGGCTGGCGTACCTGTCCGAGCAGATGGACCGGCTGCCCGACGCTTGGCAGGCCCTTGTCTCGGACGAGGACTCGTTGACCACCTTGGTGGTGGAGGTCGCCACGGTCCTGACGGAGACTGGGCTGCCGCTGCACGAGGCCGACGGCCCAGGAAACCAGATCGGCGGTGCCTGCCTGACCCCTGAACCGGGGCTGGGCAGCATCGTCGTCACCTGGAGGCAGCATGACCGGATGAGCTTCGATGGGGTGCACGGCGCCGTCGCGGACGAATCCGTGCAGCAGGTCATGAACCGCGCCCTGGCCGACGTGCTAGCCAGGCGAGGGTTCACTGTCGAGGCCTTTGGAGGAGGGAGCGCGCACCTCGTCCGCTCGGCCAAGTTCATGCCGTAAGCCCGATCGGAATCGGACTCGGCGAACCGTGCCCAGAACCGGCAGTACCCCAGGACCAGTCATGGGGCCGCCGTGGTGTCAAGCCCGCTCCGACGTGGCTGTCACAGGCGCTTGTTCAAAACCGGATCGATCCGCCCCGTGGGCCCTGGAAGAACATCGACAACATCAGGTCGCTGTCGGGCAGAACTCGCTGGCCAGAGGTGCAGTGTGTTTCGAGCGTCAGTCGCTCGGTACGCGCCCGGATTCGATGAAGTGGTCCAAGGCGGATCGCTGCAGGCGGACGTACTTGCCAAGCTTCACGTATGAGATGCGCCGCTGCGCGACGAGTCGACGGATGAAGCGCTCGCCGGTCCCCAGGTACTCGCCGGCCTGCGCGATGGTGAACAGCTCGTCATGAGGGCCAGGACGCGGATCGTGCATCACCTGGCTCGGGCGGCTCACTGCGAACCTCCGAAGGCCAACCAGGCGCTCCTGTGGCCCACGATGCTGCTGCGGTTCGGAGACCAGGACGTGTAGCACACTGGTACCTGATTCAGCTGACGGCAGTGCCACTGAGACCCTGCCCGCACCTGGTCGCCGAGGTGGAGCCCAGTGCGAGGACGAAGATCCCGGTGCCCGCGCATGGAGACGGACCGTCGTCCGGGACGCCTGAAAGCCAACATGCGACGAGCGTCGCCCTCCATCCTCCAGTTCTGTGGGTAGGACTCCGTGTCAGGGACGCTGGGTCTCTCCAGAGTTTCTCCAGTACTGCGCCGGCGTCTACCGCGCTGCGGAGGGAGAGGAGGGCCAGAGAAGTTGGTCAGGCTACGTTCCATCCGCTCCAACTCGCTACAGCGACCAGCGCCACCCTTGGGACACGTTCCAGGTCGCCGACTTGTCCGGCGCCGCTCGGACGATGCACCTCCCCTACGTCAGGCGGTGCGGGTCGTCGCTAGGGTGCACGACGACCGGGGCGGCACCTGACCGGTTGGGCGAGGGGAGTTGCTGTGGCGCGGCCACGACTTCGGAGTGATCGTCTCCTCGAGGCTCGGAAGGCCACTGGTATGACACGAGAAGACCTCGCCCGAACGCTGGGATTGTCGGGTCCGGCCCGGGTTCGTGTCTGGGAGTTGGGCCTGGAAGGCCCCCGGCCTCGGTTCATCCCGCGGTTGGCAGCCGCGCTAGGTGTCGAACCGCTGCACTTGCTCGACGCCGACCCGAACGACCCGCCTCTGGCGGCGCTTCGAGTCGCGGCCGGCCTTGCCACGAACGAGATGGGGGCTCCGGGCGTTTCGGTCATGACGTACGTCCGACTGGAGGACGGACGCCCCGGCACGGAACCCTCACCAAGTGTCGTATCTGCCGTGGCTCAGGTGCTCGGTGTGGCAGCCACTCGCGTTGAGGCAGCCATCCGCCGTTCACGTAGCGAACATGCCGCCTTGGCATCCCCCAGTGACTGAACCGGCGATCTACTGGAGGATCAGACGCCAAGGCTGGAACTGGAGGATTACTGGAGGAAGGGGTTACGCTACCGAACGCCACTGGTGGTAACTTCCCGCCACCGCTTGTCGGGGAGGTGCCATGGCGTGCACGAGCGTGTTCAGCATAGCGGTGGCCGCTGGTTTGATCCGCAGCCAACCGCCCATCCCGATCGACGATCGACCGCAAACGCAGCCCGTGAGAAGGCCCAGGAGCCACCAGCAGCTCGCAGGCGGACGTGGCCAACGTATCGACGTCGACCGAGTCGGATGATGGTTCGGCGGCAGGTTGTCCTTACCGTCCTAGGCGCAGCCTTGGCCCTGGCGGCCTGCAGTGACGACAAAGGCAGTTCGGAGCAGGCGTCCCCGAGCGTCGCGCCTACAACTTCGTCCCCCATGACGTCCTCTGTGACGTCAGAGCCTCCAACCCGTGAGGAAGAAGCGGCCGCGGCCGCCACCCAAGCCTTCGAAAGCCTGCTTCAGGTCAGCGACGCGGCGAGTCGTGAGCCAACTGCTCGGGACTGGGAGTCCGAGATCCGCCGGTACGCAGCCGATCCGGCGGCGCTTCTCACCGTTCAGTCCGTGCGGGACTACGCCACCCTTGGGCTTCGTCAAGAGGGTGACTCTGCCGTAGATCTGACGGCCACGAGCGTGGATCTGGTTGCGCCGGAGGGGCCAACAGTGAGGATCACTGGCTGCTACGACAGTCAGAGCGCCCAGCGGGTCAACGTCGAGACCGGCGAGGTAGTACCGCCTGGGACCCCGCCTCGGTACGTGTGGGACATCACCGTCGTCCAGTTCCTGGCGGAGCCCCGTGAACCCTGGTTGGTGACCACGCTGGAGCCGCGGCCGGACCGGCCATGCTGAAGCGCATCTTGAGTTTGGTCGTACTCGCCGCAGTGCCAGGGTGGCTCGGCCTGACATCTTCCGGGATCGCCGCAGCAGACCCGGGCGTCGAATGCTCCAGGACCGACCCCCGCACCGGGACCTGCTCGCTGTGGGTGTCGACGCCGGAAGTCAGCGGTAACCCTGGCGGTGTTAGCGCCAGTGCGGGGCAGGACGGCGGCGGAAATCCGTCCCCGCCAGACGCCTGCACCCGCGCGGTGGCGAATCCCCAGCCGTGGATAGGGCACCCGGTGTGGGCGGGACAACGGCCAGAAGATGGCATGATTTGGGCGTTCACATGCCCACGTCCGGCCGGTTGGGGTCCCGGCGTGTGGTCTGGGCTCATCTTTCTCGCGAACGGGACCGGCTCTCCTTCCGATCCTGCAGCGGATCCCGTCGTCCTCGCACAGCAGGCCATCTCCTCCATGGCCCTGAGGGCACCGGAAATCAGGACGGCGCCACCGCCGGGCTCAGCGAGTGGCCTGGTGGGCCTTCCTGTCTGGATGTGGGTCGAGCGCAGCGCGGAAACCACCGGCCCTGCCCGGGCGTCCGCTTCAGCGGGAGGAGTGTCCGTCACCGCTGTGGGCCAGGTGAGTCAGGTCAGCTGGGACATGGGGGATGGCACCACGGTGGTCTGCGGGGCCGGGGCTCCGTACACCGCGGGGGTGGAGGGTCCCTCCCCGGACTGCGGACATGTCTATGCACAGGCGTCGAGCCGGCACGTGCCCGGCGGAGGGCCGTGGCCGATCACCGCGACGAGCACGTGGACGATCACCTGGTCCGGCGGCGGTCAGTCGGGAACCGAGACGCTCGAGCTGTCGTCGTCGGCGGAGCTGTTCGTCGGTGAGCTGCACGTCCTCAACCAGAACGGAAGCAGCCGGTGACTCGCACCCCGCCGTATCTCAGCACACCACCCCAGGCGGCGGTCAACGGCCTGTCTCGGGCGCCGGTGCTGGGGCGACCGCGTCGCCGCCGCCGTCCGGCGCTGCTGGCGCTGGCGGTGACCATGGTGATCCTCGGTGCGCTGGGTGCGACGTATCTGGCGACGTCGCTGGGGCAGACGTCGCCGGTGATCGCGATGGCACGGGAGGTGCCGTGGGGTCAACCCGTGACCGCTGCCGACCTGGTGGAGGCGCGGATCACCTCCGATCCGGCGTTGGAGCCCATTCCGTACGGGGAGCGCGATGAGGTGGTCGGCCTGGTCGCGGCGACCACCCTGGCGCCGGGTTCGCTCCTGACGCGTCAGGCGCTGACCGATCAGCGGCTTCCGGGTCCCGGACAGCAGCTTGTCGGGGTGGGGGTGTCGGCGGTGCAGCTGCCGGCGACCACGCTGCGCCCGGGGGACGACGTCCTCCTGGTTCCTGTGGCCGCAGGCACTGCTCCTGCCGGGAGCGGAGCGGGGGGTTCGGGGGTGGTGGAGGCGACCGTGGTTCAGTCCGGTCCGCCGGGAGCCGACGGGCTGCGGGTGGTCGACGTGCTCGTCGACGCGGCTGACGGGCCAGCTGTTGCCGCGCGTGCCGCGGCGGGTCTGGTCGCCATCGTCGTAGTGGCCGGCGAGTAAGGCGGGGCGGCTGCTGTGTTGATCGCGCTGTGCTCGGCGAAGGGCGCACCCGGGGTGACCACCAGCGGGCTGGCACTGGCGCTGTGCTGGCCGCGGCCGTTGGTGCTGGCCGAGCTGGATCCGGCCGGCGGGGACGTGCTGGCGGGATACGGTCGGGGCGAGGTGTCGGCCGGTGGGCTGGCCGACCTGGAGCTCGCGGCGCGACGGGGCGGGCCGGCCCGGCACCTGGACGCCCAGCTGATGCGGCTCGACGCCGAGGGACGGGTTCGGCTGCTGCCGGGCCTGGCCGATCCCGCCGGTGCCCGTCATGTGGACTGGGATCGCCTGGCCACCGTGCTGGCGTCGGTGGAGGGCGGCGCGGTCGACGTGGTGGCCGACTGCGGGAGGTTGCACGCCGAGCACTTCCCGCTGCCCGCGGTCCGTCGCGCGGCCGCAGTGGTGGTGGTCACCGGCTCCACGCTGCGCGCTGTGCGCGCGGCGGCGCGGGCGATCGCCGAGCTGCAGGCCGAGAAGGGCCGGGGCGGCATGCTCGGCGCGTTGGTGGTCGGGGCGGGGGAGCCGTACGGCGAGCGGGAGATCGGCGAGGCGCTCGGCGTTCCGGTCGTCGGTTCGCTGCCGCGGGATGCGAAGGCGGCGGCGGTGCTCAGCGATGGCGAACCGGCGGGTCGGTTGTTCGCCCAGTCGGCGCTGCTGCGGGCCGCCCGGGCGGTGGCGGCCCGGCTGGCCGACTCTGCCGCGGCGCAGGAATCCCGGCTGACGCCACCACCCGCTCCGGTGTCTGCGGCGGAGGCCACGGTCGGGGGCAGTCGTGTCCGCTGACGTCACCACGGACATGGTCCACGCCGGGGCCGTGCCTCCGGGACCCGACGCAACACCGGAGGCGGTGGACTGGACGCTGGTCCGCCGCCTGCACGAGGTGACGGCGGCGGCGCTGGCTGAGGAACTCAAGCGGCGCCCGACGCTCAGCACGGTGGCGCAGCAGGAGCTGGCCCGCACGCTCGTGCAGGACGGGCTCGACGAGCTGATCCGGGAACGGATGCGCGCCGGGCAGGTGGTGCCGTCGGCGGCCGAGGAGCGGGTGATCGCCGAGGCGGTGTTCGCCGCCCAGTTCGGGTTGGGTCGGCTGCAGCCCTACGTGGATGACCCGGCTGTGGAGAACATCGAGGTGCACGGGCACGACAACGTGTGGGTCGGCTACGCCGACGGCCGCGATGTCCGGGTGGAGGCGATCGCGGACTCGGATGAGGATCTGGTGCGGCAGCTGCAGCACATCGCCGCTCGGCTGGGCCGCGCGGAGCGGACGCTGACGACAGCCAGTCCGCTGCTCACCATGCGGCTGCCGGACGGGTCCCGGTTGGCGGCCGTGATCGAGACCGTGCCGCGACCGCAGCTGGTGATCCGCCGGCATCGGATCCGCAACGTCGACCTCGACGACCTGGTTGGACTGCGGGCGCTCGACCGGTCGCTGGCGCAGTTTCTCCGCGCCGCGATCCGGGCGCGGAAGAACGTGGTGGTCACCGGCGCGCAGGGCGCTGGCAAGACGCTGCTGCTGCGGGCGCTGGCCAACGAGCTGCCGGTCGAGGAGAACCTCGCCACGATCGAGAAGCATTTCGAGCTGCTGCTGCACGAGCTGCCGGACCGGCATCCGAGGGTGGTGCCGTTCGAGGCCCGAGAGGGCACCGGCGAGCGCGGCCCGGACGGCCACCGCCTCGGTGAGGTGACTCTCACCGAGCTGGTGGAGCAGGCGCTGGTGATGAACGTGTCCCGGGTCTGGCTGGGCGAGGTGCGCGGCGAGGAGGCCTGGCCGCTGATCGAGGTGATGGAGGCCGGCGAGGGCGGCTCGGCCTGCACGCTGCACGCCCGTTCGGCGCACCATGCCTTCGAGAGGCTCGCCAACTTGTGCATGCGCGGCCGGGCCGCGGTGACCCCGGAGCACGCGTATCGGTCCTGTGCGTCGGCGATCGACCTGGTCGTGCACCTCAGCACCGTCGATGAGCGCTGGATCGGAGGTGAGCGCCACCGGTTCGTCAGCCAGGTGCTCGAGTGCAACGGCATCGGGGAGGGCGGGCGCCCGGCGGTCACCGAGGTCTTCGGCCCGGGCCCGGACGGTCGCGCGGTGCCCGAGCACGACCCGGTGGATCTGGCCGACTACGTGCGCGTCGGCTTCGACCCGAGCTGGCTTCGGTCCGGCCGGGGCTCCTGGGCCGGTGCGGCGGGAGGACGACGGTGAGCGGCACGGGGCTGCTGGCCGGCG
>NZ_SPQM01000079.1 GCF_004570345.1 Blastococcus sp. CT_GayMR20 | reverse complement strand
GCCGCACGCCGCAGTTGGAGCCGGCCGGGGCCGTCGAGCACGACCTGCGCGGCGTCGCGGGCGGCGTCACGCCCGGTGTCCCAGCTGTCGAGCAGCGTGTCGCGGATCCGGTCGGTCTCGGCGGTGACGACCGCGCCGCTGGCGTCGGCCCGCGCCGTGGCGTGGCGGGCGTCGATTCCCGTCCGCCGATATGCCTCGGTCAGCGCGACGGCCCGGTCGGCGTGGGCGGACTCGAGCGCGACGATCTCGCGCAGCGCGTCCCGGCGCGGCAGGTCGTGGGCGAGCCGGTCGAGGCAGCGTTGCTCGGCCGTCCACGCAGAGTGCAGGTCGGCGAGCGCCTGCTCCAGCGGGCGCTGCCGGGCGTAGCGGGCGGCCTCGGCGGCGGCCAGCCGCGCGGCGTGCGCGGGGCCGAGATCGGCGTGGTCGCGGGCGAAGACCGCGAGCCACTGCTCCCGCGCCTCGGCGGCGTCGGCCGCGACGAGGTGGGCGATGTTGGCCTCCCTGCCCCGGGTCATCCCGACGTAGGCCGCGGCCGCGCCGGTGTCCTCGCCGACCACCAGGTGCGCGGCGGTCACGGTGTCGCCTTGGGTGCCGTGCGCGGTGGTTGCGTAGGCCAGTTCCACGTGCGCGGTGACGTAGTGAGTGGGCAGCATCCGCGCCCCTCTCCCGGCCGGGGTGACAGCGGGGGTGACAGAGCCGAGCACGCCGCCGGCGGGGGTGACGAGCAGCCCGCCGTCCCGGTCGACGCCGGTGACCGTCCACAGGTCGCGGTTGGCGACGGCGACGTGGCGGTCGTTGTGGCGGGTGGCGATCCGGTCGCCGACGCCGATCCGCTCCCCCGCCGCGGTGACGACCACGCGCCGGTCGTCGACCCGGCCTTCGGTGACGAGTCGGTCCCGGATGGCGGCGTTGAGGGCGGCGGCCTGCTCGCGTGTGGCGACCACCACGGCCACGCGTTCACCCGCGGCGTAGGAGTCGGCCGCGCCGGACGCGAGCGTCTCCCGCAGCGCCTGCGGGTCGGGGTGCAGCCGGATCTGCCCGCGGGCCAGGAGCGCGTGGAACACCGTCCCGGGGTTGGTGCCGGTGCGCATCGCCAGGGTCAGGTCGGCGTAGTCGGTGTCCGGTGTGGTGCGGCCGGTGGCGTCGGTGCGGGTGAAGCGGTGCACCCCGACCAGGGTCAGGTGCTCGGTCGGGTCGACCTGGGCTGCGGCGAGGTCGAGGACGCCGCCGCGGCCGACGGCCGCGAGCTGATGCCGGTCACCGAGCAGGGCGAGGTGCACCTGGCACTCGTCGGCGATCGTCAGCAGGGCCCGGGCGGTGTCCTGGTCCAGCATGCCCGCCTCGTCCACGACGAGCAGGTCGCCGGCCCGCAGCCGCGCCCGGCCAGTGGGCCCGGCATACGCGCGGCCGGTGACCGGGTCGGGCTGTCCGACGGGCAGGCGGGTCCACGCGCCGTCGTCATTCCAGCGCCAGCCGTGCTCGAAGGCCAGCCGGGCGGCCGAGCCGGCGACCGCGCCGACCTCCGCGGCGGCGACCTTGGCTGCCTTCAGCGTCGGGGTGACCACGACCAGCCGGCGCCCAACGTCGGCGAGCAGGGTCCGGGTGGCGGCCAGGGTGGTGGTCTTGCCGGCGCCGGCCGCGCCCTCGATCACCACCAGGCGCCGGCGGCCGGTGAGCGCGGCGACCGCCGCGGCCTGTCCGGGATCCAGCCGCGGAGCACCGGCTGCGACGTCGGCCGGCGGTGTCGGATCGGTGTCCGGGGCGCCGGCCGGGCGCTCGGTGGCGCGGGCGGCGAGGCGGGCGGTGAGGTCGGCCTCGACGGCGAGCACCGGGCTCGAGGTCCAGGCCCGGATGTGCTCGGGCACCCCGCCGCGGTCCAGCAGCGGCACGCAGCTGGACAGGGTGCGGGCGGTGAGGTCTTCGGCGAGCTCGATGCGCACCGCCGGGTCGGTGACGATGCCGGCGGCGGCGAGCAGCTGTTCGACCTCCCCGCGCACGTCGGCGGCGTTCCACGCCGAGCGGGCGGCGACCAGCCGGGCCAGCACCCGGCCCACCACCTGCTCCCGGTCCAGGCTCCCCACCGGGGTGGGTGTCAGGCCGGTGGACACATTCCGGTCGCGGTAGCCCAGGGCGACCAGCTCGGCCAGCTCGGCCAGCCACCGTGCCGTCAGGTCCTCCCCCGGCTGCGGCAGCACCTTGTCCGGGCGGCCCGCTGCCCACGCTCGCGCGTCCCAGGAGCGGCGCAACGCCGGGCCGGGGGATTCGCCGGGATGCGCCGCGGCCCATTCTCGTTCGTACCGATCGATGTTCCGGGCGATCTGCGCCGTCCGCGCGCTGAAGGCGCCCACGAAATCCGCCAGCTGCCGTATCTCCCCATCACTATTCAATGCATATCCGTGGGCGGCGAGCGCGGCCCGGAATTGCGGGTCGCAGGCGACCGCGGCGTGCCCGATACCGTTGATGGCGGCGAGGGAATCGCGGACGCCGACGGTGTGCAGGCCGCGCCACTTTCCGACCGCGAACACCCGGGCGTTGATCTGCAGGTGCAGATGGCGGTGCGGGTCCCCGGCCCGCGACGTGTAGTGCGCCACCGTCACCGCCTCGGCCACCTCGACCGGCACCTGCACCTGCCCGCCGCGCGGACCGACCCGGGTGGTGGCGTGCTGCCCCAGCCAGCCGATGATCTGCCCGGCCGCGCGGGCCTGGGCCGCGTCATACGCCATCGCGAGGTCCGGATGCAGGGCGGCGGCCAGCGACCACGTCTTCGGGCCGTTGACCACCACCTCGACGAACCGCACCGCACGGTCGTCGTCCCGTAGCTGCCCCCGCGGCTCGCCGGTGCCCGGGTCACAGCCGGCCACCCACGTCTCGTACGCGTCGCCGGTCAGCGGCGGCAGCTCGATAACCCGCCCCTCGGTGACGCTGAACCGGCGGGCGACGCCGGCGCCCTCGGTGAGGTAGTAGTCATCCGCCCGCCCCCGGTCGGCCTCCACGTAGTGGCGGGCAGCCGCCGGCGCGCCGGCGTAGATCTTCATCCCGCCGTGCATTTTCAACGCCGTCCGATAATGACCAACAAGTCGCCCCTACAAACGCCGATGGGCCCCGCGAAGCGGGGCCCGTTCTACCTCCGAAGGTAGCATGCGTGCCGTCCTTTAGTGAGGACCTAAGCAATCGTGAAAGTGGCTGGCTTTTACGGGAAGCAGGTCGTACGAGGTGCCATCTCGTTGGTTGCTTATGGCGATTGTCGACTGCAAGCAGGATGCCGTTTTCCCGGTCTCTAATGCTGACGACGATGAGCTCCGCGATGCACCGGTTCGCGTCACACAGCAGCCTCCTGTGACACGGTGGCGTGGGTGTCAAGCAGCTGGCGGAGGACGCGGCTCTGCCAGCCAGCAGGGTTTCCCGGTTGTCCTACCCGTGCGGGAAGGTTCATGGGGCGGGTCCTACGGGACAGCGGCCGAGGGTGGCACATGCTCTGTCCTGCGGTGACCCCGGTTGCGGTTCCTCCTGTGGCACGAGCCTGCGTCCCGGCGGTCCGTCGTCTAATGGGACGCCCGACGGAGCTCCGGTCCCTGTCGCACAGCACGGCCTAAGGTCGGGTCATGGCGACCGACACGGTGGCTGACGGGGACGACGGCCAGCCTCGACTGACCGATGAGCAGCAGGCCGCCCTGTTGCGCGCTATGTCGACGCCGGCTCTCACCGCTTCGCTGGAGCGGATGCAGAGCCGGTTCTGCTCGATCGCCGAGCAGGTCAACGGCTCGGTCGGCCGCACCGTAGCGTCCCAGCTCGAACCCGTGCTCAAGGCATCGCGAATCCAGACGTCGATCGCCGAGAGCCTCCGGCCGCTGATTGAGCAGCAGCTAAGCACTCGAAAGCTGATGGAGCCAATGCTCGCGCAGATCGCCGCGCAACAGCAGCAGTGGGCTGAGAAGTTCGCGGTCCCGCTCATGGCGAACGTGCAGCTGCAGGAGCACATGGCCGGCATGCTCGTCACGCCAGAGCTTACCGACGCCCTACAGCGGATCAACGATATCGCCCGCGTGCACCTCGACTTCCCGGACATGGACGGCATCGACCGGGTGTCGGCGTTGATCGACTCTGGCGAGATCGACGCGACGACGCTGGAGACCGCCGAGGCCGGTGTCGGCTCGGATGTGGACATGGTGGCGGCGATCGAGGAGGCCGCCGAGGTTCTGGCACGCGAGCGGCCGTGGATGTCCCGGGAGCGCGCCCGTCAGGTCGTCCTCGTGTGGGTCTGGCTGATGTGGACCGCTGGCCTGGTGGCGATCGCGGTGGCGGCGCCGCCGATCGTCGGAACCATCGCGGGTGCGGCAGGGCTGGCCGGCAGCAAGAACGTAGCCAAGAAGGCCGGTGAAGAGTTCGACAAGCGCTTCCCGCCGAAGGACGACCCAGAGCCGGCCCACGACTGACGCCCTCGCAGGTGCAGGAACGGAACGCCATCCTGAAGAGTCTCGGACTGCCCGGTGGGCCGGGGCAGACGGGAGGCACCATTACGAACCCTGCTACCGCGGTGCCGCTTCCCTTCCTCTTGCGATGCGGGCGATACCTGCCCGCATCGCGGCGTGTGAAGGCGTCAACCACGGCGGATTGATGCACCGTCCGGATGAGGGGCATACGGCAAGTGCGCTTTCGGAATCAGCCCGTGAGCTCAGCATCTTCAGATGCACCTGTCGGACTTCACGGCTATCGCTGAGGTGTCTCGTGAATCCGGCGGAGGGTTCACGGCGTTCCGTACCGCCGACCGAGTGCTCGACCTCGGGTGGCCGGATGACGTCGCTGAGCAGTGGCTGTACGACCACTTGCGCGCGACGACGACCACACAGAATCAGTCTGGCTGCTGACGCGGGTGGAGTCCGCCTCAGGTCGCCGATCCGGGAGCGTATCGGGCCGCCACTTGCTCCGTTCCCCGAGCAAGGACGCTCACATCCGCAGCAACAGAGATGAAATCGACGCCAGCACCGATGTACTGGCGGGCCAGCTTCTCATCGAACGCATTGACGCCGACTGGCTTACCGACTGACTGCACGGCCCGGATGCAGCGCTCGACTGCCGTGACGACCGCCGGATCCCCTTGCATGCCCAACAGTCCCATGGACGCCGCGAGGTCGGAGGGGCCGATGAGGACGCCGTCGACACCCTCGACGGCGGCGATATCGGCCGCCGCGTCGACCCCGCGCATAGATTCGATCAACACGATGACCGTGATGGTCTCGTCCGCCTTCGCCAAGTAGTCAGTGTCACGGCCCCATTGGGACGCGCGGGCCAGTCCTGCTCCTAGCCCCCGGATGCCGCGCGGCGGATAGGTAACAAAGCGGACAAGCTCTCGGGCCTGCGCAGCCGATTCCACCATCGGCATGAGCAGATTCCGGACACCGACGTCCAGGTACTGCTTAAGGATCACGGCCTCCCCCACGGGAGGACGGACGACGACCGCCGGGGGGTACGCCTCAGCGACCTGGAGCTGAGCCTGGATCGAAGCAACGTCATTGGGACTGTGTTCGGCATCCACGATGAGCCAATCGAACCCGGCCCCAGCACAGATCTCCGTAACCACTGCACTCCCGGAGCAGGCCCACATGCCGATCTGGGTCCCGCGCCCGTCCAGTCGCCTTTTGAACGACTTCTCTCCCGCCGCCGGAGTCACGACGGAACCGAGTTCACTGGTCCACGATGGGCCGAGGAGCACTTGGCGACCGCCGCCGACCTGGCGAAGGTCCCGGTCTGGGTTGAATTTCCGCCAGACGAGCAGTCGCCGTCTTCGCCTCCACAGGAGCCCACGAGGGCCTTCTCCGACAAGTTTTTCATCCGCATGTGGGCCGCTTCATGGTTGAGCCGGCCTCGAACCGAGCCATGAGGCGAACGACGAGCTTCTCATATTGCATGCTACCGAACCTCGCTAAGTGGGAAGGGTGGACAGGACAGGCCGACCGCCCATTTCAGAGGTCATTCCTCATCACCAGGCTTGCTCCACCTCTGGACCGCGGCGAAAGCCGGCCGGAGGCGGGCCTAGGGGACGCAGGGAAAGTTTCCAGGCATCAAGCCATCAGACCGGGGAGGAAGGTGATCAGCCCCGGGACGAGAAACATCACCACAACTCCCATGAGGTCGACGAGGAAGAACGGCATGACACCACGGAATGCCACCTCGGGGGAGAGCCCCGGAACGCTCCCGGCAGCAACGAAGACATTTATGCCGACGGGAGGAGTGATCAGGCCGAGCTCAATACACTTGACGAACAGGATAGCAAACCAGATCCCGTCGAACCCCAGGTTGTCGACGATCACCGGATGTAGGAGCGGGACCATGATGAGAAGGATGGAGAACCCGTCCAGGAACATCCCGAGAGGGATGATGGCGAGCAGTACCAGTGCCACCACGAGCAAGGGAGGTACCGCGAGGCCCGTAATCCAGTCGGCAAGTGATTGCGGAGCCCCTGCCATGGTCATGAACAGCGTGAAGATGCTCGCGCCGATCAACAGGGCGTAGATCATTCCCGATATCGACACGGTATCGGTCAAGGCTTCCCATGAGGTCTTGACCGCAGAAAACCGGCGCGATCTAGCCCTACCTGCGAGAATCGCCAAGGAAGCCAACGCACCGACGGCGGCAGATTCCACCGCCGTGAAGACGCCCGCATACAGGCCACCCACGACCAGGACGAAGAGCAGGAAGACTTCCACCAACGCCCGCCATGGCCCAGGAGTCACACCGGGTGGAGCGACCTCACTCTCCACCATGGTGATGGGCCCCGCCGCTCCATCGGGTCGCCCGGCTCCGGTCCCGACTGGGCCGTCGCCTTCTGAAGTCGTCTTCTCTTCGCCTCCACCTACGTCGAGCGGGAGTGACACATGGGTCCTGCCCAGAAACCAAGCCGCCGTCGCATAGAGAACAGCGGTGAGTATGCCGGGTACAAGTCCGGCTATCAGAAGGCGTTCGATGGACATTCCGCTCAGCACGCCGTACAGCACAATGACGACGCTCGGTGGAATGAGGATGCCTAGGGTCCCAGCGGCAGAGACGACTCCGGCGGCGAGCCGATCGGAGTATCCATGCTTCCGCATCTCCGTGATTGCGATTGGCCCGAGCGTCGCCACCGCCGCGGCACTGGAGCCCGTCATCGCCGCAAACACTGCGCCCGCACCAACAGTGGCTATACCGAGCCCCCCCGGCACCCTTCGGAGGCGCCGGCTGATGATCCAGAAGACCTCTTCGCCCATCTTGGACCGTTTGGCCGCCATCCCCATGAGAACGAATAGGGGGATCACCACGAGCGTATAGCCGACGACGGACTCGAACGTTTCTCGGCCATACACGTCGGTAGCAACATCGAAAGACGTCACTAGGAGGACACCTAGGCCCCCGCAGATACCAAGGGCGAACGCAACAGGCAAACCGATCGCGAGAAGGATCAGCAGAGACAGGACGCCCAGACCGATGACGACCTCAGCGTCCATCCGGGCGCTCCTCCTTCCGGGAACGGAACACCGTTACGATCACTTGGAGCAACAGCACGACCAGCGCAACGGGAATGAGGAGGCGAACAGGCCAGGCCGGGACGTGGCTGAGTCCGACGCGCACCTCCCGGCTCTCCATGGAGGACAAGCCGACGCCGAGGGTGCCCACAACCATCCACAGGAGCAGTCCTGAGACGAGGATCGTCCGGACGTAACCCAGCCAGTGGCCAACCCTGGGCGCCACTTTGGAAGTGATCAACTCCATGGCAATGTGGCCACCGTTCTTTTGGGTGACTGGCAACGCTGCGATCGCGAACGTCACCAGCAGCACCTCGACATATGGAACAGTGCCGGCCAGGGGCTGTCCGAGCACGTTCCTGGCGAACACGTCGAGGCACAGGATGACCACGATGGCTACAAGGGCCACCGCGCTCAGTACGCCCAGTCCGGCTGTTAGCGACGAGACAGGCCCCCGCCATGCGCGCCCGGACCGAGAGGACGACGCAGCCGCACTACGCTGGCTCTCCGGCACGATAGCCACTTCACTCCGACCGTTCAGCGCACCGGACTGCACCGTCTTCGTAAGCGCCCTGGCCCTCAAGCTCCTGAACGATTGACCGGTACTCCTCAAGGAATGAGGCCGCTGTCTCTTCCGGCACACCCGCGTCGACCGCCGCCTGCACCCAGAGACTGTCCCAATCCCCCAGTTCGCTCCAAGCCTCGGTTTCGCTCTCAGGCAGGATGGTCACGCTTCCGCCTTCGCTGATCAGCCGGTCACAGAGCCGGTCGTCGAACTCCATCACCATCTCCACCGACTGCGACATGTATTCCTGTGACACGTCGTCGATCACAGCCTGGAGGTCGTCAGGAAGCTCGTTCCAATCCTCCAGACGCATGACCACCACAGCTGAGGCGTAGGAGCCCAGCCCCGGGTGGACAAAGGCAGGAGCTGCCTCATGAAGACCCAGCGAGATCGCCAGATCGAAAGCAAGACCACCAAACCCATCCACGACACCGCGCTGCAAGCCTTCAAATATCTCCGCGGTCTGCAGGAAGACGGGGTTGGCTCCGACTTCGGCGAAGGCATTCGCCGCAAGCCCCGCGGCTCTGACGGTCAGCCCGTCGAAGTCCTCCAGGGAATCGATTGGCTCTTCGAAGCCCGCGACCGTCGCGCCGACGGGCAGGAAGAAGAGCACCCTCAGGCCGAGGTCCTCGTACTCGGCACGGAAGGCCTCGTTCGATTGGTACAACTCATATAGGGCGCGCTGCACCGCCTCGGCATCGTCCGATACGAAGGGAAGGCCCGCCACGTTGGTCAATGGCAGCTGTTCCGGATAGAACAGCGATGCGAGGTAACCTATCTCCGCGCGGCCCTCTTGTACCCCCGCGAGCGTGTCGGTGGCTGCAATGAGGGACGAGTCCTGGAATAGCTCTACGTCTATGCGCCCTTCGCTCTGTTCATTGAGTCGCTCCGCCCACCACTCTGCCCCCTCCCCAAGAGAGCTGGTGGAGGTGGCCGGACTTGCGTACCGGAAACTGAGCGTTTCCTCCCCCGCCCCACCTGCTCCATCTCCACCATCTCCACCGCAGCTGGTGAGCAGGAGCGTCATTGCGGTGATACCTGCTCCAGCCCGGACGAGACCGTTGAACCGCCGGACACTCATGATGGGATCCCTTCGGGGTGACGTTCATGACGCGGCATGCGCCGCGGTGAGCTGGATTTCTACTCGGAGCTCCTCGCGAACGAGGCCATTCACGACAAGCAAGGTGTTCGGTGGGAAGTCGTCGCGGGGGAAAATCTCGGGGTACAGCTTCGCCCGAGCGGCATAGAACTCCGCGATGTCACCTCGATCCACCAGGTACGTAGTTGTCGCGAGGATGTCCCCCAGGTCGCATCCCACCGAATCCAGGACGTCGGCTACATTCCGCATCGCCTGTGCGAACTGCGCATCGAAAGTGGACGGGATCTGGCCCGTCGAGTCGATCCCGACCTGCCCAGCAACATGCACAATGCCCGCATGGATTGAGACGTGTGAATACATTCCCAGTGGTTCGGGGACAGAGTCGGGGTTCCGGTACTGGACTACGTTTCCCATTTCAAACCTTCCGTGTCAACCGGGTGACCATTCAAAGCCAATGACTTACCCCTGGCTGGAGTCCCCCAGCAAGGCGATCATGCGCTCCACTGCCACGTCGGCGATCTCCGCGTCGATCGTCGCGGGGAATCCACCGCTGATCCCGATAGCTGCAGCGACGACACCTCCGTCTCCGACTTTTACTGGCACGCCGCCCTCAACCGCGAACCAGCCATTACCAACGCCCCACGCAGCAATACTGACACCGTACTGAGGACGCTCCCGCTGCCACCGCTCGAAGAGTGGGGCAGTAGGCTCCCGGAAAGCGCTTGCAAGGGTGGCTTTTCCGAGCGCCATATCAGGCGTCGTCCACAGCGCGTCTGGGTGCTTCAGGACACCCAAGGGCCGCCCGGAAGGGTCAACGACTCCACAGGCGACGTTGAATCCTCGCTCACGCCCGTGCTCCACCGCAAACCTCATCACGTCTGCGACGATTCCGTAATCGATAGGCATGGATTGCTCCTCCGGTTTCATTTTGGATTCCATTGCTCTTGCGTCTGCGAAAGGCGTCGCGCAACGCTCTCCTTCGTCGCTTCGAGATGACTGCGGACCGTCGTAGCCGCCAGTTCTCGATCGCCCGCGACCACTGCCGCGAGGATTTCACGATGCTCGCGATCAGCTCGTCGCTCCGCGCTGGACTCAGTGACGTAGATGCGAACATACGGCTCGGTCAGAGCGCGAAGACGCTCGATCGTGTCGGTCAAGACGGGGTTTCTCGCGACGCTGCACAGGGCGAGATGGAATTGAGTATTGAGCCCCACCCAGTCATTCGGGTCGACAGAGGCCTCCATGGCGTCCAACAGAAGAGCAGCCGCCTCCAGGTCGGCCGGCGTTGCGCAATCGGCTGCTCGTCGTGCCGCGTCCTCCTCGAGAAGGATACGAACCTCGTAGCAATGAATAAGCTCCTCTACAGTCGGCTTGAACACGACCGCAGTATGGTGCTGCGTGAGTACGACCAGGCCTTGGGCCGACAGTTCGTATAGCGCCTCCCTCACAGGCGCCAGTGAAGTTCCGAATTGCTTAGCCAGTTGTGCCTGGACCAGCCGGGCACCTGGGGGCAGCCGTCCCGAGAGGATGTCGCTTCTGAGGGCGTCCATAACGTGCGCGCGGACGGTGCGGTTGCCAAGCGGTGCGACATTCGAAGTCACGGCTCGTGGCTCTGTCGTACGGCGTTCGAGATACGGCCGATGCCCTCGATTGAAATATCCACGGTGTCGCCCGACTGCAGGTGAATGGGTGGGTTACGGAAATGACCCACGCCTTCGGGGGTTCCGGTCAGCAGCAGGTCCCCCATACGCAGCGGTACATGTTGTGCGACGTAGTCCACGAGTTCGACCGCTGAACGGATCATCTGGCCCGTGGTGGCCTCTTGCATGATCTCACCGTTCAGACGCGTGACCACCTTCAGATCCAGCGGCGCGGGCATAAGGCCCGATGGGACTATTCCCGGGCCCAGAGGACAGAAGGTCGGAAAGCTCTTCGCCAGTGTCCACTGGGAGCTGCTGGCCTGGATCGTCCGAGCCGTGACGTCGTTCGCGACGGTGTAGCCGGCTATGCACTGCTCTCCGCCGCGCCCATAGAGCGGGACGTCGTGGCCGACCACGACGGCGAGTTCGCCTTCGAAGTCGATTGCCGAGTCCTGCCTAGGCAGTACTATTGGGTCGTACGGGCCGGACACCGAATCCCATGTTTTCATGAATACGATGGGGACCGACCGCTGCTCTTTCGAGCCGAATTCTTCGGCGTGTCGTCTATAGTTCAGGCCCACCGCAAATATTCTCGACTCGGTGTCGACGGGAACGGTGAGCTGCAGGTCGCCAGGCCGAAGCGCTGCCGCGCTGCCGTCCAAGCTCGCCAGGAGAGACTTTGCCGTGTCCCCATCGTTCAAGTGGCAAGCCAAGAGGACGGGATTCTGCGTCAGCCGGTCCGCCTCTTCCTTGGTCACGCCGCTGCTGACGAGCGCGCCGGCCACGGTGGGCTGAGGCCAGGCCTGGTCGTGAAATGCCAGGCCAGTACTCGTCGAGGTGGCGCCGGACTCCCTGAACCGGATCACGCTCGGCGTGGGAAAAGGGATTGCGTCCGTGGCGAGCATTCTACTGCCGCCGTTCATAGGTGCCAGGACGGCCCCGCCAAGCACCATCCGGTTCACCCTCAGCCTGCTCCCGGTACAAACCGAGTTTCACGGAGATGGGCAGGTCCGACACCGCGTACAGGATGGCGTCTTCGGTCGCACTGTGGTTTTGGTGCGAGTGCCAACACCATGACGGGAGAACAAAGGTGTCGTTCTCGCCCCAGGACATTACTTGCCCGTCCACAATGGTCTCGCCGCTTCCCTGAATACAGGTATACGATGTGCTGGACGTGTGTCGGTGACTCTTCGTCGCCTCGCCCGCCCTTAGGAGTTGGACCGTGAAATCCATGGTCGGCGAGATGGGCCCCCCTGTAGTCGGGTCGGTGTAGCGGAGGACGATTCCGTCGAAGGGACTGCCCTCGTGGTCTCTTAAGCGGTTCAGGGCGGCGTACGTCGCCTCCCAGGGGTAGACGAACTGAGGAGACCCGATTCCGTCGCCGCGTTTGCTATCAACGTAGGCTGGTTGCATCCCGCCCGTACCGTAGAGGCTTGTCGAGTATCCGATCTCAGTCCGGATGCTTTGACTATACTTGCGAATGGGCTCGCCCCCACCGTGGTCGGCTTCGCCATAGACGAAATCGAAGTGGATCGCTCCCTGGTGATCAACGATTGGCAAGTCCAGAACGTCGACCCAGATTGCGGGGGCTTCTCCATCGTTTCCGTGGTCGTGCCACGTCCCCTGGGGTGTGAGGATAAGATCACCGCGCTGCATCGGGCATTTCTCGCCTTCGACAACCGTGTATCCCCCGTTGCCCTCGAGAACGAACCGACTTGCGCTGGGCGTGTGGCGATGGACTGCGGCAGTTTCCCCTGGCCTCACTAATTGATAGGCAACATACAAGTTGTTTGTCGTGAAGTACTTCGGAAAGACTCCGGGGTTTGCCAGGATAAGGGCACGCCGGTCAGCCTCTTCCAGGGAGACAATGTCGCCGGCCGCCATCAAGACCTCACGGATGTCGTCCCACCGCCATACATGCGGAACGAACTTCTCTGTCGTTGACGAGACGACGTCCTCCATGTTGTCCCACAAGGAGACGAGGCTGTGGGCCTCGACCCTGCTTCGGAGAACCTTCTGGGGCTCAGTGCCTGATGGTCCGGCGGCGGCCAGCGGCCGGTTCGGCTGCAGGGCTTCTTGCACGGTTCCTCCTAATGGCCGAGCAGTTAGCTTGATCACATGAGGTTCGATGTTCGATGATCGATTGTCAAGTCCTTGTCTCGTGCGGTCGGCCCCGACGACACTGCCGGTGCCGTCCGGGCGCTCAAGGACTACGCGTGGCGCTCGGCGGAGGCGCGGGAGACCTACGACCGGATCCAGGACCTGCTCCGCCGGGAGGTCCTCGACAGCTCGTTCGCCTCGATGAAGTCCGCGCTGTAGAACGCCGGCGAGCAGGACCTGGAGGCCGTCAAGGACATGGTGGCCGACCTGTCGCAGCTGTTGGACCGGCACGGCGACTTCTTCCCGGACGACCCGCAGTCGATCGAGGAGCTCATCGACTCGCTGGCCCGCCGGGCGGCCGCCCAGGAGCGCATGATGGCCGGGCTGTCTCTCGACCAGCGGGCCGAGCTGGCAGCGCTCATGGAGCAGGCGATGGCCGACATGGGGTTGGCCAGCGAGATGGCCCACCTGACCGACGCGCTGCGCCGGGCGCGGCCGGACCTGCCGTGCCAGGTGCCCGACGGCGACCAGTCGCTCGGCCTGGGTGACGCGACCACCGCCGTCGCCGAGCTCGCCGATCTCGAGGCGCTGTCCAACCAGCTGTCGCAGGGCTACGCCGGCGCCTCCCTGGCCGACATCGACGAGGAACCGTCCAGCGGCTCCCGCACCCCCAATCAGTCGATCCCTTAGAGGGATCCCGCTACGGCACCGAGTGGCCGTCCCGCTGAGCGTTCCGCTTACGGAACGGGGCCGCGGGGAGTCGTGGCGGGCGGGGGCGCGTCCAGCGCAGTAGCGCCAGGGCCCCCGCCGCGACGAGGAGAGTGACATGGGCAACCGGGGGGCGCCAGTCGATCTCCGTAGGTGCGAGCGCCGAGGTGAGAGTCGGCCGCGTAGTCGGCACAGCCTTTGTGCGGGGCGGGACCTGAGAGGAAGACCACCGTCACCAGGCGCTGCTGTGCCGCTACGTTCAGCTCGGAGCGCGCCCCCGTCCTGCCTGACCAGGCCGGGGGCGCTGCCACGTTCAGAGCGAATTTACTGATCACCGACGCGGTCGTCCAGGACGGTTCACCTCGTCCACAGCAACCGGGCGGACGCCCTCGGGCGGGCGCTGAGCTGGCCACGCTCGACTCATGGCGCTGGACACCGCACCCGGAGCACAGGGAGACGACGGGGCCTGCTTTCGGTCCGCCAGGGCGCCCCGGGACGTGTCGGGTGACCGGGGCGCTCTGACCGGTGGGTCCGCCGCCGACGTCGTCGTACTGCGGCCGTTGGGGCAGGCCACGAGCACCCTTCGGGCCACGCTGCGCGCGGCGCCGGCTGCGCCGTCGTCAAGGACCGCCTGCGGCGGGCTGTGCCTGCTGGCCCCCCGGCCCGTCCGGCAGCTCAGCGTAGGGGCCTCCCGCGCCGTCTCCGCCCGACCGGACCAAGATCCTTCCGCCCTTCGGGCGCTCCGCTGCGGAAGCAGTCTTGGTCCGGTCGTCCCCCGCCGTCGCTTCCGGCCCCTGAGCAGAGCTCTTTGCCGGACGGGCCGGAGGAATGGGTGGCAGGACACCTGTTCCGCGGTTCCTCCCGTACCGGCTTCGGCTCCAGTCCCGGGAGGGTCCAGATGACCAGCACCAGCAGCACGGCGAGCAGCAGTCGCACCGGCAAGGGCGGGCGGGGCAGGAGCGCCCGCCTCAGCGCCGCGCAGGCGGAAGCGGCCGACGCCGCGCGGGCAGCGAAGATCGCGGCTCTGCACGAGCAGATCGGCGAGCAGGTCGAGGCGCTCACTGCTGATCCGCAGTGGCGGGCGATGCTCGATGCCGCCGCGAAGTTCCACACCTACAGCCTCAACAACCAGCTGCTGATCGCGCTGCAGGCGGCGCGGCTCGGCTTCAGCCCGACCCGGGTCGCCGGGTTCGGCACCTGGAAGGCGCTGAGGCGCAGCGTGGTCAAGGGGTCCACCGGGCTCGCGGTCCTGGCGCCGTGCACCTACACGCCCAAGAGCACCGACACCGGCCAGGCCGCACCCGCCGCCGCGACAGCGACGGGGAAACCCGCCGACGGGGACGCCGACCGGCCGGCCCGGGCGCAGCTGCGTGGATTCCGGGTCGCACACGTCATGACGACTGGCACAAAGCGGTCCCCAAGGGACATTGGGTAACGCCGTCGCAAGGGGAGGAGAGCCGCCCCGATGCTCACGGCCAGCATCGGCTGACTGGAGGACAACAGGAGGACAACTGGAGAAACCCCAGGCCAGCAACGGACCTCCAGTTGTCCTCCAGTCCCTGTGGGCGAGCGGGTCCCCCGACCGCCGTCGGCCTACCGGAGAACGTGCTTCACAAGCGCGGGCGGCACAGGTCGGCCAGGGACAGCGTCGCGGGGGACAACCGGACATCGGCCGGAGACGAACTGGAGGCGGACTGGAGGCGGTCCCGGGAGACCGCTTATCGGCACAGGGTCGAACCCGGCCGCAGGAGCGGGGCTGTCCCCCGGCGGTCCCGGCGCCGACCCCCGCGCCGGGAGATGCAGAGCCTCCATCGCTGGCGGGTGACGCGCCAGGCGTGCCACTACCGGAGAACAACTGGAGGAAGCCAGACAAGGCTGGCCGCGAAGTGTCACCACCGGGCCAGAAATAGCGCCTTCTGTGGTGAAGGCACCGCCCACCACCGACGACCCCGGGAGCCAACCATGCCCGACCCCACCGCCGATCACGAGCCCGAGTTGCTCACCATCACCGAGGCCGCGGACGTGCTCCGCGCCCCCGTCGCCACCCTCCGGTACTGGCGACACCTCGACAGGGGCCCGAAAAGCTTCCGACTCGGCCGGCGCGTCCTCTACCGCCGCGCCGACCTGCGCACCTGGATCGACGCACAAGCAGACCAGGTCAGCCGAGGCCGCCCCTGATCAACCGGTCTGTGCTCGACAGACGGCAGCCAGTCGGGCTGATGGCCTTTCAGTCGGTAGAGACTCCCACACTGAAGCGGCAAGGCCCGGGAGTTGAAGACGGAGGGAGGCGATGCGCGGTGGCGTCGATCGCGAAGAGGCCTGATGGGACGTATCGGCCGCGGTACCGGGACGAGAACGGCAAAGAGCACGCTCGCCACTTCAAGCGAAAGGCCGACGCTCAGCGGTGGCTCGACGAAGTGACGGCTTCAGTGATCACCGGCAGCTACGTGGATCCGCAAGCCGGCCGGACGACGTTCGACGCGTACTTCCGAGCCTGGGCGGAGCGCCAGGTGTGGGCGCCCATGACCGAGGTGTCGATGGACCTGGCGCGACGCAAGGTCACCTTCGGTTCGGTCCCCATCGCATCGCTGCGGGCCTCGCACCTCGAGACTTGGGTGAAAGCGATGGTGGCCGCCGGCTACGCGCCCAACACTGTGGCCACCCGGGTCAACGCCGTCCGGGCGGTCCTCAAGTCCGCCGTGCGGGATCGGGTCATCGCCGTTGACCCCTCCGCCGGGCTCCGGCTGCCTGCTCGACGACGGGCAGAGCACGCAATGCAGATCCCGACACCGGCCCAGATACGAGCACTGGTCGACCGCTCGCGTCCCAACATGCGGGCCTACCTGGGCGTGTGCGCCTTCGCCGGTCTGCGCTTGGGCGAGGCCTCCGGGCTCAATCTGGGAGACGTCGACTTCCTCGGGAGGCGGCTGCACGTGCGCCGCCAGGTGCAGCGTCGGCGGGGTGGCCCCGCCGAACTGCGACAGCCCAAGTACGGATCGGAGCGGACGATCTATCTGCCCGACCGGCTGATCGAGATCCTCGCCCGACATGTCGAGCGCACCGGGACCGCGACGGAGGGCTGGCTCTTCCACACCGCCGACGGGCGCCCCCTTCCGCCCAGCACCGTCAACTCGTGGTGGCAGTCCACCGTCCGGGCTGCCGGCATATCGGGCCTACATCTGCATGGGCTGCGGCACTTCTATGCCTCCGGCCTGATCGCTGCGGGCTGCGACGTGGTGACGGTGCAGCGGGCGCTGGGTCACCGGTCGCCGTCCACGACGCTGGACACCTACTCCCACCTCTGGCCCTCGGCGGAGGACCGGACCCGGGCGGGCGCAGCCAGCCTGACGGATCTGGTTTTCGACGCTGCTGCGGACCCAGTGCGGACTGACGGCCAGCATTAGGCCGCTGACCTTTGCGTTCATGGACGTCAGCTCGTTGACCCAGATCTCCTCGATCTCCGGGTCGTCGAGGTAGCGCTGCAGCGGCCCGAAGCCGGCCACGCGGTCGAGCACGTCACGGACGACGGACTCCGCGTCCACGATCGGCGGCAGCGCCGAGTTCACCGACCGCTCGGAGTAGTCGGCCACCACGTCGCGCACCAGCACGCGGACGGGCCCCGGATCGGTGAACGGGTCGAGCCCGCGACGCCGGATCAGCTCGCGGACCTCGCCGTCCACGACGTCGAGAGCGGTCGGCACGGCACCCCCGTAGACCCCGGTCGGACAGCGGACGAAACTCCCGGACTGTAAGAGAACGGAGCAGTCCGCGGACCGCGCGAAAGCCGATCTGTGGACAAAGCAACCCTGCGTGAGGCGCAGGTCCACCCGGTCAGGTGAACGCCCGGCGGATCCGCGTGCCGGTGGTCTGGACGCAGCGCTCGGCCGCTTCTTCCGCGAGTCCCTCGGCGAACCCGGTGGCGTACCAGAGCGGTGCGTTCACCGCGAGACCGGCGGGCGGCTCGTCCGCCCGTCCCCAGAGCAGCCGGGCGAACTCTCCGGGCGACCGACCCAGGCACCGGGCGGCCGGCCCGTCCCCTGTACCCGGCGCCTCGAACGCGGCGGCGAACCGCCCGTCGGCCCGGCCGAGCTCGTGGGCGATCCCCAGCAGCTGCCGGTAGGTGGGGGTGCTGATGCCGTCCATGGCCGTTCCCTCCGCCGACGGCGGACCGGCGGGACACCGGACACGTCCGTCAACGGGGAGAGGGAACCGGGCGCTCGCCGGAGACACCTTCCGATCCTGCGGATTCCTTGCGGATCGCTGGCGGGTGGCCTGCGGTTGGCCCGTCATGGTCGTTCCTGTCGCCGGATCCCCGGCGTGACCTACCGAAGCAGGAGAAGACCATGTCCGCCACGTCCCGCAGCACCCGCTCGAACGGCAACGCCCGCAAGATCGTCGCGTCCGTCGGCGTGCTCGGCGCGGCCGTCGCGGTCGCCGGCCTCGGCACCTTCGGTTCCTTCACCGACAGCACCACCCCCATCGCCACCCAGGTCGCCACCGGCACCGTGTCGATCAACGTGACCCAGCCCGGCGCGACCATCCCGGTCACCACGAGCGGCTTCGTCGCCGGCGACTCGATCAGCCGCGCGGTCGACCTGGTGAACGACGGCAGTGCCGCCCTGTCCCAGGTCAGCCTGGCCAGCGTCGCCACCGTCCCGAGCATCCTGACCACCGACGCGACCAACGGCCTCCAGCTGACGGTCGAGTCCTGCACCGTTGCGTGGACCCAGGGCGGAACCGCCCAGTCGCCCACGCACAGCTGCTCCGGTGGCAGCTCGACGCTGTACGCCGGCCGGGCCGTCATGAACAACTCTCTCGCGGGTCTCTCCAGCCTCCAGGCCGGCGGTGTCGACCACCTGAAGCTCACCATCAGCCTGTCGCCGGCTGCGGACAACACCTTCCAGAACCAGTCCAGCACCCTCGGGCTGACCTTCACCGGCACGCAGCGCACGGGCTCCGCCCGCTGATCCCGGTGGTCCGGGCCATGACCACGATCTACTCGGCGTCGGTGCCACTGCCCTACCAGCACCGACAGGGCGCCGCCCTCGGCCTCCGGGCGGAGCTCCGGCACCTCGTGGAACTCGGCTACCTCCTCGGCCGCCAGGCGCCCGACGAACTTCCCGACTGGGACACCCTCGTGGTGACCGGGCCGGACCAGTCGACGGACGCACGGGGCCGGGTGTGGTTCGAGTACACCGCCACCGTCCGCGCCTCCCGCGCGGACGACCGACCCGCCTGACCGCCACCGCCGGTCCTCCTCGGAGGGCCGGCGGTCGCGTGCGGAGGAGGGCGTTCCGCGATGGGGCCCGACCCGCGTAGCGTCCCCGCCACGGAGCCGTTCGGGCTCCCGACGAGGGAGCGCACCATGGGTGACAAGTCCCCGAAGCACGACACCAACAAGAAGACCGCGGTGAAGTCCATCAAGGAGAAGCGCCTCGAGAAGAAGGCCAAGGCGGACCACTCCACCTCGCAGATGGACAACCTGACGCACGGCACCAAGCGGCACTGAACGCAGCGGCGGTGCGGATCCGGTCCTGCCGGTTCCGCACCGCTCGTGCTCAGGTCGTCGCCGGCCGCGTGCCGTCCGCCGCGATCAGCACGCGGCCCGCATCGTCCTCCACCGTGTAGTGGATGGTCTGGACGACGATCCGCCCGTCCTCCACGAGGTAGGAGTCGGCGCCGTCCCGGATGCGGAACGGTCCCTCGTCCACGGTCCACTCGAGGAAGGCCATCCGCCCCTCGTACAGCTCGGTGACGTAGCTCCACCTCCCGCTGGGGATCTCCGACATCAGCTGGCGCGCCAGCTCCCGGACGCCCTCGTGGCCGCGGAACACACCCCGCCCGGTGAGCATGACCACGTCCTCGGCCACGTTGCGCGCCAGATCCTGCTCGAGGTCGCCCTCGGCCGCGAGCCGCAGGTGGTCGGCGAACACCTCGCGCGTCGACCTGGCGGCGAGATCTGCGGGGAACGGGTCCATGGCGACCTCCCGACGTCCGGCAGCCGTGGCGTGACGCTAGCCCCGGGCGAGCACCGCGTCGATGAGGTGCGGCCCCGGCTCGGCGAGGGCCGTGCGCAGCTGCTCGGCCAGCTCCTCCGCCGTCGTCGCCCGGGTGGCCGGCACGCCCATGCCCGTGGCCAGCGCCACGAAGTCCAGGTCCGGTCCGCCGAGGTCGAGCAGCTGGGCCGCCCGCTTGCCGTCGCTGGCCGCGCCGACCCGGGACAGCTCGTGCTCGAGGATCGCGTACGACCCGTTGTTGCAGACGATCGTCGTCACGTCGAGCTGCTCGCGGGCGTACGTCCACAGGGCCGAGATCGTGTACATCGCGCTGCCGTCGGCCTGGATGCCGACGACCGGGCGGTCCGGGCAGGCGATGGCCGCGCCGGCGGCCATGGGCAGTCCGTCGCCGATCGCCCCACCGGTCAGCGCCAGCCAGTCGTGCCGGGGAGCGCCCGACGTCAGCTCGTTGAGGCCGACGCCCGAGGTCAGCGCCTCGTCCACCACGATCGCCCGGTCGGGCAGCAGGGCGCCGACGACCGCGGCCATCGTCCGGGGGGTGAGCTCCCCGGCGGGCAGCTCGGGCCGCGCGGCCTCCAGCAGCGCCGGAGCGGCGTCCGGTGCGGCGACCTCGGCGAGGGCGACCAGCGCGGCGGCGCCGTCCTCCCCCGGCTCGCTCAGCACGTGCACCGTGCAGCCCTCCGGCACCGGATGCCCCGGCACGCCGGGATAGCCGAAGAAGTGCACCGGCGACTGCGCCCCGGCGAGGACCAGGTGCCGGGTGCCGGCCAGCGCGGCGATCGCCATCTCCGGCGGATAGGGCAGCCGCGTCACGTCTGGCAGCCCCGCGCCCCGCACGGTGCGGGCCGGGAAGGTCTCCGACATCAGCCGGGCGCCCGTTGCGGCCGCGATGCGCGCCGCCGCGAGCTGGCCTTCCTCCCCCGCCATGACGTCGCCCCCGAGGAACAACACCGTCGGCCCGTCGTCCGCGCTCAGGACGCCGGCCACCTCCTCGATGACGGACGGCGACACGTGCGGGGCCGCCCGCACCTGCAGCGGCTCGGCCGTCTCGGCGCCGTCCTCCCACGACACGTCCGCCGGGAGGACCAACGTGGCGACCGTCCCCCTCGACGCCGCCGCCACCGCCTCCGTCGCATCCGCCGCGACGTCGGCCGGCGTCAGCGACCGGCGCACCCATCCGGAGACGGTGCCGGCGACGGCGTCGATGTCGGACTCCAGTGGCGCGTCCAGCCGCTTGTGCGACCGGGAGTGGTCGCCCACGACGTTCACCATCGGCGTCCGGCCGCGCCGGGCGTTGTGCAGGTTGGCCAGGCCGTTGCCCATGCCCGGCCCGAGGTGCAGCAGCGTGGCCGCGGGCCGGCCGGCCATCCGTGCGTAGCCGTCGGCCGCGCCGGTGGCGACGCCCTCGAACAGCGTGAGCACCGCGCGCATCTCCGGGACGTCGTCCAGCGCCGCCACGAAGTGCATCTCCGACGTCCCCGGATTGGCGAAGCAGACGTCGACGCCGGCGGTCACCAGCGTGCGGATGAGTGCCTGTGCGCCGTTCACCAACGAACCTCCGACTGCCGGGCATCTGCGACCGCCCCAGCCAACAGGCCACCGGGTCGGGCCGCGACTCCGGGACCGGGACGACCTGTGGACAACGGAAACGGAGAGCCGCCCACGCCGGTTACGGTCCCGCCCAGAGCAGTTCCCCCACCCGAGAGGACATCCCATGGCCAACGTCAGCGTCACGTACCAGCAGATGGAGGACGCCGCGGGCCGCCTCGGCAACGGCCGCACCGAGATCGACGGCATGCTCGGTCAGCTCAAGAGCCTCGTCGACCAGCTGGTGGCCGAGGGCTACGTGACCGACAGCTCCAGCCGGAGCTTCCAGGCCTCCTACGACGAGTTCACCACCGGCGCCAGGAACATGATCGGCGGCCTCGACGGCATGGCGCAGTACCTCAACCAGGCCGCCGCGACCTTCCGCGACGCCGACACCCAGCTCGCCGGCGCGCTGGGCCGCTGATCGGCGTGGACGACCTGAGGGTGCGCACCGACCTGCTGCGCGACGCGGCCGCGTCCCTCTCCGACCTGCGCGCGGAGCTGAGCGGCCTGGAGCGTCGGCGCGATCAGGCGCGCAGCTCGTGGGGGTCGGACGACGTCGCCGACGCCCTGGACCGGTTCGTCGACAACTGGGACGACAACCGTCGCCGGATCGGGGACTCCGTGACCTCCCTGCAGCGCATGGCCGAGGCGACGGCCGAGGAGTTCGAGCGGGTCGAGTCCGAGCTCACCGGATCGTTCGACCCGTGACCCGCCCAGCCGACTGGTCGCCCCTGCGCGGCTCCGACCCCACGCCCGGGAGCCCCGACGTCGTCGCGGAGCAGGCCCGCCGCTCCGGCGACGTGGCGGCGGAGCTGCGCGCGCAGGTGTCCAGGCTGCGCCGCATCGGCGCGGACGAGGAGCTGCGCGGGGAGTACGCCGACCGGCTGCGCGAGTCCGCCGAGGAGCTCATCGGTGACCTGCAGAAGGTCGAGCGCCGGTACGCGCGGTTGGCGACGGCCCTCCGTCGGTGGGAGCCGCAGCTGCGGGAGGGCCAGGAGAGCGCGGACCGCATCCGCCTCCGGGCCCGCGCCCTCGACGACGAGCGTCGCACGCTGCACAGTTCGGCCGGGACGGTCGGCCGTCGCGAGCTGCCCGACGACCCGACGCCGGCCCAGCAGACCGCCTTCGACGCCGACCAGGCCGCCGCCGAACGCGTCCGGCGCCGGCTCGAGGACATCGACGACGAGCTCCACGGCCTCGAGCGGGAGCTCGGCACCGTCGAGGACCGCGTCCGCGCCGACGGTCGCGCCGTCGGCTCGGAGATCCGCGACGCCGCGGCCGACGACATCGAGGACACCACCTGGGAGGACGTGCAGGGCGTCGTCGTCGAGGCCTGGCGCGTGGTCGACGCCTTCGTCGACGAGCACCTCCACGTCCTCAGGATCGCGATGGA
>NZ_SPQM01000078.1 GCF_004570345.1 Blastococcus sp. CT_GayMR20 | reverse complement strand
GGCCGTGATCAGCCGGTCGGCGGCCGCGGCGGCGTCGATGCGGGCGACCGCCCGCCGCAGGCAGGCCCGCAGCGCCGCCACGGTCTGCCGGCCGGCGCGGGGCAGCACCGCCGCCTCCACCTGCGCCCGCTTCTCCGGCGTGGACACAGGGCCGGCGAGTTCGACCATCGCCCGCGCGTGCGCCGGGGAGAGGGCGCCGGCATCCAGGGCGGCGAGGGTGCCCAGCAGGCCCTCGACGAGGGTGACCGCCTCGACCAGCAGCAGGCAGGCGGCCCGCCCGGAGATGCGGAGGGTGGCCGCGGCCTCGTCCACGGCCCACTCGCTGACCTCGGTCAGCGCCGCCGGGCGGGCGGCGACCGACGACGCCGACGCCGCGCCCTGCTCGCCGGGCGCGCGGTCGAACATGGCCGCCGGGCGGCTTCGGGCGAACGCTGCCAGTGACCGCGCCCGGGATGCGTACGCGCGAGCGGCGGCCATGTCCGCGGCGACCGCGGCATCGAGGTGGGCGGCGCCGGAGGTCAGCAGCCGGGCCCGGGAGTCGAGGAAGCGCTGCTGCTCGTCGGTGACGAAGTCGGCCGGTTCGGGGAGCTCCTCCCCGAACTCCGTCTCCAGGCAGGCGATGACGAAGGCGTCGTACTCCGCCTCCGTCAGCTCCACCACCTCGTCGAACATGTGTTCGATTGTATCGGAGAAAGGAGGGCCTGACCAGCGGAAAAGCGAGACTTTCGCTAGTCGCGGCCGACGTCCGGAGCGGGGTCGCCGGCCGCGCGTTCCAGCAGTGGGGCGACCCGGTGGTCGACGAACCGGCGCAGGGCCAGGGCCGTGTCGATCCGCTGGACGCCCGGGATGGCCAGCATCAGCTCGGCGATCCGCCAGAGGTCGTCGGCGTCCCGGGCGACGACCTGCACCAGCAGGTCGGCCACGCCCGACAAGCCGGTCACCTCGAGCACCTCGGGGATGTCGGCCAGCCCGTGGCTCACCTCGGCGAGGCTGCGCTGCACGACCTGCACCGTCACGTACGCGCCGAGCGGGTAGCCGAGCGCCTCGGGGCGGACGCGGCGGTCCAGCGGTGCCAGGACGCCGTTGGTCTCCAGTCGGCTCAGCCGCGCCTGCACCGTGTTGCGCGCGAGGCCGAGTCGCTGGGACAGGGCCATGACGCTCGCGCGCGGGTCCTCGCCCAGGGCGAGGAGCAGCCGGGCGTCGGTGGCGTCGACCTCGGGCACGTTGGTCAGTCTGACATGCGCGGACGTCCTACTACCGACTCTTCTGCGCACTCAGTTCGAGGGATCTTGCGCAGATCGGTCAGTGAGTGGTGTTGTTCATGACCGCGGGTGTCGTGTCAGGATGTGTGAACGGCGCCACACCCCGGTGCCGATACGTCCACCACCGCAGGGCGCCGGTCACCCCGGCAGTCGCGGGAGACGGCGAGGAGAGTTCCGTGAGCGTGCTGCACCAGGCCACCGAGGTGGTCGATCCCGTACCCGGGGCGGGGGCCCCGCACCTGCCGCAGCAGCCCGACCTGGTCCAGCTGCTCACCCCCGAGGGCGAGCGGGTCGAGCACCCGGACTACTCCCTCGACATCAGCGACGAGGAGCTGCGCGGCCTGTACCGCGACCTCGCCCTCGTGCGTCGCTGGGACGTCGAGGCCACCGCCCTGCAGCGCCAGGGCGAGCTCGGGATCTGGGCCTCGCTGCTGGGCCAGGAGGCCGCCCAGGTCGGCGCCGGCCGCGCGATGCAGCCCGACGACATGGCGTTCCCCACTTACCGCGAGCACGGCGTCGCCTGGACCCGCGGTGTCGACCCGCTGGACGTGATCAGCCTCTTCCGGGGCGTCGACAACGGCGGCTGGGACCCCGTCGCCACCGGCTTCAACCTCTACACCGTCGTGATCGGCGCCCAGTGCCTGCACGCGACCGGCTACGCCATGGGCGTGCAGCGCGACAGCGCCGAGAGTGCCGTCCTGGCCTTCCTCGGCGACGGTGCGACCAGCCAGGGCGAGGTCAACGAGGCGATGATCTTCGCGGCCAGCTTCTCCGCCCCGGTCGTCTTCTTCTGCCAGAACAACCAGTACGCGATCAGCGTGCCGCTGGAGCGCCAGACGCGGATCCCGCTGTTCCAGCGTGCGGCCGGCTTCGGCTTCCCCGGCGTCCGCGTCGACGGCAACGACGTCCTCGCCGTCCTCGCCGTCACCCGGGCGGCCCTCCAGGCCGCCCGCGACGGCCAGGGCCCCACCTTCATCGAGGCGTTCACCTACCGGATGGGCGCGCACACCACCTCCGACGACCCCACCCGCTACCGGCTGGCCAGCGAACTGGAGGAGTGGAAGCTGCGCGACCCGATCGCCCGGCTCAAGGCCTACCTCTCGCGCAGCGGCATCGCCGACGCCGCGTTCTTCGACTCGGTCGACGCGGAGGAGACCGAGCTCGCCGCCCGGATCCGCACCGGCACGGTGGAGATGGCCGATCCGCCGGCGACCAGCATGTTCGACAACGTCTACGCCGAGCAGACCCCGACCCTGGCCGCCCAGCGCGCCGAGTTCGTCGCCTACCAGGCCGGCTTCGAGGGAGGGGACCACTGATGGCCGCGCAGACGCTGACCATCGGCAAGGCCCTGAACCTCGGGCTGCGCAAGGCGATGGAGGACGACGCCAAGGTCGTCCTGATGGGCGAGGACATCGGCAAGCTGGGCGGGGTCTTCCGGATCACCGACGGACTGCAGAAGGACTTCGGCGAGGACCGTGTCGTCGACACCCCGCTCGCGGAGGCCGGCATCGTCGGCACCGCGGTCGGCCTGGCCATGCGCGGCTACCGCCCGGTGTGCGAGATCCAGTTCGACGGGTTCGTCTTCCCCGCCTACAACCAGATCGTCACCCAGGTCGCCAAGATCCACGCCCGATCCCAGGGCAAGCTCCCGATGCCGATCGTCATCCGCATCCCCATGGGCGGCGGCATCGGCGCGGTCGAGCACCACAGCGAGAGCCCCGAGGCCTACTTCGCGCACACCCCCGGGCTCAAGGTGGTCGCCGTCAGCAACCCTGTCGACGCCTACTGGGGGATCCAGCAGGCGATCGCCCACCCCGATCCGATCGTCTTCCTCGAGCCCAAGCGCCGGTACTGGGAGAAGGCCGAGGTGGACACCGCCGCCACGCCCGGCCCGCTGTTCCGCTCGCGGGTCGTCCGCGGTGGGGACGACGTGACGGTCCTCGCCTACGGGCCGATGGTGAAGACGGCGCTGCAGGCCGCCGAGGCAGCCGCCGAGGAGGGGCGCTCGCTGGAGGTCGTCGACCTGCGCACGGTGTCCCCGCTCGACCTCGACCCCGTGTTCGAGTCGGTCCGCCGCACCGGCCGTTGCGTCGTCGTCCACGAGGCGCCCACGACGCTCGGCCTCGGCGCCGAGATAGCCGCCCGCGTCACCGAGACCTGCTTCCACTCGCTCGAGGCGCCGGTCCTGCGCGTCGGCGGCTACGACACCCCCTACCCGCCGTCGAAGCTCGAGGAGGAGTACCTGCCCGACCTGGACCGGGTCCTCGACGCCGTCGACCGCTCGATGGAGTTCTGACCGATGACCAGCGCAACGCTGCGCCAGTTCAAGCTGCCCGATGTCGGTGAGGGCCTCACCGAGGGCGAGATCCTGCAGTGGCTGGTCGCCGTCGGCGACACGGTCACCGTGAACCAGCCGCTCTGCGAGGTCGAGACGGCGAAGGCGGCCGTCGAGCTGCCCTCCCCCTACGCGGGCACCGTCGTCGAGCTGCTGTTCGAGGCCGGCACGATGGTCGACGTCGGCACACCGATCATCACCATCGACACCGGCGGCGGTGCCGCACCCGCCGCGCCGCCCCCGCCGGCCCCTGAGCCGGCCGCGGACGCCGAACCTGCCGCCGGCCTCATCGGCGGCTCCGCGCCGGGCGGCCGCACCGCCGTCCTGGTCGGGTACGGACCGCGGAACACCGAGGCCCACCGCCGTCCCCGGCGTTCCGGCGACGTCGTCGCCGAGCGCGCGACAGCGCCCATGCCCCGCGCCGACCACCCACCGCTGCTGACCACCGCTCCCGACGCCGGCACCAAGCCGGTCCGGCACGGCGGCCTCGAGGTGGGCCGCCAGGCGGAGGCCCACGCCCTGCACGGCGACGCCGCAACCGCTACGGCCGCCCCCGCCCGTCCAGCAGCCCACGGCCGGGGCCGGCTGCGCCCACTGGCCAAGCCTCCCGTCCGGAAGTACGCCAAGGACCTCGGCGTCGACCTGACCACCGTGACCGGCAGCGGGGCCGGCGGCGTGATCACTCGCGCGGACGTCGACGCGGCGGTGACCACGACGGCGCCCGTCCCGGCTGCGCCCGTCATCGGAGGCGAGCAGCGGATCCCGATCAAGGGCGTCCGCAAGCACACCGCCGCCGCGATGGTGGCCAGCGCCTTCACCGCCCCGCACGTCACGGAGTTCCTGACCGTCGACGTCACCCGGATGATGAAGCTGCGCCAGCGGCTCGTCCTCCGTCCCGAGCTGGCGGACGTGAAGGTCAGCCCGCTGCTGTTCGTGGCGAAGGCGCTGCTGCTCGCGGCGCGCCGGCATCCCATGGTCAACAGCTCGTGGGACGAGGCCGCCCAGGAGATCGTGGTCAAGGACTACGTGAACCTCGGCATCGCCGCGGCCACGCCGCGCGGCCTCGTCGTCCCCAACATCAAGGACGCCGGCCGGCTCTCGCTGACCGAGCTCGCCGGGGCGCTGGCCGACCTCACGGCCACGGCCCGCGAGGGGCGGACGGCGCCCGCCGACATGTCCGGGGGCACGATCACGATCACGAACGTCGGGGTGTTCGGCGTCGACACCGGCACGCCGATCCTCAACCCGGGGGAGTCGGCGATCCTCGCCTTCGGCGCGGTCCGCGAGATGCCCTGGGTGCACAAGGGCAAGGTCGTCCCCCGCCAGGTGACCCAGCTCGCGCTGTCCTTCGACCACCGCATCATCGACGGCGAGCTGGGCTCCCGGTTCCTCGCCGACATCGGCGCCCTCCTGCACGACCCCGGAGCGGCGCTGGCCTTCTGACCTCGGCCCGGCGGCAGGATGTGCCCATGGACCGGCGTCGTGCGTCCCTCGTCCTGCTCCTGGTGTTCGTGCTCTGCACAGGGATCGCGATCGTGATCAGCGGCAGCCGGCCGGGGCTCGAGCAGGGCCTCGCGCCCGCTCTCGTGCAGTTCGTGGGCTACGCCTGCGGGCTGGCCGGCGCCGTCCTGCTCTTCTCCTCGACGACCGAGCCCGAGGTCGGTGCTCCCCGGAGGATCGGGGGTGTGGTGCTGGGAGCGCTCGTGGTGCTCGTGCTGCTGGACCTGCTCGGCGCCGACGGCACGAACATCGGGGCCGGTTTCGTCCGCCTGGTCCTCCTGGTGGTGATCATGGTGGCGACCATCCGGCTCGCGCTGGGGGTCGCGGCCGCCGGGCGACCCCGATGACCGATCTCGACCGGCTGCTCGACTTCGCCGAGCGCTCGCGGCTGCCCGAGGGCGGCTTCGGCTACCTCGGCGACGACGGCCGGCTCCTGCCCGGCCGCCCGGTCGAGACCTGGATCGTCGCGCGGATGACGCACGTGTTCGGTCTCGCGACGCTGCTGGGCCGGCCGGGTGCGGACGACCTGACCCGGCACGGGGTCCTCGCACTCACCGAGGGCCCGCTGCGGGACGCCGAGCACGGCGGCTGGCGGTCGAGCACGGACGACGACACGAAGGCCGCCTACGTGCACGCGTTCGCGATGCTCGCCGGCTCGACCGCCGCCACGGCCGGGGTGGACGGCGGCGCCGCGCTGCTCGACGAGGCCGTCGCCGTCTGGCAGGCCCGCTTCTGGGACGACGACGCAGGACTCGCCGTCGAGGAGTGGGACCGCAGCTGGACGACGTGCGCGGACTACCGCGGGATCAACGCCAACATGCACGGCGTCGAGGCCTCCCTCGCAGCGGCCGACGCCCTGGCAGGGACGGAGCGGTCGGCGCGACTGCGGACGCAGGCGCTGCGTACGACCGAGCGGGCGTACGCCTGGGCGAGGGAGCGGGACTGGCGGCTGCCCGAGCACTTCAGTGCGGAGTGGGAGCCGCTGACCGAGTACAACCGCGACCGCCCGGCCGACCCGTTCCGGCCGTTCGGCGTCACCGTCGGGCACCAGTTCGAGTGGGCCCGCCTGGCCCTGCACCTCCGGGCGACGGCTGCCGACCCGCCGGAGTGGCTGCTCGCCGACGCCATCGCGCTGTTCGACGCCGCCGCGGCGCGCGGCTGGGCGGCCGACGGCCACGACGGCTTCCCGTACACGCTCGACTGGGAGGACCGGCCGGTCGTCCCCGCCCGCATGCACTGGGTGCTGTGCGAGGCGGTCGCGGCGGCCACGGTGCTGGCCGCAGTCACCGGCGAGCAGCGGTTCCGCGACCTCGCGGAACGGTGGCGGGACCACGGCGAGGCGGCGTTCCTGGATCCGACGACGGGCAACTGGCGCCACGAGCTGACGCCCACCGGGGACGTGGGCACCGGGACATGGATCGGGCAGCCCGACGCCTACCACCTGGTCCAGATGCTGCTCCTCTACCGCCGTCGGGTGCGCGGCAGCGTCGCCGCCGCGCTGCGCTGAGCACCTGACCGGCGGCTGTCTGACACGTCACGGAGCTGCTCGTTCGGGTGTCCGACGGCGGCGCCCGGGGTAGGGCGACCGTCAACACCATCGAGAACGAGGAGGTTCCATGGCCAGCGTGCAGGAAGCCGTCGACGTCGACGTCCCGATCCGCGTCGCCTATGACCAGTGGACGCAGTTCGAGTCCTTCCCCCAGTTCATGGGCGGCGTCGAGAGCATCACGCAGCTCGACGACAAGCGCCTCCACTGGGTCACCAACATCGACGGCGTGAAGCGTGAGTTCGACGCCGAGATCACCGAGCAGCACCCGGAGGAGCGCATCGCCTGGGCGAGCACCAGCGGTGAGACCAAGCACGCCGGGGTCGTGACCTTCCACCGGCTGGACGACGCGAAGACCCGCGTCATGATCCAGATCGACTGGGAGCCCGAGGGGCTCGTCGAGAAGGCCGGCGCCGCGCTGGGCTTCGACGATCGGCAGGTCAAGGCCGACGCCAAGAAGTTCAAGGAGTTCATCGAGAGCCGCGGCACCGAGACCGGCGCCTGGCGCGGGGACGTCCCCCGGCCCGACCAGCAGTAGGACGGCGGCGCCCGTCCCCGAACCGGGGGCGGGCGCCGTCGTCGTTCGCTACTCCGCGTCGAGGTCCTGGGACACCAGGTCGGCGATCTGGTCCAGCACCGTCTGGTCGTCGCTGCTGACGACGACCTCGGCCCCCTGCTTGGCGCCCAGGGTCATGATCATCAGTGGTGATCCCGCGTCGATCGGCATGCCGCCGGGGGTGGCCAGGGTGACCGGCACGCCGGCCTTCCCGACGGCTTCGGCGATCAGCGCGGCCGGACGGGCGTGCAGTCCGACCCGGGATCCGACGGTGACGGTCTGACTGGGCATCGATCCTCTTCCTCGCTGCAGCGGACGGTGGGAGTGAGCTTGCCGGTCAGGCGCTCGCGGCGCGCGCCGGGACGTGCACCGGGGCGTGCGCGTGCTCGAGGTCGACGGCGTCCTCGGGGGCGTCCTCGGCGTCCGTCCGGCCGATGCTCTTGGCGACCGTGACAGCCAGGGCTCCGACGACCGTGCCGACGACCAGCGCCACCACGAACATCAGGACGCCCTGCATCGCGAAGAACACGAAGATGCCGCCGTGCGGGGCGCGCAGCTCGACGCCGCTGGCAGCCACGATCGCGCCGGTGGTCGCCCCGCCGAGCATCATCGAGGGGATGACCCGCAGCGGATCCGCCGCGGCGAACGGGATCGCGCCCTCGGAGATGAAGGAGAGCCCCAGCAGCCAGGCCGCCTTGCCGTTGTCCCGCTCGGCCGGCGTGTAGAGCTTCGGCCGGATGGCCGTGCTCAGCGCCATGGCCAGCGGCGGCACCATGCCCGCCGCCATGACCGTGGCCATGATGATCAGCGGGGCGCCGGTCGCGGCGGCGGTGAGCCCGGTGGTCGCGAAGACGTAGGCCGCCTTGTTGATCGGGCCGCCGAGGTCGAAGCACATCATCAGTCCGAGGATGATGCCGAGCAGGACCGCGGACGTGCCGGTCAGGCCGTTGAGCCAGTTGCCCAGGCCGGTGAGCGCGGCGGCGAGCGGACGGCCGAGGAAGACGACCATGATGCCGCTGGAGATCAGGGTCGCCAGCAGCGGGATGATCACGACCGGCTGCAGACCGCGGACGCCCACCGGCAGCTTCCACCGGCTGATCCAGAGCGCCGCGAAACCGGCGATGATGCCGCCGACGAGACCGCCGATGAACCCGGCGCCCACCGTGACGGAGACGGCACCGACGACGAAGCCGGGGACGATGCCGGGGCGGTCGGCGATCGCGAACGCGATGTAGCCCGCCAGCGCCGGCACCAGGAAGCCGAACGCCGCCTGGCCGAGGACGGTGCAGACCGCGCCGAGGTAGCCGAGGAAGCCGTCGTTGAGGCCCTCGACGCCCGGGGCGCTCGGGAGGTCGAAGAACGAGTTGTTGAGCACCCAGCTGAGGGCGTAGCTCTGTCGCTCGACGTCGGGATTGGGGTTCACGATCTGGTATCCGCCGAACAGGAAGCCCAGCGCGATGAGCAGACCGCCGGCCGCGACGAACGGGATCATGTAGCTGACCCCGGTGAGCAGCCAGCGGCGCACCTCGGACGCACCGCGCCCGGCGCCACCCCCGCTCGATGCGGCAGGGGCCGCCCCCGCGGCACCGCCGGCGACACGGCGGGCGTTCGGGTCGTCCGCCGCCGCGAGCGCCTCGCGGATCATCACGTCCGGTTCGTTGATCGCCCGCTTCGTCCCGCTCTGGACCAGCGGCTTGCCGGCGAACCGGTCCTGGTCCCGCACGCCGACGTCCACGGCGAAGATGACCGCGTCGGCGGCCCGGATCAGGCTCGGGTCCAGGGGCGTGGACCCCGAGGAACCTTGCGTCTCGACGTGGATGTCGACGCCCGCGGCCTCGCCCGCGGCGGTGAGCTTGTCCGCCGCCATGTACGTGTGCGCGATGCCGGTGGGGCACGCGCTGACCACCACGACGCTCTTCCGGGCGGCAGCGGCCGCAGGGGCGGCGGCGGCCGCAGCGGCGGTCGGGGGTGCGCCGGCAGCGGTCGCGCCGGTGGCCGCGGCGGCGGGGACAGCGGCGGCCGGCGCGGGGGAGACGACTTCCTCCACCAGGGCGACGATCTCCTCGGCCGACGTCGCCGAGCGCAGCGTCGCAACGAAGTCCGGCCGCACGAGTGCCCGGGCCAGCGCGGTGAGCAGGGTGAGGTGGTCGGCGTCGCCCTCGGCGGGCGCGGCGATCAGGAACACCAGGTCGGCGGGGCCGTCCGGGGCGCCGAAGTCCACCTTCGGATCGAGCCGGGCGAAGGCGAGGGAGGCCTCCGTGACGGCCGCCGAGCGGCAGTGCGGGATCGCCAGCCCGCCCGGCAGGCCGGTTGCGGCCTGCGCCTCCCGCGCCATGGCGTCGCCGTGCAGGCCCTCGCCGCTCGTGGCGCGGCCGGCGGCGGCGACCAGGTCCGCCAGCCGGCGGACGACGGCGCTCTTGTCGGCGCCCAGGTCGGCGTCGAGGGCGACCAGGTCGGTGGTGATCAGTGCGGGCATGAACCTCTCCCGGAGGTCAGTGGATCTCCCGGCCGGCGGCCGGGAGGGGGGCGGTGCTGGAACTGGTGCTGCCGGAGAGCCCGGCGGTGACCCGTACGGCGGAGCCGTCCACCTGGGCCGGGGTGGGGACGGCGGATCCGGGGAGCGACGCACTGGCCGCTCCGTACGCGACGGCGTTGCGCAGCCGCTCGGCCGGCGGCGCACCGGCCAGGTCGGCGAGCAGGTAGCCGGCGAGGCTGCAGTCGCCCGCACCCACGGTGCTGCGGACGGCGATGCGCGGCGGGAGGGCCGACCACAGCCCCCCGTCGGCGGTCGACAGGACCGCCCCGTCGCCGCCGAGCGTCAGGAGGACCTCCGCCACGCCGCGGTCGTGCAGCGTGCGCACGGCCGCGAGGGTTGCCGCAGGGTCGCGCAGCACGTCGTCCTCGGAGATCCCGGCCAGCTGGGCCAGCTCCTCGGCGTTCGGCTTGAGCAGGTCGGGCGCGGCGCCGGGACCCGCGGCGAGCAGGGCCAGCAGCGGCGCCTCGCTGGTGTCCACGGCCACCCGCGCGCCGGTGTCGCGGAGGGAGGCGACGAGGTGGGCGTACCAGTCCACCGGGGTCGCGGGCGGCAGGGAACCGGAGAGGACCACCCAGCGGGCGCCCGCGGCGTGTCCGTGCAGGACGCCGGTCAGCGCCGCCCGGGTCGCGTCGGAGAGGACGGCGCCCGGCTCGTTGAGCTTGGTCGTCGTGCCGGCCGGGTCGACCAGCGTGTAGTTGGTGCGGACCGGCGCCTGTACCGGCACGGTCGCCAGCTCCAGGCCCAGGGAGCGCAGCGACGTCGCGATCGGGTCGGACGCGGCGGCCGGCAGGACCGAGACGACGTCGCCGCCCGCCGCGGCGATCGCCCGGGCGACGTTGACGCCCTTGCCGCCGGGCTCCGTGCTGCTGCCGGCGAGGCGCACGATGCCGCCCTCGGTCAGCGGGCCGGGGAGATCCAGGGTGCGGTCCAGGCTCGGGTTCGCCGTCAGGGTCACGACGCGCGAGCCGGTCATGCGAGCACCACGTCGATGCCCGCCTTCTCGAGCTCGGCGACCACGCCGGGGTCGGCCTCGGCGTCGGTGACCAGCACGTCGACGTCCTCCGGCGCCGCGAAGCGGACGAGGTGCTCGCGGTCGAGCTTGCTGCTGTCGGCCAGAACGACCACCCGCTGCCCGGCGCGCACCATGGCCCGCTTCACCGACGCCTCGGCGTCGTCGGGTGTCGTGAAGCCGTGCGTGGGGCTGATGCCGTTGGCGCCGAGGAAGGCGACGTCCACCCGGAGCTCGGACAGGGCCCGGACCGTCGTCTCGCCGACCGCACACTGGGTGACCCCGCGGACCCGGCCGCCGAGCACGTGCAGGGTGACCCCCGGGGCGGCGGACAACCGCGCAGCGATGGGCACCGAGGAGGTGACCGCCAGCAGCCGGCGCTCGGCCGGGAGCAGCTCGGCGAGCGCGGCGGTCGTCGTCCCGCCGTCGAGCACGATGCTGCCCTCGGCGCCGGGGAGCAGGTCGAGGGCGGCGGCGGCGATCGCCTTCTTGGCCTCGCTCCGCCGGCCGTGGCGTTCGCCGAGCCCGGGCTCAACGAGGGTGAGAGCCCCGCTCGGCACGGCCCCGCCGTGCACCCGGCGCAGCATCCCGGCCCGCTCAAGGACGGCCAGGTCGCGGCGGACCGTCTCGGTGGTGACGCCGAACTCCTCGGCCACCGCGGTGACGGCGACCCGGCCGCGCTCGGCGAACGCCACGGCCGGCGGAGCGAGGCCAAGAAGGCGATCGCCGCCGCCGCCCTCGACCTGCTCCCCGGCGCCGAGGGCAGCATCGTGCTCGACGGCGGGACGACGACCGCCGCGCTCGCCGAGCTGCTCCCGGCCGAGCGCCGGCTGCTGGCGGTCACCTCCTCGGTGCCCATCGCTGCGCGGTTGTCCGCCGCCCCGGGGGTCACCCTGCACGTGCTCGGCGGCCGGGTCCGCGGGGTCACCCAGTGTGCGGTCGGCGAGACGACGGTCCGGGCCCTGTCCGAGCTCCGGGTGGACGTCGCCTTCCTCGGCGCCAACGGCATCAGCCCCACGCACGGCTTCACGACACCCGACGACGCCGAGGCGTCGGTGAAGCGGGCCATGGTGCGCGCCGGGCAGCGGGTGGTCGTTCTGGCCGACAGCAGCAAGCTCGACCGCGAGCACCTCGTCCGCTTCGCGGCGCCGGAGGACGTCGACGTGCTGGTCACCGACGCCGAGGCCGACCCCGGCGTGGTCGCCGAGCTCGAGAAGGCGGGCATCGACGTGGTGCTCGCATGACCGGCTCGCGCGTCGTGACCCTGACGGCGAACCCGAGCCTGGACCGCACCCTGGATCTCCCCGGCCCGCTGACCGAGGGCGGCATCGTGCGCCTCGCCGGCAGCAGCACGGAGCCCGGCGGCAAGGGCGTCAACGTCGCCCGGGCGATCGCCGCGGCGGGCGGCGACGTCGTCTCGGTCCTGCCGGCCGCCGCGTCCGACCCGATCGCGACGTCGCTGCGCTCCCTGGGCCTGGAGCTGGCGACCGTGCCGGTACAGGCGCCGGTCCGCACCAACTACACGCTGGTCGACCCGGCCGGCACGACGACCAAGCTCAACGAGCCGGGCGCCGTCCTCTCCGACGCGACCCGGGCGGCGCTGACCGGCGTCCTGCACGGACACGCCGCGGGCGCCCGCTGGGTGGTCCTCTCCGGTTCCCTGCCGCCCGCGACCCCGGTGGACTGGTACGCCCACCTCGTCGCCTCCCTCCGCGACACCGGCGCGCGGGTGGCCGTGGACACCAGCGAGGCGCCGCTGCTGGCCCTGCTCGCCGCGGGTCCCGGCGCCGCGCCCGACCTGCTCAAGCCGAACGCCGAGGAGCTGGCCCAGCTGGCCGGGATCTCCGAGGACGACGTGCTGCGCGACCCTGCGGCAACCCTCGCGGCCGTGCGCACGCTGCACGACCGCGGCGTGGCGGAGGTCCTCCTGACGCTCGGCGGCGACGGGGCGGTCCTGTCGACCGCCGACGGGGGGCTGTGGTCGGCCCTCCCGCCGCGCATCGCCGTCCGCAGCACCGTGGGTGCGGGCGACTGCAGCCTCGCCGGCTACCTGCTCGCCGACCTGGCCGGTGCGCCGCCGGCCGAGCGGCTGCGCAACGCCGTCGCGTACGGAGCGGCCAGTGCGTCGCTCCCCGGATCCGCCGTCCCCACCCCGGCCCAGGTGGACGGCTCCGCCGTACGGGTCACCGCCGGGCTCTCCGGCAGCACCAGTTCCAGCACCGCCCCCCTCCCGGCCGCCGGCCGGGAGATCCACTGACCTCCGGGAGAGGTTCATGCCCGCACTGATCACCACCGACCTGGTCGCCCTCGACGCCGACCTGGGCGCCGACAAGAGCGCCGTCGTCCGCCGGCTGGCGGACCTGGTCGCCGCCGCCGGCCGCGCCACGAGCGGCGAGGGCCTGCACGGCGACGCCATGGCGCGGGAGGCGCAGGCCGCAACCGGCCTGCCGGGCGGGCTGGCGATCCCGCACTGCCGCTCGGCGGCCGTCACGGAGGCCTCCCTCGCCTTCGCCCGGCTCGATCCGAAGGTGGACTTCGGCGCCCCGGACGGCCCCGCCGACCTGGTGTTCCTGATCGCCGCGCCCGCCGAGGGCGACGCCGACCACCTCACCCTGCTCACCGCGCTGGCCCGGGCACTCGTGCGGCCGGACTTCGTTGCGACGCTGCGCTCGGCGACGTCGGCCGAGGAGATCGTCGCCCTGGTGGAGGAAGTCGTCTCCCCCGCGCCGGCCGCCGCTGTCCCCGCCGCCGCGGCCACCGGCGCGACCGCTGCCGGCGCACCCCCGACCGCCGCTGCGGCCGCCGCCGCCCCTGCGGCCGCTGCCGCCCGGAAGAGCGTCGTGGTGGTCAGCGCGTGCCCCACCGGCATCGCGCACACGTACATGGCGGCGGACAAGCTCACCGCCGCGGGCGAGGCCGCGGGCGTCGACATCCACGTCGAGACGCAAGGTTCCTCGGGGTCCACGCCCCTGGACCCGAGCCTGATCCGGGCCGCCGACGCGGTCATCTTCGCCGTGGACGTCGGCGTGCGGGACCAGGACCGGTTCGCCGGCAAGCCGCTGGTCCAGAGCGGGACGAAGCGGGCGATCAACGAACCGGACGTGATGATCCGCGAGGCGCTCGCGGCGGCGGACGACCCGAACGCCCGCCGTGTCGCCGGCGGTGCCGCGGGGGCGGCCCCTGCCGCATCGAGCGGGGGTGGCGCCGGGCGCGGTGCGTCCGAGGTGCGCCGCTGGCTGCTCACCGGGGTCAGCTACATGATCCCGTTCGTCGCGGCCGGCGGTCTGCTCATCGCGCTGGGCTTCCTGTTCGGCGGATACCAGATCGTGAACCCCAATCCCGACGTCGAGCGACAGAGCTACGCCCTCAGCTGGGTGCTCAACAACTCGTTCTTCGACCTCCCGAGCGCCCCGGGCGTCGAGGGCCTCAACGACGGCTTCCTCGGCTACCTCGGCGCGGTCTGCACCGTCCTCGGCCAGGCGGCGTTCGGCTTCCTGGTGCCGGCGCTGGCGGGCTACATCGCGTTCGCGATCGCCGACCGCCCCGGCATCGTCCCCGGCTTCGTCGTCGGTGCCGTCTCCGTCACGGTGGGCGCCGGGTTCATCGGCGGTCTCGTCGGCGGCATCATCGCCGGTTTCGCGGCGCTCTGGATCAGCCGGTGGAAGCTGCCGGTGGGCGTCCGCGGTCTGCAGCCGGTCGTGATCATCCCGCTGCTGGCGACCCTGATCTCCAGCGGCATCATGGTCGTCTTCCTCGGCCGTCCGCTCGCCGCCGCGCTCACCGGCCTGGGCAACTGGCTCAACGGCCTGACCGGCACGTCCGCGGTCCTGCTCGGCATCATCCTCGGACTGATGATGTGCTTCGACCTCGGCGGCCCGATCAACAAGGCGGCCTACGTCTTCGCGACCACCGGGCTCACCGCCGCCGCGACCGGCGCCCCGCTGATCATCATGGCCACGGTCATGGCGGCGGGCATGGTGCCGCCGCTGGCCATGGCGCTGAGCACGGCCATCCGGCCGAAGCTCTACACGCCGGCCGAGCGGGACAACGGCAAGGCGGCCTGGCTGCTGGGGCTCTCCTTCATCTCCGAGGGCGCGATCCCGTTCGCCGCGGCGGATCCGCTGCGGGTCATCCCCTCGATGATGCTCGGCGGGGCGACCACCGGCGCGATCGTGGCTGCCAGCGGCGTCGAGCTGCGCGCCCCGCACGGCGGCATCTTCGTGTTCTTCGCGATGCAGGGCGTCCTGATGTTCGTGGTGGCGCTGGTCGTCGGCACGGTCGTCGGAGCCCTGGCTGTCACGGTCGCCAAGAGCATCGGCCGGACGGACGCCGAGGACGCCCCCGAGGACGCCGTCGACCTCGAGCACGCGCACGCCCCGGTGCACGTCCCGGCGCGCGCCGCGAGCGCCTGACCGGCAAGCTCACTCCCACCGTCCGCTGCAGCGAGGAAGAGGATCGATGCCCAGTCAGACCGTCACCGTCGGATCCCGGGTCGGACTGCACGCCCGTCCGGCCGCGCTGATCGCCGAAGCCGTCGGGAAGGCCGGCGTGCCGGTCACCCTGGCCACCCCCGGCGGCATGCCGATCGACGCGGGATCACCACTGATGATCATGACCCTGGGCGCCAAGCAGGGGGCCGAGGTCGTCGTCAGCAGCGACGACCAGACGGTGCTGGACCAGATCGCCGACCTGGTGTCCCAGGACCTCGACGCGGAGTAGCGAACGACGACGGCGCCCGCCCCCGGTTCGGGGACGGGCGCCGCCGTCCTACTGCTGGTCGGGCCGGGGGACGTCCCCGCGCCAGGCGCCGGTCTCGGTGCCGCGGCTCTCGATGAACTCCTTGAACTTCTTGGCGTCGGCCTTGACCTGCCGATCGTCGAAGCCCAGCGCGGCGCCGGCCTTCTCGACGAGCCCCTCGGGCTCCCAGTCGATCTGGATCATGACGCGGGTCTTCGCGTCGTCCAGCCGGTGGAAGGTCACGACCCCGGCGTGCTTGGTCTCACCGCTGGTGCTCGCCCAGGCGATGCGCTCCTCCGGGTGCTGCTCGGTGATCTCGGCGTCGAACTCACGCTTCACGCCGTCGATGTTGGTGACCCAGTGGAGGCGCTTGTCGTCGAGCTGCGTGATGCTCTCGACGCCGCCCATGAACTGGGGGAAGGACTCGAACTGCGTCCACTGGTCATAGGCGACGCGGATCGGGACGTCGACGTCGACGGCTTCCTGCACGCTGGCCATGGAACCTCCTCGTTCTCGATGGTGTTGACGGTCGCCCTACCCCGGGCGCCGCCGTCGGACACCCGAACGAGCAGCTCCGTGACGTGTCAGACAGCCGCCGGTCAGGTGCTCAGCGCAGCGCGGCGGCGACGCTGCCGCGCACCCGACGGCGGTAGAGGAGCAGCATCTGGACCAGGTGGTAGGCGTCGGGCTGCCCGATCCATGTCCCGGTGCCCACGTCCCCGGTGGGCGTCAGCTCGTGGCGCCAGTTGCCCGTCGTCGGATCCAGGAACGCCGCCTCGCCGTGGTCCCGCCACCGTTCCGCGAGGTCGCGGAACCGCTGCTCGCCGGTGACTGCGGCCAGCACCGTGGCCGCCGCGACCGCCTCGCACAGCACCCAGTGCATGCGGGCGGGGACGACCGGCCGGTCCTCCCAGTCGAGCGTGTACGGGAAGCCGTCGTGGCCGTCGGCCGCCCAGCCGCGCGCCGCGGCGGCGTCGAACAGCGCGATGGCGTCGGCGAGCAGCCACTCCGGCGGGTCGGCAGCCGTCGCCCGGAGGTGCAGGGCCAGGCGGGCCCACTCGAACTGGTGCCCGACGGTGACGCCGAACGGCCGGAACGGGTCGGCCGGGCGGTCGCGGTTGTACTCGGTCAGCGGCTCCCACTCCGCACTGAAGTGCTCGGGCAGCCGCCAGTCCCGCTCCCTCGCCCAGGCGTACGCCCGCTCGGTCGTACGCAGCGCCTGCGTCCGCAGTCGCGCCGACCGCTCCGTCCCTGCCAGGGCGTCGGCCGCTGCGAGGGAGGCCTCGACGCCGTGCATGTTGGCGTTGATCCCGCGGTAGTCCGCGCACGTCGTCCAGCTGCGGTCCCACTCCTCGACGGCGAGTCCTGCGTCGTCGTCCCAGAAGCGGGCCTGCCAGACGGCGACGGCCTCGTCGAGCAGCGCGGCGCCGCCGTCCACCCCGGCCGTGGCGGCGGTCGAGCCGGCGAGCATCGCGAACGCGTGCACGTAGGCGGCCTTCGTGTCGTCGTCCGTGCTCGACCGCCAGCCGCCGTGCTCGGCGTCCCGCAGCGGGCCCTCGGTGAGTGCGAGGACCCCGTGCCGGGTCAGGTCGTCCGCACCCGGCCGGCCCAGCAGCGTCGCGAGACCGAACACGTGCGTCATCCGCGCGACGATCCAGGTCTCGACCGGGCGGCCGGGCAGGAGCCGGCCGTCGTCGCCGAGGTAGCCGAAGCCGCCCTCGGGCAGCCGCGAGCGCTCGGCGAAGTCGAGCAGCCGGTCGAGATCGGTCATCGGGGTCGCCCGGCGGCCGCGACCCCCAGCGCGAGCCGGATGGTCGCCACCATGATCACCACCAGGAGGACCAGGCGGACGAAACCGGCCCCGATGTTCGTGCCGTCGGCGCCGAGCAGGTCCAGCAGCACGAGCACCACGAGCGCTCCCAGCACCACACCCCCGATCCTCCGGGGAGCACCGACCTCGGGCTCGGTCGTCGAGGAGAAGAGCAGGACGGCGCCGGCCAGCCCGCAGGCGTAGCCCACGAACTGCACGAGAGCGGGCGCGAGGCCCTGCTCGAGCCCCGGCCGGCTGCCGCTGATCACGATCGCGATCCCTGTGCAGAGCACGAACACCAGGAGCAGGACGAGGGACGCACGACGCCGGTCCATGGGCACATCCTGCCGCCGGGCCGAGGTCAGAAGGCCAGCGCCGCTCCGGGGTCGTGCAGGAGGGCGCCGATGTCGGCGAGGAACCGGGAGCCCAGCTCGCCGTCGATGATGCGGTGGTCGAAGGACAGCGCGAGCTGGGTCACCTGGCGGGGGACGACCTTGCCCTTGTGCACCCAGGGCATCTCGCGGACCGCGCCGAAGGCGAGGATCGCCGACTCCCCCGGGTTGAGGATCGGCGTGCCGGTGTCGACGCCGAACACCCCGACGTTCGTGATCGTGATCGTGCCCCCGGACATGTCGGCGGGCGCCGTCCGCCCCTCGCGGGCCGTGGCCGTGAGGTCGGCCAGCGCCCCGGCGAGCTCGGTCAGCGAGAGCCGGCCGGCGTCCTTGATGTTGGGGACGACGAGGCCGCGCGGCGTGGCCGCGGCGATGCCGAGGTTCACGTAGTCCTTGACCACGATCTCCTGGGCGGCCTCGTCCCACGAGCTGTTGACCATGGGATGCCGGCGCGCCGCGAGCAGCAGCGCCTTCGCCACGAACAGCAGCGGGCTGACCTTCACGTCCGCCAGCTCGGGACGGAGGACGAGCCGCTGGCGCAGCTTCATCATCCGGGTGACGTCGACGGTCAGGAACTCCGTGACGTGCGGGGCGGTGAAGGCGCTGGCCACCATCGCGGCGGCGGTGTGCTTGCGGACGCCCTTGATCGGGATCCGCTGCTCGCCTCCGATGACGGGCGCAGCCGGGACGGGCGCCGTCGTGGTCACCGCCGCGTCGACGTCCGCGCGAGTGATCACGCCGCCGGCCCCGCTGCCGGTCACGGTGGTCAGGTCGACGCCGAGGTCCTTGGCGTACTTCCGGACGGGAGGCTTGGCCAGTGGGCGCAGCCGGCCCCGGCCGTGGGCTGCTGGACGGGCGGGGGCGGCCGTAGCGGTTGCGGCGTCGCCGTGCAGGGCGTGGGCCTCCGCCTGGCGGCCCACCTCGAGGCCGCCGTGCCGGACCGGCTTGGTGCCGGCGTCGGGAGCGGTGGTCAGCAGCGGTGGGTGGTCGGCGCGGGGCATGGGCGCTGTCGCGCGCTCGGCGACGACGTCGCCGGAACGCCGGGGACGGCGGTGGGCCTCGGTGTTCCGCGGTCCGTACCCGACCAGGACGGCGGTGCGGCCGCCCGGCGCGGAGCCGCCGATGAGGCCGGCGGCAGGTTCGGCGTCCGCGGCCGGCTCAGGGGCCGGCGGGGGCGGCGCGGCGGGTGCGGCACCGCCGCCGGTGTCGATGGTGATGATCGGTGTGCCGACGTCGACCATCGTGCCGGCCTCGAACAGCAGCTCGACGACGGTGCCCGCGTAGGGGGAGGGCAGCTCGACGGCCGCCTTCGCCGTCTCGACCTCGCAGAGCGGCTGGTTCACGGTGACCGTGTCGCCGACGGCGACCAGCCACTGCAGGATCTCGCCCTCGGTGAGGCCCTCACCGACATCGGGCAGCTTGAACTGGCGCAGCGTTGCGCTGGTCATCGGTCAGAACTCCATCGAGCGGTCGACGGCGTCGAGGACCCGGTCCAGGTCGGGCAGGTACTCCTCCTCGAGCTTCGACGGCGGGTAGGGGGTGTCGTAGCCGCCGACGCGCAGGACCGGCGCCTCGAGCGAGTGGAAGCAGGTCTCGGTGACGCGGGCGGCTATCTCGGCGCCGAGGCCGAGCGTCGTGGGCGCCTCGTGGACGACGACGCAACGGCCGGTGCGGCGGACCGACTCGAACACGGGGTCGAGGTCGAGCGGGGACACCGTGCGCAGGTCGACGACCTCCAGCGAGCGCCCCTCCTCGGCGGCTGCCTCGGCGGCCTGCAGCGCCGTCTTCACCATCGGCCCGTAGGCGAGGACCGTCACGTCGTCCCCACCGCGGACGACCCGCGAGCGGAACAGCGGGCCGGGCGTGGCGGCGGTGTCCACCTCGGCCTTCTCCCAGTACCGGCGCTTGGGCTCGAGGAAGACGATCGGATCGGGGTGGGCGATCGCCTGCTGGATCCCCCAGTAGGCGTCGACAGGGTTGCTGACGGCGACCACCTTGAGCCCGGGGGTGTGCGCGAAGTAGGCCTCGGGGCTCTCGCTGTGGTGCTCGACCGCGCCGATGCCGCCGCCCATGGGGATGCGGATGACGATCGGCATCGGGAGCTTGCCCTGGGATCGGGCGTGGATCTTGGCGACCTGGGTGACGATCTGGTTGTAGGCGGGGAAGACGAACCCGTCGAACTGGATCTCGCACACCGGGCGGTAGCCGCGCATGGCCAGGCCGACCGCGGTGCCGACGATGCCGGCCTCCGCGAGCGGGGTGTCGACGACACGGTCCTCGCCGAAGTCCTTCTGCAGTCCGTCGGTGATCCGGAAGACCCCGCCCAGCTTGCCGATGTCCTCGCCCATCAGGACGACCTTGGCGTCGTCCTCCATCGCCTTGCGCAGCCCGAGGTTCAGGGCCTTGCCGATGGTCAGCGTCTGCGCGGCCATCAGTGGTCCCCTCCCTCGAAGCCGGCCTGGTAGGCGACGAACTCGGCGCGCTGGGCGGCCAGGGTCGGGGTCTGCTCGGCGTAGACGTTGTCGAACATGCTGGTCGCCGGCGGATCGGCCATCTCCACCGTGCCGGTGCGGATCCGGGCGGCGAGCTCGGTCTCCTCCGCGTCGACCGAGTCGAAGAACGCGGCGTCGGCGATGCCGCTGCGCGAGAGGTAGGCCTTGAGCCGGGCGATCGGGTCGCGCAGCTTCCACTCCTCCAGTTCGCTGGCCAGCCGGTAGCGGGTGGGGTCGTCGGAGGTGGTGTGCGCGCCCATCCGGTAGGTGAACGCCTCGATGAAGGTGGGGCCCTGGCCGTCGCGGGCGGCCTGGAGGGCCGCCCGGGTGACGGCGAGGACGGCGAGGACGTCGTTGCCGTCGACGCGGACGCCGGGGAAGCCGAAGCCGGCCGCACGCTGGAACAGCGGGATCCGCGTCTGGCGCTCCAGCGGCACGCTGATCGCGTACTGGTTGTTCTGGCAGAAGAAGACGACCGGGGCGGAGAAGCTGGCCGCGAAGATCATCGCCTCGTTGACCTCGCCCTGGCTGGTCGCACCGTCGCCGAGGAAGGCCAGGACGGCACTCTCGGCGCTGTCGCGCTGCACGCCCATGGCGTAGCCGGTCGCGTGCAGGCACTGGGCGCCGATCACGACGGTGTAGAGGTTGAAGCCGGTGGCGACGGGGTCCCAGCCGCCGTTGTCGACGCCCCGGAAGAGGCTGATCACGTCCAGCGGGTCGACACCGCGGGTCCAGGCGACGCCGTGCTCGCGGTAAGTGGGGAACGCCATGTCGTCGGGCTGCATCGCGCGGCCGGCGCCGACCTGGGCGGCCTCCTGGCCCAGCAGCGAGGCCCAGATCCCGAGCTCGCCCTGGCGCTGCAGGGCGGTGGCCTCGACGTCCCAGCGACGCACGAGGGCGAGGTCGCGGTACAGGCCGCGCAGCTCCTCGTCGCTGATGTCGAGGGAGTAGTCCGGGTGCTCGACCCGCTCGCCCTCGGGGGTGAGCAGCTGGACCAGGTCGGGCTGCTGCGGCAGGTGCGGGGCCCCCGCCCCGGGTACGGGATCGACCACCTCGGTGGCCTGGTGCAGCACGCTCACGGAACTCTCCTCGCCGTCTCCCGCGACTGCCGGGGTGACCGGCGCCCTGCGGTGGTGGACGTATCGGCACCGGGGTGTGGCGCCGTTCACACATCCTGACACGACACCCGCGGTCATGAACAACACCACTCACTGACCGATCTGCGCAAGATCCCTCGAACTGAGTGCGCAGAAGAGTCGGTAGTAGGACGTCCGCGCATGTCAGACTGACCAACGTGCCCGAGGTCGACGCCACCGACGCCCGGCTGCTCCTCGCCCTGGGCGAGGACCCGCGCGCGAGCGTCATGGCCCTGTCCCAGCGACTCGGCCTCGCGCGCAACACGGTGCAGGCGCGGCTGAGCCGACTGGAGACCAACGGCGTCCTGGCACCGCTGGACCGCCGCGTCCGCCCCGAGGCGCTCGGCTACCCGCTCGGCGCGTACGTGACGGTGCAGGTCGTGCAGCGCAGCCTCGCCGAGGTGAGCCACGGGCTGGCCGACATCCCCGAGGTGCTCGAGGTGACCGGCTTGTCGGGCGTGGCCGACCTGCTGGTGCAGGTCGTCGCCCGGGACGCCGACGACCTCTGGCGGATCGCCGAGCTGATGCTGGCCATCCCGGGCGTCCAGCGGATCGACACGGCCCTGGCCCTGCGCCGGTTCGTCGACCACCGGGTCGCCCCACTGCTGGAACGCGCGGCCGGCGACCCCGCTCCGGACGTCGGCCGCGACTAGCGAAAGTCTCGCTTTTCCGCTGGTCAGGCCCTCCTTTCTCCGATACAATCGAACACATGTTCGACGAGGTGGTGGAGCTGACGGAGGCGGAGTACGACGCCTTCGTCATCGCCTGCCTGGAGACGGAGTTCGGGGAGGAGCTCCCCGAACCGGCCGACTTCGTCACCGACGAGCAGCAGCGCTTCCTCGACTCCCGGGCCCGGCTGCTGACCTCCGGCGCCGCCCACCTCGATGCCGCGGTCGCCGCGGACATGGCCGCCGCTCGCGCGTACGCATCCCGGGCGCGGTCACTGGCAGCGTTCGCCCGAAGCCGCCCGGCGGCCATGTTCGACCGCGCGCCCGGCGAGCAGGGCGCGGCGTCGGCGTCGTCGGTCGCCGCCCGCCCGGCGGCGCTGACCGAGGTCAGCGAGTGGGCCGTGGACGAGGCCGCGGCCACCCTCCGCATCTCCGGGCGGGCCGCCTGCCTGCTGCTGGTCGAGGCGGTCACCCTCGTCGAGGGCCTGCTGGGCACCCTCGCCGCCCTGGATGCCGGCGCCCTCTCCCCGGCGCACGCGCGGGCGATGGTCGAACTCGCCGGCCCTGTGTCCACGCCGGAGAAGCGGGCGCAGGTGGAGGCGGCGGTGCTGCCCCGCGCCGGCCGGCAGACCGTGGCGGCGCTGCGGGCCTGCCTGCGGCGGGCGGTCGCCCGCATCGACGCCGCCGCGGCCGCCGACCGGCTGATCACGGCC
>NZ_SPQM01000077.1 GCF_004570345.1 Blastococcus sp. CT_GayMR20 | reverse complement strand
GCGTTCGGCACCGACGACGGCAGCACCCCGACCGCCCCCCGCACCGGCCGGCAGCGCTACGCCGACACCCTCGCCACCATCCGGGACAGCCGCCCCGCTCCACCCGGCGCCCTCACCCCGTTCTGAGACGGAAACGGCTCACCGTTCCGGCGCAGGACCCAACACCCGGTCCAGGTAGCCGTTGGCCAGGATTCCGGCCGGGTCCAGCCGATCCCGGACGGCGACGAACTCGCCGAACCGGGGGTAGCGGGAGCGCAGCGCCGTGGCGTCGAGGCCGTGCAGCTTGCCCCAGTGCGGTCGGCCCCCGACCTCGGAGGCGATCGACTCCAGAGCGGCGAACCAGGGCCCCGGGGATGTTCCCGCGGGAACGTGCGCGGCGATGTACGCGGTGTCCCGGCCCTCCGCGGGTGACAGGGGGATGTCGTCGGCCGCGGCGACCCGGACCTCGACCGGGAAGGCGGCCCGCCAGTCGTTGGCCTCGTGCACCCGGCGCAGCTCGGCGAGGACGGCGGGCGCCTCGGCACGGGGCAGCGCGTACTCCATCTCGAGGAAGCGCACCCGCCGTCGGCTGACGAACACCCGGTGCGAGCGGTCGGTCCACGAGCGCGCCGCGAGCGACTTGGCGGACATCCGCGCCAGGGACGGCACGAGCGCGGGCACCCGCCGGCCCGCGGCCACCACGCCGGCGAACGCGGCGTTGGCGAGGATCTCGTCGTCCCAGACCGCCCGCCAGCGCGGCAGCGGGGAGAGCCCCTCGTCCAGGGGCACCCGGGTGTTGCACTTCAGCAGCGTCGTGTCGGTGTGCGGGAACCAGTAGAACTCGACGTGGTCGGTCGAGGTCATCAGGTCCCCGAACCCGTCGATGGCCTCCGTGAGCGTGCCCGGCCCCTCGACGGCCCGCAGCGCGAACGCCGGGACTGCCTGCAGGGTGACGGCGGTGACGACGCCCAGCGCGCCGAGCCCCACGCGGGCGGCCGAGAGAATGCCGGGGTCGCTCCCGGGATCGCAGGCCAGCACGTCGCCGGAGGGCGTCACCAGCTCCAGCGCGCGGATCTGGGTGGCCAGGCCACCGAACCGGGCCCCCGTGCCGTGCGTACCGGTGGCCAGCGCGCCGGCCACGGTCTGCCGGTCGATGTCGCCGAGGTTGGTCAGCGACCAGCCCTGGCGCCCGAGCTCGGCGTTGACCCGGTGCAGCGGGGTGCCGGCACCGACGGTGACCAGGCCGTCGTCGTCCACCTGGCCGATGCCGGAGAGCCGGTCGGAGCAGAGCTGGACGTGCTCGGGCCGGCCGATCGCGCTGAAGGAGTGACTGCTCCCGATGGGGCGCACGCGGCGTCCTACTCCGGCCGCGGAGGTGAGCACGTCGGCGACCTCGTCGGCGGACGACGGGTGCACCACCTCGGTGTCGGCCCGCTGGTTGCCGGCCCAGTTGCGCCAGTGCGCGCGGGTCGCCGGCTGCGCCGCGCCCTCCGCCACCCGTACCTCCCTCGTCCGTCCCCGCACTCTGTCGTGCCGAGCGCGCCGCGGTCAACGATTCGATCTTGACCGCCCCTCGTCCGACCGGCACGCTCCGCTGCGATGAGCGCCCCCTCGAGCGACCGGGCTGCCGAGCAGCAGCGGGCGCGGTTCGACTCCGCCACGGCCGCACTGGACCCGCCGTTCGCCCTGGTCGACCTCGACGCGCTCGACGCCAACGCCGCCGACCTCGAGCGCCGGGCGGCCGGGAAGCCGCTGCGGGTCGCCAGCAAGTCCGTCCGCAACCGCACGGTGCTGCGGCGGGTGCTGGCCCGTCCCGGCTTCGCCGGGGTGCTCGCCTACTCCCTCGCCGAGGGGCTGTGGCTGGCCGGCGGCGAGGACCCGGTCAGCACGGACGTGGTCATCGGCTACCCCAGCGCCGACCGGACGGCGCTGCGCCGGTTGGCCGGCGACGAGTCAGCCGCCGCCCGACTCACGTTGATGATCGACTCCGTCGACCAGCTCGACCTGGTCGACGCCGTCGTCCCGCCGTCCGCCCGCCCGTCGCTGCGCATCTGCCTCGACGTCGACGCCTCGCTGCGGGCCGCGGGTGGCCGGGTGCACGTGGGCGTGCGCCGTTCGCCCGTCCACACCGTCGAGCAGGCGGCCGCGCTGGCGCGGGAGGTCGTCGCCCGGCCCGGCTTCGCGCTCGTCGGGCTCATGGCCTACGAGGCGCAGATCGCCGGCGTGCAGGACGACCCGGCCGGGCGGCGGTGGCGCGGTGCCGCCGTCCGCCGGATGCAGGCGCTGTCCGGCCGCGAGCTGGCCGGTCGCCGGGCCGCCGTGGTCGACGCGGTGTCGGCCGTCGCGCCGCTGGAGTTCGTCAACGGCGGCGGCACCGGCAGCGTCGAGCGCACGTCCGCCGAGGACGCCGTCACCGAGGTCGCCGCCGGCTCGGGGCTCTACTCCCCCGTGCTCTTCGACGGGTACCGCTCCTTCACCGCCCGGCCGGCCGCGTTCTTCGCGGTCCCCGTCACCCGCCTGCCCGCGCCCGGCACCGTGACCGTCGCCGGTGGCGGCTGGATCGCCTCCGGACCGCCCGGGTCCGACCGGCTGCCCCTCCCGACGTACCCGGCGGGGCTGCGCAGGCTGCCGGCGGAGGGCGTCGGCGAGGTGCAGACGCCGTTGCGCGGTCCCGGGGCGGTCGGTCTGCACGTCGGCGACCGCGTCTGGTTCCGCCACGCCAAGGCCGGGGAGCTGTGCGAGCACGTCGACGTGCTGCACGCCCTCTCGGGCGACGCCCTCGTGGACCCGTTCCCCACGTATCGCGGCGAGGGCCGGTCCTTCGGCTGACGCGCAGGAGATGTCCCCCGGGGGGCTCCTGGGACGGAAGGGTGACGAGCGTCCGTGTCGCCTGCGACGTCCGGACCGCGCGCCGGCGAGCACATACGGTCCCGTCCGAATCCGTGCCACACCGAGGAGTAGCCGTGTCCCACCCCATCCCGGGTCCGTACCAGTCGTACGGCCAGCCGTCGGGCCCGCCGTCCTACGGCCCCCCGCCCGGAACGCCGCCCTACGGTCCTCCGTCCGGACCGCCGCCCTACGGTCCCCCGCCGACGAAGGGGGCGGGGCTGGCGATCGCCTCGATGGTGCTCGGCATCATCGCCCTGCTGCTCAGCTGGATCCCGATCATCAACAACGTCGCGGCGATCCTGGCGGTCGTCGGCCTCGGCCTGGGCATCCCAGCGCTCGTCCGCGCGCGCCGCGGGACCGCCGGTGGCACGGGCATGGCGATCACCGGGCTGGTGACCTCCGTCCTGGCGATCCTGCTCGTGATCGCGACCCAGCTGCTGTTCGTGAGGGCACTCGACGAGGCGGGCACCAGCCTCGAGGAGGCCATCGCCGACGTCGAGGGCGGCGCCGACCCCGCACCGCAGGAGGACGAGGCAGCCCCGGCGTCGGAGACCGTGCCGCTCGGGGCGCCCGCGGAGGTGGGCGACTACACCGTGACGGTCGACTCGGTCCAGCTCGACGGCAACGCCCTCGTGGCCGGCGCCAACCAGTTCAACGACCCGCCGACCGGTCAGTACGTCGTCGTCGAGCTGACCACCACCTACCTCGGTACGGAGGAGGGCATGCCGGGGATGGACCTGACCGCGGTCTTCCACGGCACGGACGCGCGCCAGTACAGCGACAGCGACTGCGGAGCAGTCCTCCCCGACGACTCGATGGACGCCCCGACGCTCAACAGCGGCGGGTCGGACACCTTCCAGTTCTGCATGGACGTGCCGCCGGCCGCCATCGAGGGCGGCCAGCTGTCGGTCGAGCCGACGTTCGCCTTCGACGCCGACCCGGTGTTCTTCGCGATCCGGTGATGTCGGGCGGGCCGCAGGTGGACCCTGCGGCCCGCCGCCTCGCTAGCGGGCGCGCTGGACCCGCGTCTCGTCGAACGACGGCTCGGCCGACTCGTAGACGCGGCCGTCGGTGCCGAACACGAGGAACCGGTCGAAGGACCGCGCGAACCACCGGTCGTGGGTGACCGCCAGCACGGTGCCGTCGAACGCGGTCAGCGCGTCCTCCAGCGCCTCCGCGGACAGGACGTCGAGGTTGTCGGTCGGCTCGTCGAGCAGCAGCAGCGTCGCACCGGAGAGTTCCAGCAGCAGGATCTGGAACCGCGCCTGCTGCCCGCCCGACATCGTGCGGAACGGCTGCTCGCCGGAGTCGGCGAGCCCGTACCGGCGCAGCGCCGCCATTGCCCGGCCGCGGTCGACGCCGGGGCGCCCGGGTTCGCCGTGCCACAGCAGGTCGACCGGCGTCCGATCCTGCCACTCGGGGTGGGCGTGGGTCTGGGCGAAGAACCCGGGGACGACGCGCGCGCCGAGCCGCCAGTCGCCGGCGTGCGTGACGGACTGGCCCGCCAGCAGCCGGAGGAAGTGCGACTTGCCGGCTCCGTTGGCCCCGAGGACGCCGACCCGGTCGCCGTACCAGACCTCGAGGTCGAAGGGCTTCATCAGCCCGGTGAGCTCGAGCTGCTCGGCGATGACCGCCCGCACTCCGGTACGCCCGCCCCGTAGCCGCATCGCCACCTTCTGCTCGGGTGGCCGCTCCGGCGGCGGTCCGGCCGCCTCGAACTTCTCCAGGCGGGTCTGCATCGCGTGGTAGCGGTTCGCCATGTCCGGCGAGTTGGCCGCCTGCTGCTGGAGCGTGCGCACGAGGTCGATCAGCCGCTGGTGCTCCTCGTCCCAGCGCCGGCGCAGCTCGGCGAGCCGCTCGTGCCGCGCCGTCCGCGCCTCGTGGTAGCTGGGAAAGCCACCGCCGTGCACCCAGGCCGTCCCGCCCTCGACCGTGACCACCCGGTCGGCGACGCGCGCGAGCAGCTCGCGGTCGTGGCTGACGAACAGCACCGTCTTGCGGGTCTCGAGCAGCCGCTCCTCGAGCCACCGCTTGCCCGGCACGTCGAGGTAGTTGTCCGGTTCGTCGAGCAGCAGGACCTCGTCCGGTCCGCGGAGCAGGGCCTCGAGGGCGAGCCGCTTCTGCTCGCCCCCGCTGAGCGAGGAGAGCTCGCGGTACTTGCAGTTGTCGTAGGGCATGCCGAGCGCCGCGACGGAGACGGTGTCCCAGGTGACCTCGGCGTCGTACCCGCCGACGTCGCCCCAGTGCGCGAGAGCGTGGGCGTAGGTCATCTGGCCGCGCTCGTCGTCGGTCTCCATCAGTGCCAGCTCGGCGGCCTCGACGGCGTCCCAGGCGGCACGGACGGCCGGCGGGGACAGGTCGACGAGGAACCGCTGCACGGTCGTGTCGTCGCGCACCGAGCCGATGAACTGGCGCATGACGCCGAGCCCACCGGTGCGCGCGACCGAGCCGGCCTCGGGCACCAGGTCGCCGGCGATGATCCGCAGCAGTGTCGTCTTCCCGGCGCCGTTCTCCCCGACCAGCGCGGCGCGGGCACCGGCCCCGATGCGGAAGGACACGTCGTCCAGCAGGACCCGGCCGTCCGGAAGAGTGTGCCGGACACCGGTGACGTCGACGTAGCCCACCCGGACATCCTCCCGGCAGGGGCAACGGCATGACCGGCCGGCCGGCCGCGGATCAGTGCAGGGAGACCCGGAGGCGCTGGCGGGCGAGGCGCTCCACCAGCTCGGGCAGCGCGTCGGCGGGTGAGCCGCGCAGCTCCTCCCGGCAGGTCCGGACGACCAGCACGATCGTGCGGGGCCCGAGCTGTGGGAACTCATGGGAGAGGCGGGTGACGGCAGAACGGACGGACGGATCGGAGACGGTCAGCGGAACTGCCAACGTCATGGACGGTCCTTAACGCGTGTGCCGCAGGGCGGCAGGAGTGGCTTCCCCCGTGAGGGCCGCCAGGATTGGACGGCCGCTCTCACTGCTGTGCGAGCACCGTGCCGTCCGGCCGGGACCGCGACCAGGGACCTAGGTCCCTGCCACCGGAGGGCGTCGGCGTGTCGTCACCGGAATTCCGGACGGTCCGGGCGCGGAATCGGTTTTCCGGTCACGCCGCGTAGTAGGCGTTGTCCCCCGCAGCGGTCGCGGCGACGGCGTCCCGGACCAGGGCGCTCAGCTCGCCCGCATCCACCGCGTCCAGCGACTGGAACCGGATGCAGCTCTTCCCGCAGGACACCGAGCCGAGCCGGTCGGCCCGCTCCTCGGCGATGTAGCCACCGTCGACGACCGCGCACACGTACAGGGAGAGGTGGCGCTTCTGGGCCGCCAGCGCGATCAGCGGCCACATCGTCGACTCCTTGGCCGACTTCGGCTTGTACGGCATCAGCCCGTACCCGAGCATCGCGCCCGCGCCCATCGGCACCAGCTGCCGGTCGATCCCCGGCGCGGCCGCCATCACGAGCTCGTCCACCCGGCGCAGTTCCTCGGCGCGCGCACCCGCCGCGTCGAACCAGGCCTCGATGTCGTCGGCCATGCCGGACTTCTAGCTGAGCAGGAGGGAGAGCAGCGTCGCCCCGACCGCCAGGACCATCGCGAACACGATGACCATCGCGGTCATCCGCCGACGTCGCTCCGCCCTCGAGCGGGCACCACCCATCCTCGTCATGGCCGCACGCTACCTCCGGAACGGCCCGTTCCGGCAGGTCGGCGGCCCCAGAGCAGGGTGTCCAGCGCCGTTCCGGCCGGGGTCTCCCGCGAGACCTGCTCCAGCCGGTCGACCTCCAGCAGGGCGGCCACCGGAGCCAGCCGGTCGACGCTGTGCAGGATCGCCGGCTCCTGCGGGCCCCCGACGCCGGCGGTCAGGTTGCCCACGTCGTGGCCCAGCACCAGCAGCCGTCCGCCGGGACGCACCCAGCCGACGGCCCGGGTGAGCAGGTCCAGGGTGTCGGGCTCGGGCAGGTGCAGGTAGGCCACCAGCACGAGATCCAGGCTCGCCGGCTCCGTCGCCCAGGTCGTCACGTCGGCGGCCACCCAGGCGACGCGATCGGCTCCCGCCTGCGCGCGCCCGCGGTCCAGCCCCACAGCGGAGAAGTCGACCGCGGTCACCCGCCACCCCCGGTCGGCCAGCCAGAGCGCGTGCCGTCCCTCGCCCGCGGCGAGGTCGACGGCGTCGCCGGGCGCCAGTCCCTCCAGCAGTGCGGCGACCAGCGCGTTGGCGTCCGACGACCACTGCTGCCGCTCGGCGTACCGCTCGTCCCACTCCTCGGCCCGCACGGGATGGAGTCTGTCGCACCCACCTGGGACGGTGACCCCGTGACGACACGGGAGGACATCGGGCCGCTCCGGCTGGCGGCCCTCGGCCTGATCGGACCCGGCGAGCCGACCGCGGTCGACGTCGTCCGGCGCCTGGGCGCCCTGCAGGCGCAGGACTACCCCGGGGCGCTCACGTCGGTCGCCCTGCGGACGGCGGGCCGGCTGCGCAAGGACGTCGAGGCCGCGCTCGACTCCGGCGAGGTCGTCCGGTCGTGGCCGATGCGCGGCACCCTGCACTTCGTCACCGCCGAGGACCTGCGCTGGTTCCTCGACACCGTCGGCGTGCGCACGGTCGGCACGGCCAGCAAGCGGTGGGCGGACCTGGGATTGGACGAGTTACAGGCCGAGCGGGCCCGCGAGCTCGTCGACGAGGCGCTGGCCGCCCGCGGCCGGGCGACGCGGGCCGCGCTGCTCACGGCGATGGCCGACGGCGGAGTCGATGTGACCGGTCAGCGGGGCGCCCACCTCATCGGCTACCTCGCCCTCACCGGTTCGCTGTGCCTCGGACCGACGGACGGCGACCGCGAGCAGCTGTTCGTCCGCCTCGACGACTGGGTGCCCGACCGCCGGCTCGACCGGGAGGAGGCGCTGGCCGAGCTCGCGCTGCGCTACTTCACCGGGCACGGACCGGCGACGGTGAAGGACCTGGTCCGCTGGGCCGGCTGCACCGTCCGCGACGTGCGTGCCGGCCTCGCGGCAGTCCGCGACCGGCTCGAGGCGGTCACCGTCGAGGGCACCGAGTACCTGATGGACCCGGGCACGCCGGACCGGCTGGCCGCCGCCCGCACCGACGCCGCGGGCGTGCTCCTCCTGCCGGGCTTCGACGAGTTCCTCCTCGGCTACGGCGACCGCACGGCCGTCGTGCCGACCGGGTTCGCCGACCGCATCGTCCCGGGCGGGAACGGCATGTTCCGGCCGACCGTCGTGCACGGCGGCCGGGTGGTGGCCACGTGGCGGTGGACCGGTCGCGGCGCGAAGCGCACGGTCGACGTCGAGCCGTTCACCGAGCTGCCGCGGGAGGTCGCGGCCGCGATCCCCGGGCTGGCCGCCGAGCTGCCCTGATCAGCCCCGGCGCTCGAACAGGAAGACGGGGATCTCGCGGTCGGTCTTCTCCTGGTAGTCGGCGTAGGCCGGGTAGGCCGCCACCGAGCGCTCCCACCACACGGCCCGCTCCTCGCCCGATATCTCGCGGGCGACACCGTCCCAGGGCTCGGGACCGTCCTGCAGGGTCACCTGGTCGGGATGCGCACGCAGGTTGCTCACCCACGCCGGATCCGTCGGTGCACCGCCCTGCGACCCCACCATCGCGTAGACGCCGTCGTGCTCCACGCGCATGAGGCCGAGCTTGCGGACCTTTCCGCTCTTCGCCCCCCGGGTGCTGACGATGACGATCGGCAGCCCGGTGTCGCGAAGTGTGTTCGCCTCCCGGCCCCCGGTCGCCTCGTAGCGCTCGACCTGCTCGCGGACCCAGGCCTTCGTGCTCGGCTCGTACTCACCCTCCAGCGGCATGACCCGAACCTAGGTCGGTCAGCGGCCGCCCGCGCGCGGGGTCACGTAGTCGACGGTGTGCGGCACGAAGTAGCTCAGGTTGTCGGTGATCAGGCCGTCGCTCTCGCGGATCCCCAGCCCCGCCGGTTCACCGTCCACCAGCCAGGCCCCGAGGACCGGGTGGTGCGGGCCGTCGGGGCCCGGGAAGTTCGGCAGCGGTGCGAACTCCTGGACGACGAAGCCCTCGGTGCCGTACCGCCCCGGCAGCTCCGCCGCCACCTCGCCGTCGCGGACGATGGCCACGTTCGCGCCCTCGCGGCCCCACAGCGGTTTGCGCACGTAACTGCGCCAGCTCGACGGCGCCTCGTCGGCGAAGTAGGCCGGCAGCAACAGCTCACCGAGCACCGGATCGCTGCCGAACATCTGCCACAGCACCGGCAGCAGGGCCTTGGTGCTCCACATCATCTTGTAGGCCGGCTCCACCCACGTCGTCCCACCCGGCCGGTTGCTGTCGGCGAGGACGGCGGGACCGAACTCGTCCTCGATCAGCCACTCCCACGGATAGAGCTTGAAGACGACGTCGAGGTGACGGCCCTGCTGGTCGTAGAACCGGCCGTCACCGTCGTCGAGCACGATGTCCTCGACGATCAGCTCGATCGCCTCGTACCCGGCCTGCACGACGGTGTCCATCAGGTAGGCGACCGTCATCCGGTCCTCGCCGGAGGTCTCCTCGCTCGTCCAGGCCAGGTGCACGCGCGGGCGGACGCCGGTGCGCCGCTCCCACTTCAGCAGGTTGCGCTGCCAGGCGGTGACCAGCTTGTCGTGCAGCGCGTTCCACTGGTCGGTGCCCTGCCCGGTGAACAGGTGCCAGTTCCACTGCGTGACGGCCGACTCCACCAGGCCGGTCGGGGTGTCGGCGTTGAACTCGAGGAGCTTGGGCGGGCCCTCGCCGTCGTAGCGGAGGTCGAAGCGGCCGTAGATGCTCGGCGGCTCCTCGGCCCAGGTGCGGCGGACCTGCGGCCGCGCCATGGGCGGGATCCGCAGCCGGTCGAAGAGCTCGTTGTCCACGATGTGGTCGCCCGCGGCCACGCACATCTCGAACAGCTGCGCGACCGCGCCCTCGAGCCGCTGCACCTCGGCCATCGAGAAGTCGTAGAAGGGGCCTTCACGCCAGTAGCTGCGCACCTCGCCGCCGGGCAGGTGGGTGCGGTTGTAGACCAGACCCTGCGCCTCGATCTCGGCTTCCCACCCGGGGCGGACGATGCCGCTCTCGATCCGTCTCAAGGCTCAGCTGCCGGCGCCGGTTCCCGCGCGGTTGCCGACCCCGCTGCCGATGCCGCCGCTCACGCGGGTGCCCGGACTGACCTTGCCGTTCGCCGGGAGGCCCGCGCGCTGACGGGCCGCGGTGTCGGTCGGGTTGATCCGCGTTCCGCCGCGGGGCAGCACCGTGCCGACCGGGAGTCCCCGGCCGAAGCCGCCGAGGTACAGGAAGAACAGGCCCGCGCCGGGACCGTTGTAGCTGTCGTCGCAGTAGTCCTCGTCGACGATCTCGCCGTTCTCGTCGGTGCAGTAGGCGACCTGCTCGTCTTCCTCCTCGCCGCTGTCGCCGCCCGCGCCGCACCCGGCCATGAAGCCGGTGGCGGCCGTGGTGAGCACCGTCGTCGTCAAGGCGGCACGGATGCGGTTGGAGACCGCCACGACCACTTCCTCTCCTCGGTTGGGGCCGAGAGTAGGACGTCGCCCGCTCCTCGTGTGGGCCCCGTTGTCGCTGACAACGCGCGCGGGTCTGGAAGAGTCCCCGAGCCGAAGCCCCCGGAGGTTCCTGTGAGCAGTCCGCACCCTCAGGTCGTCGTCCGCGGCGAGGCCGTCCTGGTGGTCGAGCCGGAGATCGCCGGCATCGGCGTCACCGTGCGCACGCGCGCCCGCGACCGGCAGACCGCGCTCGAGCGCTGCGCCGCCCGGCAGGCGGAGGTGTCCGCGGTGCTGGCCTCGGCCGAGGAGTCGGTGGAGAGCCTCGAGACGACCGGGGTGTCCGTGCACCTGGAGGTGCGCGACCGCCGCGCGCCCGGCGAGCCTGTGGCCTCGGTGCACACGCAGGTCACCGTGAACCGGCTCGACCTCGCCGGCGAGCTCGTCGTGGCCCTCGGCCGGCTCGACGACGTCGACGTCTCCGGCCCGTACTGGCGGCTGCGGACCGACAGTCCCGCGTACGAGCGGGCAAGGCTCGCTGCCGTCCAGGACGCCGTCCACCGTGCCCGGCAGTACGCAGGGGCCTTCGGCGCGCAGCTCACGTCGCTCATCCAGGTCAGCGACGCCGGGCTGTCGGGCGGCGGCTTCCAAGTCGCGGGGGCCATGCCGGCGATGGCACGGTTCGAGAGCAGCGACATCTCGCTCGACCTCACTCCTGCCCGTCAGGAGGTGCACGGCGCGGTCGAGGTGCGGTTCGCGATGTCCGAACCCGACAGCAGTCGGTGGAGCACGGAGGTCTTCCGAGGATGAGGTACCGCGAGAGCGGCCGGCTCGACACCGGCGGCGTCTCCGACCGGCGCGGGCGTGGCGGGATGGGCGGCGGGCGCGGGATCGCGGTCGGCGGCGGTGGGCTCGGCCTCGTGGGGCTGCTGATCGTCGTCGTCCTCCAGCTGGCCGGCGGGGGCGGCGACGGCGGCGTCGGCTCGGCCCTGGGCGGCCTGGCCGGCCTCGGACAGGGCGAGCAGACCGACAACTCCGCGCTCGAGGAGCGGTGCCGGACCGGCGCCGACGCGAACGACTCCGTCGAGTGCGCCGTCGTCGCCGACGTCGAGTCCATCCAGGACTTCTGGACGGCGACCCTCGGCGACCGCTACGTGCCGACCGACACCGTCTTCTTCGCCGGGCAGGTGCAGACCAGCTGCGGCGCGGCCTCCAGTGGTTCCGGCCCCTTCTACTGCCCGGCCGACCAGGGCGTGTACATCGACCTCAGCTTCTTCGACCAGCTCCAGTCCCAGTTCGGCGCCCAGGGCGGACTGTTCGTCAACGCCTACGTCATCGCGCACGAGTACGGCCACCACGTGCAGAACCTCCTGGGGACGAACGCGCAGGTCACGCCGGGGGAATCGGGCCCGACCAGCGGCACCGTCCGGCTGGAGCTGCAGGCCGACTGCTTCGCCGGGGCCTGGGCCAACCACGCCGAGACAGTGCCCGACGAGTCCGGGGGGCCGCTGATCGAGGAGATCACGCAGGACGACGTGAACCGCGCGCTCGACGCCGCGGCGCGGATCGGAGACGACTTCATCCAGCAGAACCTGGGCAGCGGCCGGATCGACCAGGACGCGTTCACGCACGGGTCCTCCGAGCAGCGCCAGAAGTGGTTCGCGACGGGCTACGAGACCGGCGACCCGGCGCAGTGCGACACGTTCGCCACGGACGACCTCGGCTGACATGGCCCTCGTCGTCACCCGCGACGGCCCGGTGGCCGTCCTGACCATCGACCGCCCCGAGAAGCGCAACGCCATGACCGCGGGCATGTGGGCGGCGCTGCCCGCCGTCCTCGCGCCCCTCGCCCACGACCCCGGCGTGCGCGCGCTCGTCGTCACCGGCGCGGGACCCAGCTTCTGCGCCGGCGCCGACATCTCCGACCTGCTCGGCGGCACCGATCCCGCCGACCCGATGGCCGACGTCCGGCGCGACAACCTGGCGGCACAGGCCGCGTTGCGCGACTTCCCGAAGCCGACCGTCGCGATGATCCGCGGTCACTGCATCGGCGGTGGGGTCGAGATCGCCGCGAGCTGCGACCTGCGCTTCACCGACCCGTCGGGGGTCTTCGGCGTCACGCCGGCGAAGGTCGGCATCGTCTACACCCCGCGCTCGACCAAGACGCTGGTCGACCTCGTCGGACCGGCAATGACCAAGTACCTGCTGTTCAGCGGGGAGCTGATCGACGCCGACACCGCGCTCCGGACCGGCCTGGTCGACCGGCTGGTCCCTGCCGACGACCTGGAGGGCGAGGTGCACCGGTTCGCCGGCGTCCTGGCGAGCCGGTCGGCGCTCACCCAGCGGGCCACCAAGGAGGTCGTCGCCGCGCTCACCGACGGCGGCGACGGCGAGGCGGAGGTGGCCTCCTGGTACCGCAGGACGATCGAGGCCGGGGAGCTCGCGGAGGGCGTCGCGGCCTTCGCCGGGCGCCGTCCACCCAGTTTCCCCTGGTCGGGCTGATCAGCCCGTTCCGTTTCGATCACCGGTGCATGGGGGTACCAGGTGGCTGCGGCGCTCCCTGAAACAGGCGGGGACGACGCGGCAGCCGCCGTGTCCCACCGCCTGCCCCGCTCGCACCCACGGCACAAGGACGCGCCGGGTGAGCGCAGGAGCCAGGACGTGCCTTCCACCGACCATGCAACATCCCGAGGAGGACCGATGACTCACAGCATCGACGCCCCACTCCCGCCCCCCGCCACCACGGGGTCGGGTGCCACGCCGACCACGAGCTCCCCGTCGACCACGTCGACCAAGGAGCAGGCCAAGGAGACGAAGGACACCGCCGTCGCCGAGGCCAAGAACGTCGGCCAGACGGCCGCACAGGCCGGCAGCCAGGTGGCCTCCACCGCCACCGAGCAGGCCAAGGAGGTCGCCGCGGAGACGCAGCGGCAGGCCAAGGACCTCCTCGACCAGGGCCGCACGCAGGTCAAGGAGCAGGTCGTCTCCCAGCAGCAGAAGGCGGGCCAGAGCCTGACCTCCCTCGCCCAGGAGCTGCGCGGCCTCGCCGACGGCACCAGCTCGGGCGCCCCCGGCCCGGCCCGCGACCTGCTCCAGCAGGCCTCCAGCTCGGTCGAGAACTTCGCCTCCATGCTGCAGAACCGCGAGCCGGCCGAGCTGCTCGACGACATCCGCAGCTTCGCCCGCCGCAAGCCCGGACTCTTCCTGCTCGGCGCCGCCGCAGCCGGCGTGCTCGCCGGCCGGCTCACCAGCGGCGTGAAGGCCGCGCACAGCCAGAGCAGCAGCTCCGGCAGCGGCTACGCCGGCGGCACGACGACCGGTTACAACTACGTCGACCCGACGCCGTCATACGCGGACACGACGACCACCTACACCACCGGCACCGCCGGCTACTCCACCGGCGGCTCGGCTCCGCTGCCCCCGCCGCCGTACGGCACCGTGCCCCCCGAGGGCAGCGTCGTGCCGCCGAGCGCCGGCACCGGCTGGGACGACCCGGCGCGTCGCCCGGGCGGGGTGGTCTGACGATGAGCACCCCCTACTCCGGCGCATCCGCGGCGGGGACGCCGCAGGGTTACGCGGAGCCGACGCAGCAGAACTACGCGGCGGACTACAGCGGGTCCATGGGTACGCCGACCACCGACGCGGGCCGCCCCGACGTGGAGGGCACCTCGGTCGGTCAGCTGATCGGTGAAGTGACCAAGGACCTCTCCACGCTCATGCGCCAGGAGCTCGAGCTGGCCAAGGTGGAGGTCAAGGCCGAGGCCAAGAAGGCCGGCCAGGGCGCGGGCATGTTCGGGGCCGCCGGGTTCGCCGGCTACATGGTCCTGATGTTCCTGTCCTTCGCGCTGTGGTGGGCCCTGGCCAACGTCATGGACATCGGCCTGGCCGCCCTCATCGTGGCGGTCCTCTGGGGCGTCGTCGGCGCCGTGGCGTTCGTGATGGGCAAGAAGAAGTTCCAGCAGGTCAACCCCAAGCCCGAACGCACCGTCGAGACCCTCCAGCAGGTTCCCGGCGCCCTCAAGCCCAACTGACCACCCGACCGCGAGGAGTCGCACCAATGACCAGCAGTGACCCGGACGTCATCCGGCGGCAGATCGAGGACACCCGTCGCGAGCTCAGCTACGACGTCGATGCCCTCAACGAGAAGGTCAACCCCGCCCGCGTCGTGGACCGTCGCGTGACCGCGGCCAAGGGCAAGATGAGCAGCCTGAAGGAGAAGGTCATGGGCAGCGCCCACGACACCAGCGCCACGGCGCAGTACCACGCGCAGAACGCGGCAGGCACCGTGCAGGGTGCGGCCTCCAGCGCGGCGGACAGCGTGTCCAACGCGGCCTCCACCGCGGTGGGTGCCGTGCAGCAGGCGCCGGACGCCGTCATCCGCCAGGCGCAGGGCAACCCCCTGGCCGCCGGGCTGATCGCCTTCGGCGTCGGCTGGCTCGTCTCGAGCCTCCTGCCGGCGTCGGAGAAGGAGAAGCAGCTGGCCCAGCAGGCCGAGTCGGCCGTCAAGGAGCACAAGGACGCGCTCCTCGAGCCGGCCAAGCAGGCGGCGCAGGAGATCGGCGACCAGCTCAAGCCCGCCGCCCAGGAGGCCATGGAGTCGGTCAAGTCGACCGCTCAGGACGCCGCCGCGACCGTCAAGGACGAGGGCCAGTCCGCGGTCCAGGACGTGCAGAGCCAGGCCCAGCAGTCCAAGGCGACGGTGCAGAGCAAGGCACCCACGCCCTGACCTGCTGATACGAGTTCGTGCAGCTGCGCCCCGCCGGGCTCTCCCGGCGGGGCGCAGTGCCGTTCCGGCCCCCTCACCCGTGGGGGTGAGGAGCCCGCCGGTGCGCTGCAGGCGTCCGCTCGACAGGCCGTTGTCCATCACGGACGACGAGTTCCGGGACCTCCGGAGCGCCTGACGACGGGAGCCTCCGTGGACGAGGAACAGCACGCCCTCGCCGCCGTGGGGACCCCGGCGATCCGCGTGCTGGTCGCCGACGACGAGGACGACATCCGCGGACTCGTGTGCCTGGCGGTAGCGAAGGCCGGCTGCACCGTCACCGCCTCGGTCGCCGACGGCGCCGTCGCGCTGGCGACCGCCCGCGCCCAACTCCCCGACCTCGCGGTCCTGGACGTCTCCATGCCCGGTGCCACCGGGCTGGAGGTCTGCGCCGCCCTGCGCGAGGACCCCGCCACCGCCGGCATCCGCATCCTGCTGCTCTCGGCGGGAGCCTCCCCCGACGACGTGGCCCGGGGCCTGTCCGCGGGCGCCGACGCCTACCTGGCGAAGCCGTTCTCGATCTCCGCCCTCGTGCAGCAGGTCAAGGCGCTCACGACGAGGCAGCCGGCATGACCGCCGTCGAGGTGCCCACCGCGGTCCTGCACCGTCCCGCCCCGCGCACCCTCCGTCAGCGCCTCTCGGCACTGGTCTCGGACGGTGCCGTGCTGGAGCGCTCGCTGCCGTCGACGGCGATGTTCGCCGGAGCGACGCTGCTGCTGGCCGCCGGGATCCTGCCCGTGACCGACGGCGAACTCGTGCTCGCCGGCCTCGCGACCGCGTTCCTCGCCTCGCTGGTGTCGCGGCTGGTCGTCCGACCCTCCCCCACCGCCGACGGCGCCCTGGTCGTGCCCCTCGCCCACCTCGGCGCGGCGGGCCTCGTCACCGCCGGCACCGGCTCGGCGGCGACGTTCCTCCTTCTCCTGGGCCCGCTGCTGACGCTCGTCTCCGCTCCCGGCCGGCGCGGGGTGCTCCTCGCCGCCGCCGCAACCGCTGCCGTCCTGCTCCTCCCCGCGGCCCTCAGCACGGGCACGCCGGCGACCGAGGCCCTGCCGGGTGCGCTGCTGCTCGGCCCGTTCGTCGTCGGCCTCGGCGGTCTCGCGGTCAACGAGACCGCGCGCCGGCTCGCCGCGCAGACGGCCGAGGTGGAGCGCCTGGAGGGACAGCGGGCCGCTCTGCTCACGCAGGTGCAGACCCGCGCCGACGAGCTCGACCTCGCCACGCGCATGCTCGCCGCCCGGGCCCAGACGATGACGAGCGTGATCGACGCCGTCACCGAGCAGTCGATCATCGGCACCGACCGCGACGGGGTCATCCGCGTGTGGAACCCGGGCGCGGAGAAGATGCTCGGCCTGCCGCGGCTCGACGTCGTCCGGAAGCGGTCCATCGTGGACTTCCACCTGCCGGAGGAGCTCGAGCTCGCGGCCGAGGACACCGGATCGGTGTCCGGGCTCGCCGCCCTGGTGCACGCCGCCCAGGAGCACGGCAGCGACGTCCGCGACTGGACCTACGTGGCCGCGGACGGCGACCAGCGAACGGTCTCGGTCGCGGTGACGCCGCGCACCGACGACCGCGGTGTGCACGCCGGCTGGAACTTCGTGGGCACCGACATGACCGAGGCCCGCGCCACCGAGCGCATGAAGGACCAGTTCGTGAGCCTCATCAGCCACGAGCTGCGCACGCCGCTCACCTCGATCCTCGGGTACCTCGAGCTGGTCCTGGAGGACGAGGAGCAGCCGCTCACCGACGAGCAGCGGTCCTACCTGACGACGGTCGAGCGCAACGCCGACCGGCTGCTGCGCCTGGTCGGCGACCTGCTCTTCACCGCGCAGGTCGACGCCGGCCGGTTCACGCTGCAGCCCCAGGACGTCGACCTCGCCTCCGTCGTGCGCGCGGCCGAGGAGACCGCCCGCGTCACCGCCGCGACCACCGGCGTCGAGGTGACGGTCGACCTGCCCGACGGCGGGCTCGTCGTCCCCGGTGACGCCGTCCGCCTCGGTCAGGCGTGCGACAACCTCGTCTCCAACGCCGTGAAGTTCACGCCGTCCGGCGGCCGGGTCACCCTGGCGCTGCGGCCGGCGTGGCAGGCACCGGACGGCGAGGTCAGCGACCTCGAGCGCCCCGGCGCGGTGCCCGTCGCCCAGCTGTCCGTCAGCGACACCGGCATCGGTATCCCGAGCGGGGAGCAGGGGAAGATGTTCCAGCGCTTCTTCCGCGCCTCGACCGCGCAGCGCAACGCCGTCCCCGGCGTGGGTCTGGGCCTGGCCATCACCAAGGCCATCACGACAGCGCACGGCGGCACGCTCGACCTCGTGAGCGCCGAGGGTGAAGGCACGACCTTCACGCTGACGCTCCCCCGCTGAGCACACTGCCGTCCTCCGGACGACACCGCGGCCACGTGCCGTCCCCGCGCGCGCGGAGCCACGCTGTCCTCCTCGGGGACCCTCCGGGCCCCGCTCCTCGGGACCGTTCCGCACCGTCGTCCCCTTCACAGGCCCGGAATCCCGGGGAAAGTGCCGATCGGTGGGTTCGCCGAACAAGCCTTGCGCATTCCTTGCGGATCGCTGGCGGGTGGCCTGCGGTTGGGCCCTCAGAGTTCTCCCTGTCGCCGGAAACGCCGGTGACCGGGACACAGGGAGTACGGATCATGAGCACCACCACCAAGAGCGCCACCGCCCGCAAGGTCGTCGGCTCGCTGGGCGTCATCGGCGCCGCGGCTGCCGTCGCCGGCATGGGGACCTTCGGTTCCTTCACCGACAGCAGCACCCCGGTCGCCACGACCATCCAGTCGGGCACCCTGAACATCGACGTCGCGCAGCAGGGCTTCGCCGTCCCGGTGACCACGGCCGGCTTCGTGCCGGGCGACTCGCTCACCCGGGCCGTGAACCTGGTCAACAGCGGCAACGTCGCGCTCGGCTCGGTCACCCTCAACACGACCGTCTCCGCGCCCAGCATCCTCACCACCGACACCACCAACGGCCTCCAGCTGGCCGTCAAGTCCTGCACGGTCCCGTGGACCCAGGGCGGCACCGCCACCGCGGCGACCTACGCCTGCTCCGGCACCGAGCGCGTGCTCGGCTCGGGCCCGGCCGTCAGCAACATCACGCTGAACAACCCGGCCTCGCTGGCTGCGGGTGCGACGGACTACCTGACCTTCGCCGTCTCGCTGCCCACGACCGCCGGCAACACCTTCCAGGGCCAGTCGGCCGCGCTGAGCCTCGTCTTCACGGGCACGCAGCGCACCGGCACCGCCCGCTGATCGCGACTCTGACGACCTGACGGAGAACTGAGATCATGTCCGCCACCCTCCCTGTGGCCCCGGGGGCAGCTGCTCAGCTGCCCCCGGCCGGGGACACGCGCTCCCTCGCCGGCCTGCGGGCCGGACGGGCCGCCCACATCATGGGCCGCACGGCCCCGTGGCTGGTTCGCGGAGTCATGGGTCTGGCTGTCCTGATCTTCGCCGTCCTGGCCGTCGGGCCGCACCTGCTCGGCTACCGCACGATGACCATGCTGACCGCGAGCATGGCACCGGAGATCGACCCGGGTGACGTCACCATCGTCACGCCGATCGCGATCTCCGAGGTCACCGAGGGCATGGTGATCACGTATCACAAGCCCATCGAGGACCACAGCCTCGTCACCCACCGGGTCGTCTCGGTGGAGACCGCGGCCGACGGAACCGTCACCGTCCAGACCAAGGGCGACGCCAACGAGGCGATCGACCCGTGGACGGCGACCCTCGAGGGCGACACCGCCTACGAGGTGCGTGCCGTGATCCCCGAGCTGGGCCACCTGATCCAGGCCCTGCGCGCCCCGGTCGTCACCCAGGTTCTCCTGTACGGCGCCCCGACGCTCCTCGTCGGCTGGGTCCTCATGACGATCTGGCGCCCCGCCCGCACCGACGAGACCGACGAGGAGGAGCAGTCGTGATCAGCGTCCGCAACGCGCTGCTCGTCCTGGGCCTCACCACCGCAGTCGCGGTCGGCACCGCTGCCGGCCCCGCGATCGCCTCCCTCGCCGACACGGCGGTCGTCTCCACGACCGTCGCCACGAACACCGTCGCCCCGCCGACCGGCCTCGTCGGCAAGCTGGTCTGCACCGAGCCGGCCACCATGTCGCTGACGTGGACGAAGAGCACCTCCGCCCGGGTCACCGGGTACGACGTCAGCGTGATCTTCAGCGACGGCTACGTGCAGGTCGTCGAGCTCGGCGCCACCGCCACCAGCTGGAGCGCGCCCATCCCGAAGTACAACGTCACCTACTGGTCGATCCAGTACTCGGTCACCGCCAAGACCGACTACGGCTGGACCAAGGAATCGGCCAAGACCGCGTCCTTCCAGTGCTGACCGCGGGGTCCTGACCCTGCCGCACACACCCGCAACCACCGACGACACGAGTGAGGAGACCTGGACATGACCGCCACCCGCCGCATCCTGATCCTGACCGGCCTCACCGTCGCCGTCATCGCCGGCGCGAGCCTCCCGGCGTCCGCCGACTTCGCCGACGTCGCCCCGGTCCCCACGACGACGGTCGCGACCGGCACCGTGGCCGCCCCGGCCTCGATCACCGTCAACGACTCCTGCGCCACGACGACGACCACCGTGAAGCGGACCGTCCACACCGATCCGGTGACCCTCGTCCAGACGCAGACGGCGTACAGCTCGACGTCGAGCACCGTGACCAGCACCAGCAACGTCAACTACTACTCGTCGACGTCGGAGGCCGGCCCCGGCCTCAACGAGACGACGACCACCACCGTCACGCAGAACACCACCCTGTCGGTCACGGCCTCGTGGGCGGCCAGCGCCTCGCGGGGCGTCAGCGGGTACCTCGTCAACGCCCACCTGGTCGATGGCTCGGTCTACCCGATGGCCCAGACCGCACCGACCGTGCTCGCCACCGGCGCCGGCGTGGACGCCGACTACCTCGCCTACGCACCGCGGCTGTCGGTCACCACGCTCACGACCTACGGCTGGACGGCGACCACCGCCCAGACCCCGGTGCTGTCGTGCTGACCGCCCTGGTCGTCGACGACGACCCCGACGCCCGGCGCCGCGTCGCCGGCCTCCTCCGCCTCGGCGGGTGGCAGGTCAGCGAGGCCGCCAACGCCGAGGACGCCCTCCGGCAGGCCGTCTGCGCCGACTTCGACCTCGTCGTCACCGACGTCTCGATGCCCGGCGAGCACGGACCGGCGATGCTCCACCGGATGCGCCGCAACGGCTCCCGCGCCCGCTTCCTGGTGGTCACCTCCGACCCGACGGACGACGTCCGCGCGGACTCGGTCGCCGCCGGTGCCATGGCCTGCCTGGCCAAGCCGGTCGAGGCCCGCATCCTCCTCGACTTCCTGCGCAGCCGGACCACGGGGCCGGCTGCGCAGGGCACGCTCACCGCCGTTCCGGACCTCGTCGACGACGTCGACGACGACCTGGACGACGAGCTGATGGGTCGCCTGCAGGCGATGTACGTCGACGCCCTCCCGGCCCGGCTCTCGGCGATCGCGTCGGGCACCCGGTCCGGGGACGCGCCGGCGGTCGTCTCGGCCGCCCACACCCTGGCCGGCACCAGCGGCCAGCTCGGGCACCCGGAGGTCGCCTCGATCTGCCGGGCGATCGCCGCCGACGCCCGCCGGGGCGTGATGGCCCACGCCCGCGTCGTGCAGCTCCAGGAGCTGGCCTACGCGGTCTGAGCACCACCCACACGACACCAGGACGGAGGAACGAGATGCTGCACCCACCCCTGCTGACCGCCCTCGTCGTCGACGACTCGTTCGCCGCCCGCGCCCGCATCACCATGCTGCTCGAGCTGGGCGGCTGGCGCGTGCACCAGGCGGTCGGCACCGAGGACGCGCTGCGCGTCGCCGCGCTGATCGGTCCGGACCTCGTGGTGACCGACATGGTCATGCGCCAGGGCCACGGCGCGACCCTGATGCGCCGCCTGCGGGAGCAGGGCTCCTCGGCCCGCTTCCTCGTGGTGGCGGCCCGCCGCACCCACCAGACGCTCGCACTGGCCTCCGGTGCCGGGGCGCTCGCCTGCCTGGCCAAGCCGGTGGACCCGCGACTGTTCGTGGACGTGATGCGGGGGCTGACGCCGACCGCGCAGGCAACGGCGCCGGCAGCACCCCGGTTCTCCGCGGCGGCTCCGCCGGTCGAGGAGGCCGGGGCCCGTGCGGTGGACATGTACCTGAGTGCGCTGCCGCACCTGCTGTCGGCGATCGCGGCCGGCGCCCAGGAGGGCGACGCCGCGTCGGTCGCGACCGCGGCCGAGGCCCTGGCGGCCGCCAGTGACCGCATGGGGCACGTCGAGGTGGCGTTCTTGAGCTCGGCCGTGGCCCGCGACGCGCGCCGCGGGGTGGTCACGCACACCCGGCTGGTCAAGCTCGTGGACCTCTGCGCGCGGATCGACCAGAACGGCCGCGCTCTCGCGGTCTGACGGCCGGCCGCCGGCCGTGCCTGCGGCAACGGCCCCCCTTGAGGGGCCCGCGCCGAACGTGGGGGGAGGAGGGTCCTCTCTCAGGCGGCGACGAGCCGGTAGCCGACCCCGCGCACAGTCCGGATCTCCGGCGAGCTGAGGCCGGCGGCCAGCAGCTTGCGGCGGAGGTTGGACATGTGGGCCTCGACCAGGCGGAGGTTGCCCTCCCAGTCGGTCTGCCAGACCTCGCGCAGCAGCGTCTCGCGCTGCAGCACGCGCCCCGGCCGGGAGGCCAGCGCGGCGAGCAGGTCGAATTCCGTGCGGGTGAGGTCGACGACGGCGCCGTCCACCCGCACCTCACGGCTCTCCTCGTCCACCTCGAGCTCGTTGAGCCGGCGGACGGACTCCTCGGCGGTCGGCGCCGGCTCGGCGGCCGCACCCTGCCGGGGGAAGCGCAGCATGGCCTGCACCCGCGCCACGAGCTCGCGCGGCGAGAAGGGCTTGGCCATGTACCCGTCGGCGCCGACGGCCAGGCCGATCAGCAGATCGACCTCCTCGGCGCGGGCGGTGAGCATCAGGACGTAGCACTGGGTCTCGGCGCGGATCTGCCGGCACACCTCGGTGCCGTCGGCGTCCGGGAGGCCCAGGTCGAGCACGATGAGGTCGGGGGCGTCACGACGGACCTCCTCCAGGCAGGCCTGCCCGGAACTGGCCTCGCGGACGTCGAACCCGGCGCGCCGGAGCACGGTGGAGACCAGCTCGCGGATCTCGTCGGTGTCCTCCACGACGAGCACGGACTGAGCGGGCACGATCTCTCCTCCTCACCATCGGTCTGCAGGCGCGGCGGACAGGGGTCCACCGTCACCTGACCGGGTGATCGGCAGGCCGGAGCCTCAGCTTGAGCCGAGTGGTGCAGCGGGCTCTCACCCGTTCGGGGGACGGTGGCGCAGTTCGAGGGCGAGGGAGTCGGTCGGCGGCGTCCGTCCCCGGTGGACGGCGGTCAGGGCGAGGCCGCACGAGCCGCCCAGCCGACGGTCGGGTCGGTCGCCCGGGCCTCGGTGTCGGCGGCCATCAGGGAGCACGCGACGACCACCCGGCCGCCCGGGGCGAGGACCAGGACGCCGTGTCCGCAGCCCGCCTCCAGCTCACGGTGGCCCCGTCCAGAGGCTCGCCCCGAGTTTGCGAGGGGT
>NZ_SPQM01000076.1 GCF_004570345.1 Blastococcus sp. CT_GayMR20 | reverse complement strand
GTCGCCGAGGGCGCCGACTACCTGGGCGTCGGCCCGGCGTACCCGACCACTACCAAGACCGGCCTGCCCGACGCGCTCGGCCCCGCCCGGATCGGGGCGGTCGCCGCGGCGGTGCCGGTGCCGATCATCGCCATCGGCGGCATCACCGCCGAGCGGGTGTCCGACTTGCTCGCCGCCGGCGCCGCGGGGGTCGCCGTGGTGGGCGCCGTCTCGGGGGCGGCCGACCCGACGGAGGCGACCCGGCGGCTGCTCCGCGCCCTGGCCGGCGAGGAGCCATGACCGACGTCGCGGTCGCCGGCGGCGGGCTGATCGGGCTCGCCGTCGCCTGGCGGGCGGCGCAGCGCGGCCTGTCGGTGACCGTGATCGACGACGCCCCCGGCAGTGGGGCCTCGGCCGCGGCGGCCGGGATGCTCGCCCCGGTCACCGAGGTCTCCTACGGCGAGGAGGCCCTGCTGCGGCTGTGCCTGGCCTCGCTGGAACGCTTCCCCGCCTTCGTCGCCGAGGTGGCGCAGGCCGGCGGCGTCCCCGTAGAGCTGCGCACCGCCGGCACCCTGGTGGTCGGCTTCGACGACGACGACATGCGCGAGCTCGACGCGCTGCACCGCTACCAGCAGGAGCTCGGCCTCTCCGCCGAGCGGCTCACGCCCCGCGAGACCCGCCGCCGCGAGCCCTCGCTGACCCCGCGGGTGCGCGGCGGGCTGGCCGTCTCCGGCGACCACTCGGTCGACGGCCGCGCCCTGCACGCCGCACTCTCCGCCGCAGCCACGGCCGCCGGGGTGCGGTTCGTCCGCGAGCGGGTCGACGACGTGGAGCTGACCGGCGGCCGGGCCGCCGGCCTGCGGACGGCGGGCGGCACGCTCGTGCCCGCGGACGTCGTCGTCCTGGCGATGGGCGCCTGGAGCGCGACGCTGCCCTCGGTCGGCCCCCTGCCGGTGCGCCCGGTGAAGGGGCAGATCCTGCGGATGACCGGGGCCGCCGACCTGCTCGAGGGCACGGTCCGGGCACTGGTCCGGGGCCGGCACGTCTACCTGGTGCCCTACGCCGGCGACGGCCTGATCGTGGGCGCCACCGTCGAGGACCGCGGGTTCGATGCGGCGATCACCGCCGGCGGCGTGCACGACCTGCTGCACGACGCGATCGAGGTCGTGCCCGGCGTGACCGAACTGGAGCTGGTCGAAAGCCTGGCCCGCTGGCGCCCGGGCACCGCCGACAACGCCCCGGTGCTGGGAGCATCGGAGCTGCCCGGCCTGGTGCTGGCCACCGGCCACCACCGCAACGGGGTGCTGCTCACGCCGATCACCGGGGACGTCATCAGCGAGCTGCTGAGCACGGGCACGCTGCCCGAGCTCGCCGCCCCGTTCAGCGTCGATCGATTCGGAGGACGATGACCGTGCAAGTGACCGTCAACAGCGTGGCCACCGACGTGGCCGACGACACCACCGTCGCAACGCTCGTCGCCGAGCGGGGCGGGCGGCACGACCGCATCGCCGTGGCGCGCAACGGCGACGTCGTGCCGCGCAGCAGCTGGGCCGCGACCCAGCTGTCGCCCGGCGACGACGTCGAGGTGCTCGCCCCCACCGCAGGAGGATGACGATGACGACCTCGGACCTGGCCCCCGCGCTGGAGCGGGAGGAGGCCGGCGACGCCTTCGAGCTCGGCGGCGAGAGGTTCACCTCGCGGCTGCTGCTCGGCACCGGCGGCGCGCCGAGCCTGGAGGCCCTGGAGCGCGCCGTCCGCGCCTCCGGCACGCAGCTGGTGACCGTGGCGCTGCGCCGGGTCGAGGCGTCCTCCAGCGCGTCGATGCTGGAGGTCCTCGACCGCTGCGGGGTGCGGCTGCTGCCGAACACCGCCGGCTGCCGGACCGCGCGGGAGGCGGTGAAGACCGCGCAGCTGGCCCGGGAGGCGTTCGGCACGCGCTGGGTGAAGCTCGAGGTCATCGGCGACGAGCACACCCTGCTGCCCGACGCCGTCGAGCTGGTCGACGCCGCCGAGCAGCTCGTGGCCGACGGGTTCACCGTGCTGCCCTACACCACCGACGACCCGGTCCTGGGCCGCCGGCTGGAGGACGCCGGGTGCGCCGCGGTCATGCCGCTCGGCTCCCCGATCGGCAGCGGGCTGGGCATCCGCAACCCGCACAACATCGCGCTGCTGCGCGACGCCGTCTCGGTGCCGCTCGTCCTCGACGCGGGCATCGGCACCGCGTCGGACGCCGCGCTGGCGATGGAGCTGGGCTGCGACGCCGTCCTGCTCGCCTCGGCGGTCACGCGGGCCCGACACCCGGAGCGGATGGCGCTGGCGATGCGCCAGGCCGTCGAGGCCGGCCGGCTCGCCCGTGGGGCCGGCCGGATCCCGCGCCGGTGGCACGCCGAGGCGTCCACGCCCATGGAGGGCCTGCCGGAGCTGTGACCCCGCCGCCGCTGCTCGTCCTGACCGACCGGTCGCAGTGCTCCCGGCCGCTGCGCGACGTGGTGGCCGCCGCCGTGGACGCCGGCGCGCGGGGCGTCGTCCTCCGCGAGAAGGACCTGCCCGAGCACGAACGAGACCGGCTGGCCGACGACCTCCGGGCGCTGCTCGCTAGCGTCGACGGCCTGCTGATCCGTGCCGGACTGGGCGGCGCGGGAACGGACGACGCGCTGCACCTCGCGGCCCACGAGCCGTTCCCACCGCGACGGCCCGCGCTGGTCGGCCGCTCCTGCCACTCGGCCGCCGAGCTGGCCCGTGCCCGCAACGAGGGCTGCGACTACGCCTTCCTGTCGCCGGTCTTCCCGACGCCGTCGAAGCCCGGATACGGACCTGTGCTGGGTATTGACGGGTTCGCCCGGCTGGTGGCCGGTGCACTACCCACGTGGGCGCTCGGCGGTGTGCGACCGGAGCATGTTCCGGCGCTGAGGGCGACCGGAGCAGCGGGAGTCGCCGTGATGGGCCCGGTGATGCGTGACCCCGGTCTCGTCTCGAGCTACCTCGCCGAGGTCCTTTAAGTCCTGCTCTCTCTGGGGGCCGGGTCGCGACGTCCGCCGCCTGGAGCGGCGGCCCCCTGTGGATTCACGGGGTACCCGGCGGCGGTTCCTATCTTCACGTACGCGAGGGCAAGCATGTGGACCGACGCCTCGATATGCACCGCCTCCAAGAGGCCAGGACCTTCAGGACTCGGATGACGAGTTCACGCGGCATCCGTAGAGACGGCGCGGAAGCCGTCCTTAAGGGACACCCCGCACCGCTGGCCGGGCCGACGAGCCCAATGGAGGCGCCCAAGCGTCCGGGCGGCCGACTACGCAGCTCATCCGGGCCCAGTCTGCCAGCACTTGAGACGCACCAGATCACGAGGCACACACGCTCCTGCCCGCCCGGCTACAACGATCAGCTATTACCAACGCCATTCAGTAACGCGACCAAGACCCGTCAAATAGCCCTCGATGATCAGCTCCGTCGTCAATGGCTAATCCTTTACTGAAGAACGGCACGAATGCTACCTTGGCGGTAGCTCGGGCCCCGCCTTGCGGGGCCCACTGGCGTTTCTAGGGGTGGCTTGTTGGTCATTGTTGGGTGGCGTTGAAAATGCATGGGGGAATGAAGGTGTACGTCGGCGACCCAGCCGCCGCCCGCGCCTATGTAGAGGCCGACCGCGGCCGCGCGGACGATTACTACCTCACCGAGGGCGCCGGCCTCGCCCGCCGCTACACCGCCACGGACGGTCGCGTGACCGAACTAGCGCCGCTGACCGGCGACACCTACGAGACCTGGGTGGCCGGCCGCGACCCGGAGACGGGCGAGCCGAGGGGACAGCTGCGCGGCGACGAGCACGCCGTTCGGTTCGCCGAGGTGGTGGTCAACGGCCCGAAGACCTGGTCGCTGGCCGCCGCGCTGCACCCGGACATCGCGAGGGCGTACGAGGCGGCGCAGGACCGGGCCGCCGAGCAGATCATCGGCTGGCTCTCGCAGCACGCCACCACCAGGGTCGGGCCGCGCGGCGGACAGGTGCAGGTGCCGCTGGAGGTGCTCGAGGCGGCGACGGTGCGGCACTACACCTCCCGGGCGGAGGATCCGCACTGGCATCTGCACCTGCAGATCCTGTCGCGCGTGTTCGCCGCCGGGAAATGGCGGGGCCTGCACACCGTCGGGGTCCGCGACTCGCTCGGGGCGATCAACGGGATCGGGCATGCGGCGATGGCGTGTGACCCGGAATTGAACGCCGCGTTCGCCGCGCACGGCTACACGAAGGACGGTACCGGAGAATTACTGGAGCTTGCCGAGTATGTCGGCCCGTTCAGCGCGCGGCATGCGCAGATTGCCCGGAATATGGACCGCTACGAAGCCGAATGGACCGCGGCGCACCCCGGCGAACACGCCGGCCCGGCGCTGCGGCGGGCCTGGGACGCCCGCGCCTGGGCCGACGGCCGCCCGGACAAGGTCAACCCGCAGCCCGGGCCGAGCCTGACCGAATGCTGGCGGGGCCTTCTGTACGCGCTCGGCTACCGCGGCCCGGCCGGTCCCGTGGACCTGACACCCACCCCGGTCGGCGCCCTCGATCGACAGGAGCTCGTGCAGCGCGCATTGGCCCGGCTCGCGGCGGGCCGGTCGGCGTGGAACGCCGCCGACATCCGGGGCGAGGTGGAGCGGCTGATCGCCGCCGCAGGCGCCGTCGCCGGGGCCGCGGTGCGCATCGAGCTGGCCGAGGACCTCACCGCCCGCGCCATGGCACGCTGCCTGCCGCTGCTGGACCGCGACGGCGTACCCGCGCACATCCGGGCCTGGACGTCGCAGACGGTCCTCGAGGTCGAGGCCGACCTGACCGCCCGGCTCGCCGCCCGCGCCACGACCGACAGACCGGAGCCGGACTTAACATCCCGGGTGGACCTCGCGGCCGGCGGCGCGAGGTTGGATGCCGGCCAGTCAGCGGCGGTCGCCGCGCTGGCCGGCGACCGGCCGCTGGCCGTGGTGGAGGGTGCGGCCGGCGCCGGCAAGACCACCACCCTGACCGCCACCAGGACCCTGCTCGACCAACAGGGACGTCAACTCCTGGTGGTCACCCCGACGCTGAAGGCCGCCAAGGTCGCCGCCGCCGAGGTAGGCGCGGCGGCCGGGTCGGCGGCGTGGCTGGCCTACCAGCACGGCTGGCGCTGGAACGCCGACGGCGCCTGGACCCGGCTCGCGCCCGGGCAGACCGACCCGGCCACCGGCCGGGTCTACGCCGGCCCGACGGAGGGGGCGCGACTGCGGCCGGGGGATCTGCTGGTCGTGGATGAGGCGGGCATGCTCGACCAGGACACCGCCCGCGCCCTGCTCACCGTCGCCGACGAATGCCGGGTGCGGGTGGCGCTGCTCGGCGACCGGCATCAGCTGGCCGCGGTCGGCCGCGGCGGCGTCCTCGACCTCGCCGCCGACGCAGTCGACCCGGCGGCGCACCTAACCCTGGACGGGGTGCACCGCTTCACCCGCAGCGACGCCGACCGGGTGCTGCCCGACACCGAGTACGCCGAGCTGACCCTGGCCATGCGTACCGGCGCCGACCCTGCCGCGGTCTTCGACGCACTCCTGGCCCGCGGGCAGATCCGGCTGCACCCCGACGCGACCACGCTCCAACAAGCGATCGCGGCGGCCGCCGCCGAACACCACCGCCGCAACGAACACGTGACGGTGGTGGTGGACACCCGCGAGCAGGCCGCCGACCTCAACGCCGCCATCCGCGGCGCGCTGGTCGCCGACGGCCGGGTCGACGACCAGCAAGTCGCCATCACCGGCGCCGGGCAGCGGATCGGCGCCGGGGACCGGATCGCCACCCGCCGCAACGACCGCGACCTCGGGGTGGCCAACCGCGACACCTGGACCGTCACCGCCGTCGGCCGAAACGGCGCGCTGCTTGTCACCCCCGTCGAGCTCGAAACGGGTGACGTTCCCGGCGTTGTCACCCCGGCCGGAACCGGGGCGCGGGTACTGCCCGCCGACTACGTCACCGCGCACGTGGAGCTGGCCTACGCCAGCACCGCCCATGGCGTGCAGGGGGAGACCGTCACCGCCGCCCACCTGGTGGTCGGCGAGCACACCGGGGCGGCGTCCGCGTACGTCGGAATGACCCGCGGCCGCACCGCCAACACCGCCCACCTGGTCGCCGCCGACGCAGACGAGGCCCGGGAGGAGTGGGTCGCCGTGTTCGCCCGCGACGGGGCCGACCTCGGGCCCGCGCACGCCGCCGAGCAGGCCGCCGCCGAGGCCGCCCGCTACGCCCCATCCCGCCCGCTGGAGGGGGTGCTGGCGAACCTGCACGCGGCGTGGACGACCGAGCAGCGCTGCCTCCAGCGACTTGCCTACTGGGAGCCGCAGCGCGAGACGCTGCGCGAGGTCATCGCGCTCGAAGCCCCCCACGCCGGCGAACTCGCGAACCTCGAAGCCGCCCGAGATCAGACGGCGCTCGCAGCGGATGAGGCCAGACGGCGGGCCGGGGACAGCGGCGCCGCGGTCGCCGCCCACACCGAACAGGTCCGCGACACCCTGCTCGCGCGCTGGGACGCCGAACGTGAGGCCGCGCGCGCGGCCGCACGAGTCATCCGCGACGGCCCGGGCCGGCTCGGCCTCCGCCGAGGCGCAGTGAGTCGGGCCGGCGAGCAGCTCACCGACTGGGCCGACCGCTGGCGCCCCCACGTGCCGTCCCTGCCCACCGAACCCGGTCAACTCGCGCTGATTGCCGGCTGGTTCCACGAACGGTCCGCCCTGTGGGAGGCGTTCAACACCTCCGCACACCTGATCGCCGAACAGGCCCACCCCGAACACGCGCAGCTGTGCGCAGCCGCCGACGCCGCCCGGAACGCGCACGAGCAAGCCCGGCACGCCGTCGCCGAGGCCGGCCGACGCCGCGACGAGCGGCTCGACCCCTTCGGTCCCGTGGCCTGGACCGCCGACCCGGCCGGCCGGCTCACCGACCTCCAGCGCAACATCGCCGCCACCCGCCAGAAGCTGACCGACACACGCGCGCGCATCGCGACCCTCACCGCCGAACCGGCTCTCCTTGGCCAGCCCACTGATCGGCTGACCCGCGAACGCGAGGCATGGCGCACATGGCGCTCGGCGGGCATCGACCATCGCGGATCCAGGCGCCCGCGGCCGACCGCCCCGGTCCCGGGCGTCCCCCGGCCCGAGACCGAGCGCCTCGGGCCGACCCTCGCCCGGCGCGGCACGGACCCAGGCGTCTGCCGATGAGGGGGCGGCCTCTGCCGGGCGCCGCCGCGGGCCCGAACAGTCGACACGGGAGAACAACTGGAGGTTTTCGGCAGGATCTGGCGGTCGGCTGTCAGCACGAGCTCCGAATTGGCGCCTTCTCAGGTGACGGAGCCACTCCACCTGACCAGACCGGAGCCAGCCATGCCCGACCATCCCGCCAGTCGCGAGCCCGAACTGCTGACCATCGCCGAAGCCGCCGAGCTCCTGCGCGCCCCGGTCGCCACCCTCCGGTACTGGCGCCACCTCGGCACCGGTCCGCGCAGCTTCCGCCTCGGCCGCCGTGTCCTCTACCGCCACGACGACCTCCGCAGCTGGATCGACGCCCAGCACGGACAGGTCGCCAACGACCCGGGGAGCCGGCGGTGAACCTGCGACACCGCCGGCGCACTCACCGGGACGCAGGAGGCATCTGACCGTGGCTCGGACGACCTATGGGGGCGCAACGCCGCAGGCGGCCGCCTGCGGGCACGCGCCCCTCCTCGACTCCCCTCAGCTGCTCACCATCGACCAGGCTGCCGAGTACCTGGGCACCGGGCAGCGCTTCGTCCGCCGCCTCATCAGTGAGCGGCGGATCCCCTACGTCAAGCTCGGCAAGCACGTGCGTCTCGAGCGGTGCGCGTTGGACGCCTTTGTGGCGGCCGGCCGGGTGCCCTGCCGTTAGGGCGTCGACCGTGCGTCCACAGAGGAGTTCCCTGCTGAGCCGAAGGCGGCCAAGGTTGGGTTATGCCAGCACGCAGCGGTAGACGGCGTTTCGGTCGTGTGCGCAAGCTGCCCTCCGGCCGGTGGCAGGCCCGCTACCCGGGCCCGGACGGCCGAGACCGGGCAGCACCGAGCACATTCGCCACCAAGACCGACGCGGCACGCTTCCTGGCCGCGGTGGAGGTCGACATGGGTCGCGGCGTCTGGCTCGACCCGTTGCGCAGCGGCGTCACGCTCCGCGAGTACAGCCAGGCGTGGCTGGCAGAGCGGACCGTTCGAGGTCGTCGCCTGGCCGTGAGAACTCGGGAGACCTACCAGCACTCCCTCGATCGCTGGGTGCTCCCCACGCTGGGGAGCCTGCCGCTCGACCGCATAACTCCGGCAGCCGTGCGGCGATGGCACGCCGAGACCAGCGCAGCCACCGGCCCGACGGCGACCAGACAGGCCTACGCCCTCCTCCACGCCGTCCTGGCCACGGCCGTTGCCGATGACGCGCTCCCCCGGAATCCCTGCCGGATCACTGGTGCGGGCCAGGCCCGCAGCGACGAGCGGCCGCTGTTGGACCTCGACCAGGTGCAGCACCTATCCGCCAACATGCCGGAGAACCTCCGCGGCTTCGTCGAACTGGCCTTCTGGGCTCACCTGCGCCTCGGCGAGCTGCTGGCTCTCCGCATCGGCGACATCGACATGGACGACGGCACCGTGACCGTGCAGCGGCAGGTCGTGGAGACGAACGCCGGCCCCGTGGAGAGCCCACCGAAGGCGGGGAGCCAGCGCGTCGTCCACCTCCCGCCGCAGGGGGTCTCGGCACTGGCCGCACACCTGAAGACCCGCTCCCCGGCGCTGCCAACGGCTCGGCTCTTTGTGCGCAGAGACGGGAGAGCCCTCCGCGCGCATCACGTCCACGCCGCCTGGAGCACGTCCCGGCGAGCAGCCGGCCTGCCCGACGTCCATCTGCACGACCTGCGGCATGCGGGCCTCACCCTAGCGGCGCAGAGCGGGGCGACCCTGGCCGAGGTCATGCGGCGCGCCGGCCACTCGTCGTCCCGCGCGGCGATGATCTACCAGCACGCGGCTGAGCAGCGCGACGCCGAGGTCGCGGCCTGCCTCGGGCAACTCGCGGCGGGCACGACACCGAACCGTACGGGCACGTAGCGGGCACGCGGGCGGACGGCGGCGCCGGACGCCCGTCGACAGAGCTCTTCGGTCAGCGCAAATCCACTGGTCAGGAGCGGAGGGCGTGGGATTCGAACCCACGATGGGTGTTACCCCATAGCGGTTTTCAAGACCGCCGCCATCGGCCACTAGGCGAGCCCTCCTGGCGGAGTCGAGGCTAGTGCCCTCGCTCCGGGGACCGCTCGCCGCGGCCCCCGTGACCTGGGGCAGCCCCTTCCAGCCCGCCCCGTTAGGTTCCTCTCTCGTGACGACCGCCCCGACCCGTCGGGGCTGGACCGTGCTCGCGCCCGCGGCGGCGCTGGTCCTCGCCGCGCTCTGCCTGCGCGGGCCGTTCTCGGCGGTCGGCCCGGTGCTCGACGAGCTCGGCGACGAGTACTCCCTGTCGACCGGCGCGCTGGCCGTCGTCACCGCGCTGCCGCTCGTCTGCTTCGGGCTGGTCTCGCCGTTCGCCCCCTCCCTGGCCGCCCGCGTGGGGGTCCACCGGGCCGTGGTCGTGGGCGTCGCCGTCATCGCCGCCGGCGTGGCGCTCCGGCTCGGCGGGGCCCCCGGACTGTTCGCCGGAACGGTGCTGCTCACCGGTGGGATCGCCGTGGTGAACGTCCTCCTGCCCGCCGCCGCGCGGGCCGAGTACGGACCGCGCAGCGCGGGCGTGGTCGGCCTGCTCATCGCGGCGATGGCGACCTCGGCCGGCGCCGGCGCCGGACTCGCCCAGCCCCTGACCGCACTGGGCGGGAGCGCCCGCATCGGCCTGCTGCTGTGGATCGTCCCGGTGGTCGCGGCGCTGTGCGCCGTCGCCGCCCTGGCGCGGGCCCGACGGGCTGTCCCCCTGACGGAGACCACCGCACCCAGCTCGCGGACGGCGATCCTGCGCGACCGCGTGGCGCTGGCGGTGACCCTCTTCTTCGGGCTCCAGTCCCTGCTGTTCTACGCGCTGCTCACCTGGCTGCCCGAGATCCTCGAGAGCGAGGCCGGCGTCTCCCCTGCCGGTGCCGGTGCGCTGGTCGCGCTGGCTACCCTGCTGGGCGTCCCGGCGTCCCTGTTCGTGCCGCCGCTGGCCGCCCGGCAGTCGTCGCAGACCCTGGTCGTGCTGTTCGTCTCCGTGCCGACGGTGCTCGGGATCGGAGGTCTCCTCGTCGCGCCGGCCGCCGCTCCCTTGCTCTGGACGATGCTGTGGGGGATCGGGACGGGCGCGAGCTTCCCGCTGGCGATGACGCTGCTGCTCCTGCGCACCCGGGACGTCGCCCAGACCGGCCGGCTGTCGGCGAGCGCGCAGACCATCGGCTACCTGATCGCGGCGACCGGTCCGCTCGCCGTCGGTCTGCTGCACGAGGCCACCGACAGCTGGACGCCGGGGCTGGTGCTCCTCCTCGCCGCGCTGGCCGGGCAGTTGCTGGCCGGGTTCGCCGCTGGGCGCCCCCGGTTGGTGAGTCAGCGCGCCTGACCGGCGTCAGGGCAGCTCGACGTCCTCGAAGTCGATCGCCCGGTCGGCCCTGGTCCGGTAGCCGGCGAGCCCCGGCACCCACGCCTGGACCACGTCCGGGTTGTAGAGGTACAGGTAGCTGACGTCGTCCACGATGAGCGTCGCGGCCCGGTCGTACAGCTCCTTCCGGGCGTCCTCGTCGGCCTCGGCGGAGGCCTGGATCAGCAACGCGTCGACCTCGGGGTTGCTGTAGCCCTGGTAGTTGTTCGGCCCGCCGGTGAGATGCTGGGACTCGTAGAAGGCGGCCGGGTCGATGTTGCCGAGCCAGGTGAGCAGGAGCGCGTCGAAGTCGCCGGCGCTCTGACGGTCCAGCCAGGTCGCGAAGTCCAGCACCTCCACCTGGACGTCGATGCCGACCTGCTCGAGCTGTTCGGCGACGACGCGGCCGGCCGCCACCGACTCGGGGAACTCGTCGGTGACCATGAGCCTCATGATGAGCGGGGTGGGGACCCCGGCCTCCTCGAGCAGCCGACGGGCCTCGTCCACGTCGGTCTCGAAGGGCGCGTAGTCGTGGAAGTAGGAGCTGTTCTCGGGGATGGCGGTCTGCGTCGCCCGGGCGGCGCCCGGCCGGGCGACGTCCGCGACCTCCTCCCGGTCGACGGCGGTGGCGATCGCCCGCCGGACGAGCCGATCGTCGAACGGCGGCCTCGCGAAGTTCATCGTCATGTACGCGTAGTCGACGCTCACCGTCGTCTGCAGCTCCACCTCGTCGTCGTCGATCAGCGACTCGATCTGGTCGGGGGGCACGTTGTCGGTCCAGTGCACCTCGCCGTCCTCGAGCGCCTCGGTCGCGGCGGCCGGGTCGACGATGTACCGGAACTCGACCCCCCGGACGCCGGGCGCCCCGCCCCAGTGGTCGGCGAAGGCGGTCAGCACGGTGCTGGTCGCATCCGAGCTCTCCAGCTCGAAGGGCCCCGTCCCGATCGCCTCGGTGCCGAGGTCGATGGTCTCGGCGGCACCCTCGGGCAGGATCGCCATCCCCTTGAAGGCGCCGATGAGCGGCAGCAGGTTGGGCGTCGGACGGCTCAGATCGAGCACGACCGTCCGGGCATCCGTCGCCCGCACCGATGCGACGTTGGCGAACCGGGAGGCGGTGGAGAGGCCCTCGCCGATGATCCGGTCGTAGGAGTAGACGACGTCGGCGGAGTCGAACGCACTGCCGTCGTGGAAGGTGACGTCGTCCCGGAGCGTGAAGGTCCAGGTGAGCCCGTCCTCGCTGGTCGTCCAGGACTCCGCCAGGCTCGGCTCCATGGTGAGGTCCTCGGCGTTGGGGACCACGAGGGTGTCGTAGACGTTCTCCAGCACCTGGAAGCTCGGATAGGCGCTGGTCGAGTGCGGGTCGAACGTGTCGGGCTGGGCGCTCACCGCTGCGATCAGGACGTCGCTGCGCGGGGCCCCGCCGGGGACGCCGCTGCCGGAGTTCTCGCCGCCGCTGCACGCGCCGAGCACGACCACGCCCGCGGCGGCGGCCACGAGCATGCGGGACGGGCGCACGGGAACCTCCGGGGAGATCGTGACGACTCCGGCGCGAGCCCGCAAGGCAGTTGGCCGGGGCTCGTGCGACGAGCGCCGCGGGGTGACCCAGACCACACTGTGGTGGCGATCGGAAAGCCGTCTCCGGAGGTTGCCGCCATGACCGACGTCCCGTCCACGCACCGGGCCCGCATCCCGCGCGACAAAGAGCACGACTACACCGACGAGATGGCGCACAAGAGGCAGTCGTTCGTCGCCGAGCAGACCGGCGCCGGCCTCGACCACGTCTCGAAGTACTCCTTCGACCCCGCCGTCCTGCCGGGCAACGTCGAGAACTTCACCGGGGTCGCGCAGGTCCCGATCGGCGTCGCCGGACCGTTGAAGATGCGGGGCGAGCACGCCCGGGGCGACTTCTTCGTGCCGATGGCGACCACCGAGGGCACGCTGGTCGCGAGCTACAACCGCGGGATGCGACTGCTCGGGGAGTGCGGCGGCGTGCAGACGACCGTCGTCGACGACCACATGCAGCGCGCGCCGGCGTTCATGTTCGACAACGCGCTGCAGGCCCGGGAGTTCGGCCGCTGGGTCGACGAGCACATCGACGGAATCCGCGCGGCCGCGGAGGAGACCACCCGTTCCGGCAAGCTCACCTACATCGGCCAGCACCAGATCGGCCCGCTGCGCTACCTCCGCGTCAACTACACGACCGGCGACGCGGCCGGCCAGAACATGACCGGCAAGGCGACGCTGGCCGCCTGCGAGTGGATCAAGGCCAACCACCCCGACCACCCCCGCTACGTGCTGTCGGGCGCCATCGACACCGACAAGAAGCACTCCCAGATCAACATGCTCATGACCCGGGGGAAGCGGGTCGTCGCGGAGGTGGTGATCCCGAACGAGGTCCTCGAGCGGATCACCGGCGTGGACACCCGGCAGCTGTTCGAGTACCGGCAGATCGGCATGGCGGGCGCGTTCATGTCCGGCGCGGCCTACAACGGCGCGCACGCCGCCAACGGCCTGACCGCCATGTTCATCGCCACCGGCCAGGACGTCGCCAACGTCGCCGAGTCGCACTCGGGCGTCACGTACGCCCAGCTGCGGGAGAACGGCGACTACTACTGGTCGACGACGCTGACCTCGCTGATCGTGGCGACCTACGGCGGCGGCACCGGGCTGCCCACCCAGCGCGAGTGCCTGGAGATGCTGGGCTGCTACGGCAAGGGGAAGGTGCAGAAGTTCGCCGAGATCTGCGCTGGCGTGGTGCTGGCCGGCGACATCTCGCTGACCTCGGCGATCCTCGCCGGGGACTGGGTGACCAGCCACGACGCGCTGGGCCGCAACCGCTAGCTTTCGCCTCCCCAGTCAAGACCTGTAGCGGGCAGGGGTCATCGGGCCGGGGGCTTCGGCGTCCGGCCGTGGGGTGCAGCGCGGTGGTCGGGTTCGGCGTGGCGCCAGGTTCGGCAGGCTGATCAGACGCCGTCGAGCGGCTGGCTTTCGTGTGGGCCGTGGGCGGCCCCAGGGCGAGCGGGCGGCAAGCTAGGTTGCGCCGTCGAGCGGCATAGCTGTCGCAGCCGTCACCGCTCGCTCTGGTGCCGGGCTCGACGGTAGCGCTGTTCGTCGAAGGGTTGTTGGGTCTTCAGTAGCGTTTAGGCCAGCCGGCAGGCGTGGCGGGCGAGGGCGACACGGGCCTGGATCGGGCGCATGCCTCGGGCGCGCAACTCGTCGTGGCGCTCGATGAACACGCCGCAGTGCTGGGAGAGGCCCCCGGCCAGGTTCATCAGGGCGTCGCGGTGCTAGGGAAGCCCCTGGAGGAGATGCGGCCGCGCCGATTGAGGCTGGCCGACTGGTAGCTGGCCGGGGCCAGGCCGGTGGCCGAGTAGAGGTGTTCCGCGCTGGGGAACGGGCGATGGGCAGGCTGAACGCGGCGAACGCCGCTGCACGGCTGGTGGCCACGCCGGGCAGCGTGGTCAGGATCTGTCCGTCGGTGCTGGCCATCAGGCCGGCGAGGTCGCCGTCGACGGCGGTGATGTCGGCAGCCAGCGCCCGCCAGCGGGCCAGGCCGCGGCCCAACCGGGCGGCGCGGGCCGGCGCGTCGGTCGGTGGCGGCAGGCAGGTCCGCCACCGGTCCACCCAGAACTGCGCCTCGGAGTCGAGGACCCGGCCGTGGGCACGAGAACGCAACGAGCGGACTGAGGGCGGCCGGCCGGCGAAAACGACGGCTCAGTCCAGCACCGCCTGCCCGATGACGCCTTCGAGCTTCAACGCCCGGCCATGCCCGACCGGCGCAGATAGGCCCGGGCACAGCGCGTTGAGCTGGTCGTACATCCGCTGCTGAGCCACCTTGCGCTCGGCGACCAGGCCCGGCGGTGCCGGACCGCGGCGGCCAGCGCGTCCTCGGTCCGGTCGATGACCAGCCGGCCCTGTCCCTGGCGAGCCAGATACGTCAGCGCGGCGCAGTCCCGATCGTCGGTCTTGAACCGGCGGGAGCCCAGCTGCGCGCGGGCGGCGGCGGTCTCCGACGATGCGAACACCCGCACCGACCCGGGAAACCGCTGATCCAGCTCGCGGACCCAGACATGGTGCAGGCCGCCGGTCGCCTCGATGGCGAACACCGGGTCAGTTCCATCCGAATGCTCGAGGACCAGCCGCTGCAGTGCTTCCAGACCGGGACGCAGCACCGGAAGCGAGAGCGGCTCAACGACCTTGCCGCCCGCGCTGGAGCTCAGCCAGACTCCGTTGCTCACCTTGCCCGGATCGATCGCGATCACCAGCGTCGATGCCGGCAACGCCTCATGCAGCAGTCCCACGACAGCCTCCCGCCCTCCGCAGCCACGTCAGGGAGACGCTTCCGCAGAAGGCGGGTCAACGGCCTTAGCTGCACCGCCCTGAGAGGTTGATCTCGCCTGAGCGCTCGGCCGGCGCGGCGGGGGCCGGCACGTCCGCCTGGCTGATCGGGCCCGTCAGACGGACAGCGAGGCGGCCTGGCGCGCCAGGTGCTCGACCCGCGTCCAGTCGCAGGCGTCCACCACGTCCGGGGGCGTCAACCACGATCCGCCCACGCAGGCCACGTTGGGCAGGGCGAGGTAGCCGGGCGCGTTGGCCAGCGTCACCCCTCCGGTCGGGCAGAAGATCAGCCCGGGCAGGGGCCCCTGGACCGCCGCGAGGTACGCGCGCCCGCCACTCGCCTCGGCGGGGAAGAACTTCAAGGCCCTGAGTCCGTACTCGGCCAGTCGCAGCATCTCGGTCAGGGTGCTCGCTCCTGCCAGGACCGGCAGGCCGGTGTCCAGCACGGCGTCCAGAAGTCGGGCGGTGCATCCCGGGGTCACGAGGAAGCGAGAGCCGGCCTCCTTCGCCGCAACGGCCTGCTCCGGCGTGATCACCGTGCCGGCGCCGACGTGCATCTCCGGAACCTCTCGGGCCACACGGTGGATGGCCTCCACGGCGACCGGAGTGCGCAGCGTGATCTCGATCACCCGGACACCGCCGCGGACCAGTGCCTGCGCGACGGGGACTGCCTGCTCCACGTCGTGGAGGACGACGACGGGGATGACCGGGCTGATCCTCAGCAGATCAGCGCCGTCCGGCCCCGCCGTCACGGCGGGCCGGTTCGCGGCGGCGGATGACATCTCACGCTCTCCTGACGGTCTGGATCCACGGGCGGCGCGGACCGGCTGCCCCGACCGGCCGGCCGGGGCAGCCGGTCATCACGTGCCGGCGGGTGGGGCGTAGGCGATCACGTCGATCTCGACGAGGATCCCGATGAGCCCGCTCCCGACCGTGGTGCGCACGGGCCGCGGTTCGGCGAAGAACGGCCGGTAGGCGTCGTCGTACGCGCGGAAGTGGTCCAGGTCCGCCAGGTGCGCGGTGACCTTGACGACGTCGTCCAGCGAGGCACCGGCCGCCGAGAGGATGGTGGCCAGGTTCTGCAGCGTCTTGACCGTCTGCTCCCCGATGGTCGCCCCGACCACCGCCCCGGTGGCAGGGTCGATGGGTCCCTGACCGGCGACGAAGATGAAGTCGCCCGCGCGGACGGCCTGGGAGAAGGCGCCCACCGGCTGCGGCGCATCGGCCGTCGAGAAGCCCTGTTTGGCGCTCATGCGTGCGACAGCCTTGCCGTGACGCCACCGTCGACGAAGAGCGTGGTGCCGGTGATGTAGTCGGCCTGGTCCGAGGCGAGGAACAGGATCGCGTTGGCGACGTCCCGTGGCCGACCGATCCGGCCGAGGGGCTGGAGCGCGAGCACATCGGCGACCGTCTCCTCGACGTCGTCGACCTCCTCCAGCCAGGCCTGCCACATCTGGGTCTCGACGATCCCGGGACAGACCGCGTTGACACGGACGCCGGCGGGGGCCAGGTCCAGAGCCGCGCTCCGGGTGATGCCGATGACGCCCGACTTGGCCGCCGCGTAGGCACTGAAGTTCTCGATCGTCGCCCCCGCGTGGAAGGAGGCGACGTTGACGACGCTCCCTCCGCCGTTCGCCCGCAGGTGCGGCGCGGACTCGCGCAGGAAGAGGAATACCGAACCCAGGTTCACGTCCTGGACGCGGCGCCACTCGTCGAGGGTGGTGTCCTCGAAGCCCTTCGGCAGCGTGACCGCAGCGTTGTTGACGACGACGTCCAGGCGGCCGAATTGCTCGACCGCGGCGGCAACGGCAGCCCGCGCGTCGCCCTCGGCGCCCACGTCACAGCGCTGGAAGGCAGCGCGCGCGCCGCCGGCCGTGATCGCGGCGGCGACGTCCGCGCCCCGTTCGTCCAGGTCCACGACCAGCACCGCCGCGCCCTCCTCCGCGAGGCGATGGGCCGTTGCCTCACCGATCCCGTTGGCGGCGCCGGTGACGATCGCCACCTTGCCTTCTAGTTGCATCCGTGTCTCCTTCCGTGCGGCTCGCTCCCGTGCGGAGGCCGCGGCCTGTGACTCACCGTGGGCGCTCACGCGTCCCCTGACGCCGACCTCCTGTGCGTGGCCAGATCGCTCTCGCGGGGGAAGGTCTCGAAGTCCCCCGAGCCCGTACACACGGCCCCGCCGCAGACGGCGCCGTTGTGCAGCGCGGACTGAACGGACTCGCCCTGCTGACGCGCACGCAGGTATCCGGCGTTGAACGCGTCGCCCGCGCCGACGGCGTCCTTGAAGGTCACCGGCAGCGCAGGGCACTCGAAGACGTCGCCGTTCGCGTCCCGGACCAGACTGCCGAGCTCACCTCGCTTGAGGACCACCTCGTGCGGACCGAGAGCCGCTACGTCCGTCGCGAGCTGCCGGTAGGGAACCCGGTCGTCATAACCGAGCAGGCGCCGGGTCTCCCACTCGCCACCGAGGTAGATGTCGGCCTTCGCGACCAGGGGCTGCAGCAGCTCGACGGCCCGGGGACTCCCCCACAGGCCCTCTCGCAGGTTGGGGTCGAACACGGTGATGACACCCGCCTCGCGGGCCACGTCCAGCGCCCGTGACACAGCGCGGTAGGCGCTCTCGCTGAGCAGGGCGGCGATCCCGGTCGACAGGAAGGCACGAGCGTTGCGCACGTACTCCTCGTCGACCGCGTCGACGTCCAGGGCGCTGGCCGCCGAGCCGCGGCGGTAGTACACCGGCCGGGCCTGGCCGGTGATCGGCGTGATCTCCTTGAAGTACAGGCCGGTGGGCTGGTCGGCGTCGACGACCACGCGCGAGACATCGACCGACCCCGCCCGCAACGTCTCGAGGACGAACGCGCCGAACTCGTCGGCACCGACGCGCGAGATGAGGCCGCAACTGGCCCCCAGGCGGGACATCCCGAGCAGCACGTTGCACTCGGCTCCCGCCATTCCACGCTCGAACCGTGGGACCCCCCTCAAGGGGCCGGGCCGGTCGGGCAGGAAGACGACGAGCGGCTCGCCGAGCGCGACGAGGTCGTGGATCGGAGGAGTTCCCATGTACCTACGACTCCCGGCTCTCGATGGCGACCGCCCGCACGGGTGCTCCGTCCGCTCCCGCGAGCTTGAGCGGCGCGGCCGAGAGGAACACCTGCTCCTGCGTCAATGACCGCAGGTTCGCGAGGGACTCGATGATGGCGATCCCGGCGCCGAGCATCACCTCGTGCAGCTCGACGAACGCCGTCTGGTGCAGGCTCGGGATGTCGAGGCCCACAAGCTTCACGTCGTGATCGGCGAACCACCGCGCGGTCTCCGGAGCCAGCGGCGGGAAGTCGGTGAAGTACGCCGGCTCGCCGAACCGCAGGTCCCAGTCGGTGCGCAGCAGCAGTCGCTGGCCCGGGTCGGTACCGGCTCCGGCCGCGAGCACGTCGGCCACGGTGATCGGCGCCAGCGGGACCTTGTGGGTCAGGTCGAGCACGTGCGCCTCGCCCACGCACCGGTCGAGATCGACGTTCTCGACGGTGGCGCCGTCTGCGAGGAAGTGCGACGGAGCATCGAGGTGGGTGCCGGCATGGTTGCCGAGCAGCACCGTGCACATGCGGTAGCCCTCGTCGTCCAGCCGATGACTTTGTGCGATGTAGACCGGTGGGGTGCCCGCGAAGTGCGGCATCTCGCTCTCTATCGACAGCGAGAGATCGACGATCCTGCTGCCGCTCACAGCGTCACCGGCAGGAGGTCGTGGTTGCTCGTCCCGGTGCACGACCGAGCGCTCGGATGTGTCACAGCCATCTTCCTAGTCACGTGCGAGAAGTTCCGAGAGCTCCTCGACAGAGGAGCGGATCACGGGCGGGGACGTCGGCGTACCGGCCGACTTCAGGTCCTTCAGGCCACTCCCGGTGACGCAGCAGACGACCGTCTCGCCCTGGGAGACGACGCCGTCGCGGCGCGCCTGCTCCACGGCCGCGACGGCAATCGCACCGGACGGCTCGGCGAACACCCCCGCCCGCGAGGCAAGTCGGTGGACCCACGCCAGCGTCGAGTCGTCGTCCACCACCACACCCGCTCCGCCGGAGCGACGAATGGCGGCGAGGGTGATGTCCCCTTCTTCCTCGTAGCCGTTCAGGGGGTCGGCGAGCCCGCTGACCAGCGTGTCGGGCCGCCCCCAGCCGCGCACGTTCGCGTCACCGTCGCGGTAGGCGCGCACGATCGGCGCACACCCCGTGGGTTGCACCGCGAGCAGCCGGGGGACACGGTCGACGAGACCGAGCCGTCTGAGCGCGGCATACGCCGCCTCCAGTCCGACGAGGAGCGGACCGGCCCCGATGGGGACGACGATCCAGTCCGGCACCTGCCCGTCCAGGTCCTCGAACAGCTCGAACCCGACGGTCGTCGACCCGGCGACGGAATACGGGCACACGAACGTCGTGGTGACGTTCATGAAACCGAGGTCGGCCGCTGCGGCTACCGCGAGGGAGTAGGCGTCGCTGTAGTCACCCTCCACGGAGATCCACCGGGCCCCGTACACCTGGGCGATGGTGACCTTCGCGAAAGGCGCTCCCACGGGGGCGATCACCAGACCGGGCAGCCCCGACCGGGCGGCGTAGGCCGCCGTCGATGCGCCGGCGTTCCCGGTCGACGCGCACACGAGACCAGCCGCCTGCGCCTCGACCGCCACGCCGGCGGCAACCGCGATGATCCGGTCCTTGAAGCTGCCGGTGGGATTGCGCGTCTCGTCCTTGATCCGGACGTCGACGCCCAGCTCGGCCGACAGGCGCGGCGCCCGCAGCAGCGGGGTTCCACCCTCCCCGATGGAGACGCGGCTTCCCTCGCCGACAGCGGGGAGCTGCGACGCGTAGCGCCAGACCCCTTCGCCGCCAGGCGTCACCAAGGGCAGACGGGGCTCCACCGCAGCGGCGAGGGTGCCGCCGCAGGACGTGCAGCGGGTCGTCGTCATCCGCGCCTCGGGTGCTCTGCAGCGCAGGCACCACAAGCCGGTGGCGGGTGGCTGGGACCCCGGGATGGGGACGGCGACGTCCCCACCCCGGCCGGCCCCGGCCAGTGGTTCGGTACCAGCGGGCACGGTGGTGCTCAGACGCTCGCCGCGTTGCGGTCCTGGCCGTACAGCTCCGTCGCGACGCGCTCGATGTCGGCGATGACCTGCGCGACGGGCAACGGGTTGAAGTCCGCGTCGAGCGCCGTGCCCAGGCTGTCGAACAGCCCCTCCAACGTGGGGTTGCCCGTGGAGACACCGCTGACGATGGCCACGTAGCACCGGTTGACGAAGAACTGCGCACGAAGCGCGTAGATCGCCGTGTCCCCGACCTTCGCCTTCTCGCCGTCGGCGAGCACACCGTGGTAGTCGATGATGCCGCGTTCGACGAGAGTGAGGGCGTTGTCCTTGGCCTCCTCGAACGTCCGACCGGTGATGGCCCGGATCGGGTACTCGTTCTGCGGGCCGCCCGAACCCTCGATGTAGGTCAGACCGCCACCCAGGGTGTACGCCTCACCCTCCCAGTGGTGCATGACCTCGGAGACGTAGACCTGTGCGGGCTTCTCCGCCAGATCCTCGTAGGCATGGGCCAGGCTGGAGCCCAGCAGACCGATGCCGGGCTCGACGTCCGTCGCCCCGTTCTCGGCCAGCATCTTGAAGGTCGCGCAGTTGTTGAACGCCGGGGCGTTCACCCGCAGATCCTCGAGACCGAGCTCCTTCTCCAGCAGCTCCTTCGCGCGAAGCATCGTGAAGTACGTGTCGGTCGGCTTCGCCTTGGTGGCAGCAGGGGTCTGGTACGTGATGTTCACGAACGACGTCAGCCCGATCACCTTGACGCCGGGCAGTTCGACCACCTTGCGGACGCCCTCGACGCACTCGTCCTCGGTCCACCCGCCGACCATGCCCTTGAAGAACTCGTCGCCGGGCTTGTTGACCCGCACGTAGACGTTCTGCACGCGGCCGAGGGCCGTGGCGGCGTCGGAGATCGCCTTGGCGTTCTCGTACGTGAAGACCGTCATGACCTCCGGCTCCATCGCCACGATGCTCGGGATCTCGCGCAGCGGGATGTTGGAGAGGTGCCCGACATGGCCGAGTGGCAGCCCGTAGCGGGTGATGGTCCGAGCCTCGGTCGCCTCGACCGCCACCGTGGAGTCGATGCCCTGTTCGAGCGCGACGCGGGTGATGTAGGGGTTGCGGCCGTTCTGCTTCGTCATGAGGTAGCTGCGGAGCCCGTACTTCTTGGCCTCGTCGGCCATGAGCTTCGCGTTGTGGGCGATCGCGTCGAGATCCACGAAGTACGTGGCGGCAGGAACGATCCCGCGCTGGTGGAAGTCGATGGCGGTCGCGATCATTTCCGGGTTCCGCTGCAGTGCACGCGTCAGAAGCAAGGGTCGTCTCCTCGAGGTGGGGTGCGCATGTGGTTGGAGTCTGAGCAAACGTTTGTGCAACTGTATGCTCCGCCCCCATGAGCGTCAAGGACGAGCCGGCTCCTGGGCCGACCGAGGAGGGGCCCGCTCGTCTCGTGGACGTCGCACTGGCGGCCGGGGTGCACGTCTCCACAGCTTCCCGTGTGCTCAACAGCGCCCCGGACGGCCGCGTCAGCCCGGCGACCCGCGACCGGGTGCTCGCGGCGGCCGATCGTCTCGGCTACCGCCCCAACGCCATGGCCCGTGGGCTCAAGCTGGCCACCACGGGGGCTCTCGGGCTGCTGGTGCCGTCGCTGCGCAACCCGGTCTTCTCCACGTTCATCCGCGGCGCGTTCCACCGGGCCTCGGAGCACGGTTTCGTGGTTCTGCTCGCCGCGGACGAGGACGGCGATTTCAGGGGCGTGTACGAGAGACTCGTCGAGGAGGGCCGCATCGACGGCCTCCTCATCTCGTCTGCCCGACTGGGAGACCCGCTGCTCGCGCGTCTGGCCAAACGACAGATTCCGTCGGTCTTCGTGAACCGTCGCCATGCCGAGAGCGGACGGAACGTCACCATGGGCGACGAGGAGGCCGGGCGGATGGCCGCGCGCTTCCTGCTCGACCTCGGGCACCGCAGGCTGGGCCTGCTCGCCGGCCCCGAGGACCTCGACACCGCCCAGCGCCGCGCCGCCGGCTTCGTGTCCGTGGTCCGGACGGCCGGCCTCACGCCGGTGGTGGCTCGCGCCGCGTACGACGAGGACGACGCCTATCGCGAGATGAGCCGACTGCTCGAGGCGGAGCCTGAGCTCGATGCCGTGTTCGTCTCCAACTTCAACCAGGCGATCGGGAGCCTGTCCGCGGTGAACGCCGCAGGCATCAGCGTGCCCCAGCAGCTGTCGATCGTGGCCTGCGACGACGACCCGATCCTCGAGTACCTCCACGTGCCCCTGACCGCCATCCGCATGCCCCTGTGGCAGCTGGGGATCGCCGCGGTCGACGCCCTGGTCGGGCAGATCGACGGAGCGAGGCCCCACGACGTGTCGGTCGAGGACCCGCCCGTCCTCGTCGAGCGCGAGTCGACCGCTCCCGCTCGCTGATCCGCCCCTTTCTCCCCCGCGGGCGACGAGGGCCGCCTCCCCGGCCGGGGAGGCGGCCGTCGTCAGGACCGGAACGTCACCAGCCGCGGGTGGCGTACCGCTCGCTGTCCGGCAGCGTGGAGACGTTGATGCCGACCATCGGCTCGCCGAGGCCCCGGGAGACCTTGGCGATCACGTCGGGGTCGTCGTGGAACGTGGTCGCCTGGACGATCGCCGCCGCGCGCAGCGCGGGGTCGCCGGACTTGAAGATGCCCGAGCCCACGAACACCCCCTCGGCGCCCAGCTGCATCATCATCGCCGCGTCGGCCGGCGTGGCGATGCCGCCGGCGGTGAACAGGACGACCGGCAGCTTGCCCAGCCGCGCGACCTCGACGACCAGGTCGTGGGGAGCCCGCAGCTCCTTGGCGGCGACGAACAGCTCGGTCTCGTCGAGGGTGGCCAACCGCTTGATGCCGGCGCGGATCGACCGCATGTGGCGGGTCGCCTCCACGACGTTGCCGGTGCCCGCCTCGCCCTTGGAGCGGATCATCGCCGCACCCTCGGAGATGCGGCGCAGCGCCTCGCCCAGGTCGGTCGCCCCGCACACGAACGGCACGGTGAACTCGCTCTTGGCGATGTGGTGCGCCTCGTCGGCCGGGGTGAGCACCTCGGACTCGTCGATGTAGTCCACGCCCAGGCTCTGCAGGACCTGCGCCTCGACGAAGTGCCCGATCCGGGCCTTGGCCATCACCGGGATCGAGACCGC
>NZ_SPQM01000075.1 GCF_004570345.1 Blastococcus sp. CT_GayMR20 | reverse complement strand
CGCGGATCGAGGTCAGCGGGGTGCGCAGCTCGTGGCTGGCGTCGGCGACGAAGCGGCGCATCCGGTTCTCCGAGCTGCGGGCCTGCTCCTCCGAGATCTGCTGGGCGCGGAAGGCGGTCTCGATCCGGGACAGCATCCCGTTGAGCGCGGTGGACAACCGGCCGACCTCGGTCCGCTCGTCCCCCGCGGGCACGCGGCGGGAGAGGTCCCCGGCGGCGATCGCCTGCGCCGTGCGCTCCACCTCGGCCAGCGGCCGGAGGCTGTTGCGCACCAGCAGGTAGCCGGCCGCGCCCAGCAGCGCCAGGACGACGAGGCCGACCACCACCTCGATGCGCACGAGCCGCCCGATGGCCCGGGCGTCACCGCGCAGGTCGCTGCCGACGATCACCGTGTAGCCGTCGGGCAGTTCCTCGGACGCCATGCGCCAGTTGGTGGGCCCGTCGGAGTCCACCGTCGTCGGGCCGGCGCCGCTGCGCAGCTTGTCGGCCGTGTCCTCGTCGATCTCGGGCATGTCGCGGGCGGCCAGTCGCGGACCGCCCAGCACGATCGGGTCGGCGTCGTCAGGTGCGAGGCACGCGACGTATGTCGGCGTGGGCTGGGGCCAGGCGGGTTCGGCCAGGCACAGCTGCAGGAGGCCGTCCAGTCGCGTGTAGTTGCGTGCAGTGTCGCGGAGCTCGGCGTCCCGCTGGTCGAGCAGGTACTGCTTCAGCAGCGAGGTGGCCGTGACCGCGGTGGCGGCGAGCGCGACCGCGACGAGCGCCACCAGGACGGCGACGAGGGTGATCCGGAGCGGGACCCGCGGCACCCGCCCCCTGCTCTCGAAGGTCTCCGTCACCCGCGGGGCAGCCGCAGGGTGTAGCCGACCCCGCGGATGGTGTGCAGCAGACGCGGCTCCGTCGTGTCGATCTTGCGCCGAAGGTAGGAGATGTAGGACTCGACGACGTTCGCCTCGCCGTTGAAGTCGTAGTTCCAGACGTGGTCGAGGATCTGCGCCTTGGACAGCACCCGGCCGGCGTTGGCCATGAGGTAGCGGAGCAGCTTGAACTCCGTCGGCGACAGGCTGATCAGCGTGCCGGCCTTGACGACCTCGTGGCTCTCCTCGTCGAGCTCGATGTCGGCGAAGGACAGCCGCGGCGCCTCGCTGACCTTCTGGACGCCGGCGCTGCGGCGCAGCACGGCCCGGATGCGGGCCAGCACCTCGTCGAGACTGAACGGCTTGGTCACGTAGTCGTCGCCGCCGAGGGTCAGGCCGGAGACCTTGTCCTCCGCCGCGTCGCGGGCGGTGAGGAAGAGGACGGGCGTGTGCCGACCCGACTGGCGCAGTCGGCGGACGACGCCGAAGCCGTCCAGCCCCGGCATCATCACGTCGAGGACGAGGAGGTCGGGGCGGAACGAGTCGGCGAGCGCCAGGGCCTGCTGGCCGTCGGATGCAGTCGCCACCTCGAAGCCCGCGTAGCGCAAGCTGGCCGACAGCAGCTCACGGATGTTCGGCTCGTCGTCCACGACGAGGAGCCGGGCCTCGGGCGTGGTCCGGTTCTGGGTCGTGCCGGCCACTGGACCTCCGGTCGTGCGTGCGGGTGCCGTCGTCATGACCCGAGGATGGCCGGGCTCCCTGCAGTCCCTCTGGACGCTACCTGTGAAGTCCCTGGGCGAAGCGTCATCCGGCGGGCGCCATGGCCCGACCCCGTCGCCAGTAGCCGATCGCGTGGTGCTGCGCCCGCCCGAGGCCCCACCGGCCGCGCAGGTCCGCCCGGATCGCGCGGACGGTGGCCGACTCCGCGCCGACCCAGGCGAAGACGTCGTCCCCCACGGGGCGGTCGAGCGCGGCGACGGCGTCGGCGAGCAGCGTGCTCTCCCCGGGTGCGACGTCGCCGCGGTGCAGCCAGCGCACCGACACCCCGGCCGGGGCGGTCAGGGGCTGCTCCTCGTGGGGGCCGGCCACCTCGACCAGCGCCGTCCCCGTCGTGGTGGGTGCTGCCTCGCCGAGGATCCGGCTGATCGCGGGAAGTGCGGTCTCGTCCCCGGCGAGCAGCAGGTGCGCCGCCGGCCGCGCGCCGAGCGCGGCACCGCCGGCGACGCCGAGGGGTGCGCCGGGGACCGCCGCCGCCGCCCACGCCGCGGCCGGGCCGTCCCCGTGCAGGACGAAATCGATCTCGACCTCGCCGGCCCCCGGGTCCTGCCGCCGGGCGGTGTAGCTGCGCAGCGCGACGCCGTGGCTGCCCTGGGGCCAGACGATCCGCCCGTCCTTGGCCACCCGCGGCCAGTCCGGGGCCGGGTCCCTGACCCGTGGCACGAGCAGGTTCACCGTCGGGCCGGCCAGGGCGACGGCAGCAGAGGAACCGGAGAGGACCACCCGCCGCACGGACGGCGTCACGTCGGCGACGGCCACGACGGTCAGCACGTCCACCGGGCGCAGGCCGTCGGTCAGGGGAGCGGTCACGTCGGTCGAGCCTAACGACCTCCGAGACGGGGCCGGCCCGGCCGACTCCGGGGGAATGGAGTCGACCGGGCCGGCGATCGAGGACGAGTGCGGACCTCACACTGGGTAGTCATTCCCCTCCGCGTACCAGCACGGATGCGGATCCAACCCCCGTCGGCATCAACGCTACGTGACGAAACGGCGTCTGCCACTGCCCGCAGGGGTGAGGTCTGCTCCCGATCGGGTGATCCGGAACGGAATGTGTGTGCCCGGCCCCGGACGGGCACGGGCAGGGCGACACCGACCGCGACGCAGGAGGGCCCGCATGGCCGACGACCTGGAGAAGGGTGACCACGTCACCTGGAAGAGCCACGGCGGCACCGCCGAGGGAACCGTCGAACGGAAGATCACCGCGGACACGGAGGCGTCCGGCCGGACCGTCCGCGCGAGCAAGGACGACCCGCAGTACGAGGTGAAGTCGGAGAAGAGCGGCGGTACCGCGGTGCACAAGCCCGGTGCTCTGCAGAAGAAGGACTGACCCATGGCCCGGCGGCGCCGGGCCCGAATCGCCAGGAGGCACCGTGACCGAGTCCGGAGACCAGTTCGCCGGCACGTCCGCTCGCAGCACCAAGCACAGCCCTCGGGTCGACGAGGAGCTGGAGCACGAGATCCAGGGGATGCTCAAGGCCGAGCACGCGACCCGCGCACAGGAGTGGCGCGAGGTCGAACCGGTCGCCGAGGGCGACCCGGACATCACCGCCGACCCGGCCGGCACGCTGGTCGGCGGGGTGCCCGTGGGCATGACGGAGGACGCCGTGGTGGCCCGGGCCGAGCTGGCCCGCTGGCTCACGCGGGAGCCGTTCCCCGGCACCCGTGACGAACTCATCGAGATGGCGCGCGACCATCGGGCGCCCGACGCGGTGGTGGCCGAGCTCGAGCGGCTGCCCGAGGGGGAGACCTTCGAGCGGGTGGGCGACGTCGCCCGGGCGCTCGGCTACCCGACGGAGACGTGAGCCCCGGGAGGGCGCCGGCTCACGCGCCGGCGCCCTCCCGGGCCTCTTCCTCGGCGATCTCCTCCGCACCCCGGCGGCGGAACAGCCGGGAGCCGGGGAAGCCCTTCACGATCTGCCGCATGTCCTGGACGGTGTCGACGAGGTCGTGGACGTCGGTCCCGACGGTGCCGAGCGTCTCCAGGACCGGGAGGATGTCCTCGTCGAGGTGGGTCACCAGCCGGGGCAGCCGGTCGATGAGGGTGATCAGCGCCTCGACCTCGGAGGGATCCAGGGTGGCGGCGAGACGGCGGACCGCCGGAGCCATGGCGGCCAGCGCCGGTTCGTAGTCGGCCAGCAAGGGGTCGACCCGTCCGACGAGGCCCTCGGCCTGGCCGACGACCGTGTCCGCGCGGCCGGCGGTGACCTCGACGGCGGCGATGGCGCTGTCCGCCTTCGCCCGCGTGCGGGTGACCGCCTCGATGGCGTCGTCAGCCTTGGCCTGGGTCCGGCCCACGCCCTCGATCGCCTCGTCGGCCTTGGCCTGCGTCCGGCCCACGCCCTCGATCGCCTCGTCCGCCCGCGCCTGGGTGCCGCTCACGGCGGCGATGGCCTCGTCCGCCCGCGCCTGGGTGCCGCTCACGGCGGCGATGGCCTCGTCCGCTCGCGTCCGGGTGGCGTCCAGCCGCGTGATCGCCTCGTCCGCGCGGTCCACGATCGCGTCCACGCGGCTCAGCAGACCCGAGACGCGGCCGAGCATCTCCTCCATCCGCCCCACCGCCTCGCCTATCCTCGGGACCAGGTCGAGGGCGTCGGTGACGCCGTCCCGGACGCCTCCCACGGCGGAGAGGACATCGGACGGGCCCGGCAGTGACGGCAGTCTCACCCGCACCACGCTACGCACGGGGACGGTGGGCCACTATTCGGTTGCGCCCGTCGATCGCCCGGCCGAGGGGCTCCCTGCCCGCGCGTCCGGGGGGATTCACCGGGGCCGCCCCCGTATCGTCGTCGGGAGCACGGACGGGGCGTGGCCGACGACGAGAAGGTGTCGACACCGGTGGGGGAACAGCCGACGCGGGACGGCGCGGGTGGCCGCGACGTCTCCGGCGGCGTCCCCGGGCGCACCCGGCGGTCGCGGAACGGCGACCCGTCCGGCGCCGAGCCGGTGACCGTCGAGCAGCTGCTGGCCCGTCAGGGCAGCGGCGGGGTGAGCCGTCGCCGGGCCGCGCGCCGCGTCGAGGAGCCGTCCGAGCAGTCCCGTCGCCCGAACCGCATCCCCATCGAGCCCGCGCCCGCGATCCGGTCCGGTCTGCCGCCCGTCCCGGGTGGTACCGGCGGAGCGGTGGGCGCGGCGCGTCAGGCCGGGCTGCCGCCGGTCCCCGGATCGCCGGTGGTCCCGCCCGTCCAGGCCGGAGCCGGCCAGCTCGGGGCCACCCAGGCCGGTCTGCCGCCGGTTCCCGGGGCCGTGCGCCCCGCCGCGTGGGAGCCGGACAGCCGCCCGTCCCGCCGCAGCGGCCCGATCCCGCCGCTGCCGGGCACGGTGGCGCCGAAGAAGTCCGAGACGCCGAAGGTCTCCCGGCCCCGTACGGCGCGGCCCCCGGCGAGCCCGGGACGTCGCCGGCTCGGGCGCGTGCTGATGGCCCTGGCCGCGATCGTCGGAGTCGTCCTGCTCTACCACCTGGGCCTCTACTTCTACGTCGACCAGAAGATCGACCGGGTCGATGCGTTGGCGGTCGACGGCCCTGAGGTGCTCGCGCCCACGTTGCAGGCGGAGGCGGAGACCTACCTCGTCGTCGGCAGTGGCGTGCCGGGTCAGACCGGGGCGGCGTCGGTGGCGACGCTGCTGGCGACCGTCGCGGCCGACGGGGAGTCGGCCGTGCTGGTCAGCTTCCCGCCGACCGCACTCGTGGACACGCCCGCCTGCCGCACGCCCGACGGCACGCTCCGCAGTCCGACGACGGAGGCGTTCGCCACGTCGCTCCTCGAGGGCGGGCCGGCGTGCATGGTGCGGGCGGTCCAGCAGCTCTCGGGTCTGCGCATCGACCACTACCTGGGGCTCGACCTCGCCCGGCTCCCCGGGATGGTGGACGCGCTGGGCGGGGTGCCGGTCTGCGTGATCCCGTCGGCGGCCGGCGACGCGGCCGCGCAGCCGCTCCCGGCGGGCCTCACCGAGCTGTCCGGGGCCGACGCCGCGGGATACCTCGAGCCAGGGGACAGTGGGGCCGACGTCACCGGTGCCGCCGTGGCCGAGCGGGCCCAGCGACTGCTGACGTCCACGATGCGCGTGGCCATGTCGGCGGGCACGCTCACCAACACGCTCACCCTGACCGCGTTCCTCAACCGCGCCGCCGATGCACTGACCGTCGACGAGCAGACCACGCTGGGCGACCTGCGGGTGCTGGCCGGCTCGCTGGGCGACCTGACCGGCGACGCCGTCCAGCGCGCCGGGCTGCCCGTGGCCCAGGTGGGCTACGTGCCGGCCGGCACCGAGCAGGCCTACGTCCTGCTCGACACCGCCCGGAGCCGGCTCCTGTTCGACGCGATGATCGAGGGCACGCCCGTCCCGGAGGAGCTCACCACCGGCGGCGGCGAGCCGGCCCTCGAGAGCCCCGCGGAGCCGCCGCCGGCCGAAGCCGCGCCGGCCGAGGCCGAACCGCCGGCGCCCGCCGTGGAGCAGCCGCTGACCGCGGCGCCCTCGTCGGTCACCGTCGACGTCCTCAACGGCACGGGTACGACCGGGCTCGCCGGGACGGTCGCCGGGCTGCTGCAGGAGCAGGGCTTCGTCGTCGGCACGGTGGGCAACGAGCCCGGGACGGTGAACGAGAGCGTCGTCCGCTACGGCCCGGACATGCTCGAGCAGGCCCGCACCGTCGCCGCGGCCGTGCCCGGGGCCGTACCGCAGCCCAGCGACTCGATCGGCGACACCGTGCAGCTGGTCATCGGCCCGGGCTACTCGACCGTCATCCCGGTCGAGATCGGCGCGCCGGTGGTCCAGGCGCCGGTCGAGCCCTCGGCGGAGCCGGCCCCCGCCCCCGAACCGGCAGCCGTCAGCTGCAGCTGAGCAGGAGTTCACCCGTCGTTCGCCGGAACGGGGCGCAGGCGGGGTAAGAGCACGGCATGTCGATGCCGCCGCCGTTCAGTGCCGACCCGTCCGACGCCGAGGGCATCCCCGCGGCCGACCCCGGAGCCGGGGGACCGGAGCCGTCACCCGGCTTCGGCGTCGGCGGCGAGGAGCCGGACGTCGTCTTCGACGAGGACGCGGAGCGACCCCACGTCCCGGAGGGGGAGACCCCGTTCCGGACCCCCGACCCGAACCCCTGAGGGGCCTCAGCCGAAGCGGCCGGAGATGTAGTCCTCGGTCGCCTTCTCGTCGGGGTTGCTGAAGATCTTCTCTGTCGGGTTGAACTCGATCAGCCGGCCGGGCTGGCCCACCCCGTTGAGGTTGAAGAAGCCGGTGGATTCGCTGACGCGCGCCGCCTGCTGCATGTTGTGCGTGACGATGACGATGGTGAAGCGCTCCTTGAGCTCCGTCATCAGGTCCTCGATGGCGAGCGTCGAGATCGGGTCCAGGGCCGAGCAGGGCTCGTCCATGAGCAGGACGTCGGGCTCCACGGCGATCGCGCGGGCGATGCACAGCCGCTGCTGCTGACCGCCGGACAGGCCCGAGCCCGGCCGATCGAGGCGGTCCTTGACCTCGTTCCAGAGGTTGGCGCCGCGCAGCGACTTCTCGACGAGCTCGTCGGTCTCCGCCTTGCGCATCCGCTTGTTGTTCAGCCGGTTGCCGGCGACGACGTTGTCGTAGATCGACATCGTCGGGAACGGGTTCGGGCGCTGGAAGACCATGCCGATCTGCCGGCGCACGTTCACCGGGTCGACGTCGGAGCCGTAGAGGTCCTGGCCGTCCATGACGACCTTGCCCTCCACGCGAGCCCCCGGAAGCACCTCGTGCATCCGGTTCAGCGAGCGCAGGAAGGTCGACTTCCCGCAGCCCGAGGGTCCGATCAGGGCGGTGATGCTCCGCGGCTCGATGGAGACGTTGACGCCCTCCACCGCGAGGAAGTTGCCGTAGTAGATGTTGAGGTCGGAGACCTCGATGCGCTTGGCCACGTGGTGTCCTTCGGGTCAGTCGATCGGCGGCAGGTCGGTCAGCGACCGGTCTTGGGAGCGAAGAAACGGCTGATCAGGCGGGCGACGACGTTGAGCGCCATGACCAGGATGATGAGAACGAGGGCTGCCGTCCAGGCCCGGTCGATAAACGCCTGGGTGGCCGTGCCCGGCTGGGTCAGCTGGTAGTAGGCGAAGACGGGCAGGGTCGCCATGCGCCCGTCGAACGGATTGAGGTTGGTCCCGGTGATCAGGCCGACGGTGATCAGCAGGGGAGCCGTCTCGCCGACGACCCGGGCGACGGACAGCGTGACGCCGGTTCCCAGCCCCGCGATGGCGGTCGGCAGGACCACCTTGACGACCGTGCGCCACTTCGGGATCCCGAGCGCGTAGCTCGCCTCCCGCAGCTCGTTGGGGACGAGCTTGAGGACCTCCTCGCAGGAGCGGACGACGACCGGGATCATCAGCACCGAGAGCGCGACGGCGCCCATGATGCCCGCGCGGAAGTCGTTCCCGAAGAGCAGCGTGAACAGGGCGAAGGCGAAGAGTCCGGCCACGATCGACGGGATGCCGGTCATGACGTCGACGAAGAAGGTGATGGCCTTCTTGAGCCGGCCGCTGCCGTACTCCACCAGGTAGATCGCGGTCATCAGCCCGATGGGCACCGAGATCAGCGTCGCGAGCAGCGTGATGATCACCGTGCCGACGATGGCGTGGTAGGCGCCGCCGCCCTCGCCGACCACGCGGAACATGGAGTTGCTGAAGAAGGTGCTGTCGAACCGCGCCAGGCCCTTGTCCAGCACGGTGTAGACCAGGGACACCAGCGGGATCATCGCGATCCCGAAGGCGGTGGTGACCAGGCACGTCACCAGCCGGTCGGTGGCCTTGCGCCGTCCCTCGACGGCCCGCGTGGCGATGTAGACCGCCAGCGTGCCCAGGACGACGCCGTAGACGACGGTGGAGGTGACCGCGAAGCCGGTCAGGGCCGACAGCCCGGCACCGAGGGCGAAGCCGGCCAGGTACAGGCCCACCACGGCCGGGCGGGGCAGCCGGCGCTCGACCCGGACGGGCCCCTGCTGCGGCGCCGAGGTCTCCGGCGCGGACTGGATGTCGGTGCTCATCAGTTGGCTCCGGAGAAGTCGGCGCGCCGGTTGACGATCCAGCGGGCGAGCATGTTGACCGCGAGCGTGATGACGAACAGCACCAGGCCGCTGGCGATCAGGGTGTTGACGCCCAGGCCCGTGGCCTCGGGGAATCGCAGCGCGATGTTCGACGCGATGGTGGAGGGGTTGGAGCTGCTGATCAGGTTGACAGTGGCTCCGGCGCCGCCGGAGAGGATGATCGCGACGGCCATGGTCTCGCCGAGCGCCCGGCCGAGCCCCAGCATGGCGCCGGCGATGACGCCGGACTTGCCGTAGGGCAGCACCGCCATCCTGATCATCTCCCAGCGGGTGGCACCCAGCGCGAGCGCCGCTTCCCGGTGCAGCGCCGGCGCCTGGCTGAAGACCTCGCGGGCGATGGCGGAGATGATCGGCAGGATCATGACCCCCAGCACGAGGCCGACCGTCAGCATGGTGCGGCCGCTGGTCGACGCGGGTCCGGCGAAGAACGGCAGCCAGCTCAGCTTGTCGGCCGCCCACACGTGGAACGGGACGAGCGTGGGTGCGAGGACCGCCAGTCCCCAGAAGCCGTAGACGACGCTGGGGATGGCCGCCAGCAGGTCGATCACGTAGCCCATGACGGCCGCGATGCGGCGCGGGGCGTAGTAGGTGACGTAGAGAGCGATGCCGACGGCGAGCGGCGTCGCGACCAGTAGGGCGAGGACGGCGCCGAGCAGCGTCCCGAGGATGAGGGGGCCGATGTAGCCGGCCAGACCCTCCCCGCCCGGGATGTCCTCCGCCGGGGCGGTGAGGGCGGGGATCGCCTCGCTGATGAGGAAGGCCGCGACCCCGGCCAGCACGAGCAGGATGAAGATGCCGGAGCCCTTGGCGCCGCCGGCGAAGATGCGGTCCCCGGGGCGGCGGACGGCGCGCTGCGTCGACGGGGGTTCGATCGGGGCCTTCGTGGCGGTCACCGCTGCTCCGTGGGAGTTGTCCGTTCGTGCGTGGTGCCCGGGATCCGGGCGGTGCGATGGCCCGGGACGTCGGTCGACGTCCCGGGCCACCGCGGGTGCCGGTCTCAGCCGGCGGTGGTGATGGCGTCGACAGCTCCCTGCGCCTGCTCGCGCAGGGTGTCAGAGATGGAGGCGTTGCCGGCGTTCTCGGTGGCCGCGGCCTGGCCGTCCTCGCTGATCACGTACTCCATGAACGCCTTGACGTTGTTGGCGGTCTCCTCGTCGTCGTACTCGATGCAGCCGATGTGGTAGCTGACCAGCACGACCGGGTACTCGCCCGAGCCCTCGGTCTCCCGGTTCACCTCGATGGCGAAGTCGTACTCACCGCGCCCCTCGACAGCCGGCGAGTTCTCGACGACCGCCGCGGCGGCCTCCGGGCTCGGAGCCACGAACTCCTCGCCGACCGCCACGTTGACCACGCCGAGGTCCCCGGCCCGGCTCGCGTCCGCGTAGGTGACCGCGCCGGCGGTGTTGGTCACCACCTCGACGACACCCGAGGTGCCGTTGGCGGACTCCCCGCCCTCCAGCGGCCACACGCCGTCGGGCTCCTCGGTCCACACGTCACCGGCCGCCTGGAACAGGTAGTCGGTGAAGTTGTCCGTGGTGCCCGAGTCGTCGGCGCGGTGCACCGGAGTGATCGCGGTGGCCGGCAGCGTCGCGTCCGGGTTGTCCGCGGCGATGGCCGGGTCGTTCCAGGTGGCGATCGCGCCGGTGAAGATGCCCGCGATCGTGGCCGGGGTGAGGTTCAGCTCGTCGACGCCCTCGAGGTTGAACAGGACGGCGATGGGCGAGATGTAGTTCGGGAGCTCGAAGACGTCGCCGCCGGCGCAGCGCTCCTGCGCCGAGGCCAGCTCCTCGTCGTCCAGGGCGGAGTCCGAGCCGGCGAAGTCCGCAGCGCCGCTGATGAACTGCTCGCGGCCCGCGCCGGAGCCGGCCGGGTCGTAGCTGAAGTTCACGTCCGGGTACTCGCCCTGGAAGCCGGCCTGCCAGGCCTCCATGGCGGACTGCTGGCTGCTGGCGCCGGCGCCGACGAGGTCGCCGCTCAGCTCCTGGGTCGAGCCGCCGTCACCGCCTTCGCCGGCCTCCGCCGTCTCGTTGGACGCACCGCAGGCGGAGAGCGCCAGTGTGCCGGCGAGCGCCACGGACAGGGTGGTGGCGCGCGTCTTGGTGCTGAGCTTCAACTCAGTGCCTCTCGACAGTTGCCCGGACGACTTCCGGGCAGCATGGGACCGAACGAGAGGGACGGTAAGGAGGCTGGATGGACGTGCGCGGGTCGCTCGGTGAACGCCAGGTGAACGCGTCCTGAGGCTTGCGTCACGGGGAGACGGACACGGTGAGGCCATCGGGTGAACCGGGGCGTGGCAGCCCGCCGGCCGGCCTCAGCCGGGGTCGCGCCGCCAGGAGACGTCGACGGCGAACCGGCTGAATCCACGGCTCTCGTAGAGCCGCACCGCGGCCCGGTTGTCGGCCTCGACGTAGAGGAGGACCTCGCCCAGGCCGAGTCCGCGCAGGTGCGCGAGCCCGAGGTCGGTGAGGGCCCGCCCGAGGCGCATCCCCTGCGCGTCGGGGTCGATGCCCAGGACGTAGACCTCGCCGACCGGCTCGTCCCCGACGTCGCCGGCCGGGTGGACCTTGGTCCAGTGCGACCCGAGCAGGACGCCGTCGCTGTCGGGGTCGCCGCGCCAGGCGAGCAGGAACCCCGCGGCGTCGAACCAGGGCTCCGCCTCGCGCAGGCGGACGTCCTCGAGGGTCCAGCTGCCCTGCTCCGGGTGCGTGGCGAAGGCGCGGGCGTTGACCCGCAGCCACGCCTCCTCGTCGCGCCCCGGTCGGAACGGCTGCACGCGGACGTCGCCGGGCAGCGCCGGCTGCGGATCCGCCTCGACGCCGGCGAGGTCGCGACGCATCTGCAGGAGGACGCGGGCGCGCGTGAAGCCCCGGGAGGCGAGCAGCTCCGCAGACCCGGGCAGGTCGCCGTGCGCCCAGACGCTCAGCGGCACGGGGCCGGCGAGCTCGATCACCCGGTCCAGCAGCGCGGCGCCGAAGCCCCGCCGGCGGAACCCCGGATGCACCACGAGCTCGGCCTCGTCCCCGTCCAGGCGGGCGTAGCCGACGAGCAGGTCCCCGTCGCGGACGACGACGTCCCGGCCACCCGGCGGGCCACCGTGCTGCAGCCGGAGCTCCGACTGCTCCGACAGCGGCCGCACCCCGTCGGCGGCCGACGCGGCGCGGAGCAGGGCCAGCACGTCCGCGACGTCGCGGGCGGGGAGGGAGGAGCTCAGCGCGACCTCAGACGAGTTCGGCGTCGGCGTCGGAGCGGGCCGCCGCGGCCGTCGCGTCGGCGACCTGCTGGTCGAGCTTGTAGCCGACGTTGCGGACGGTGCCGATGAGGGCCTCGTGCTCGGTGCCGAGCTTCGCCCGCAGCCGCCGCACGTGGACGTCGACGGTGCGGGTGCCGCCGAAGTAGTCGTAGCCCCAGATCTCCTGCAGCAGCTGCGCGCGGGAGAAGACCCGGCCGGGGTGCTGGGCGAGGTACTTGAGGAGCTCGAACTCCTTGTAGGTGAGGTCGAGCGGGCGGCCGCGGAGCTTGGCGGAGTAGCTGTGCTCGTCGATGACGAGCTCGCCGGCCTGGGTGACCCCGCGGTCGGCGCCGTCGGCCGGGGTGGCGGCGGCGAGCCGCCGCGCGGTCGCCCACTTCAGCCGCGCGTCGACCTCCGCGGGACCTGCGGTGTCGAGCAGGACGTCGTCGATGCCCCAGTCGGCCGACAGCGCGACCAGCCCGCCCTCGGACAGGACGGCGACGAGGGAGGCGGCGACACCGGTCGAGGAGAGGAGGCCGCAGAGGGTGCGCGCCTGGATGAGGTCGTGCCGGGCGTCGACGAGGACGACGTCGCCGGAGTCACCGTCGAGCAGGCTGGAGAGCTCGGGTGCGACCACGCGCACCTGGTGGGCGAGCAGCCCGAGAGCAGGCAGCACCTCGGTCGTGGCCTGTCGCGCCGCGGTCATGAGCACGAGTCGCATGAAGTCTCCTTCGAAGGGAGCCATCGACGGCGCTGTCGAGGTGAGAGGGCAGGATAACCGACGCGGCTCGCGAAGGCCTCGAAGCGACCAGGATCACGCCGCCTCCGCTCGTCGGGCGGAGCCGACGCCGCCCTTCTGCCACGATCGACGGGTGAACGCCGCGCCCGAGTCCGTCCTCACGACGCGCGCGCACCATCTGCCGGCCGCCGGCCTCACCGCGGTCGCGGTCGCCCTGCTCGTCGCGCTACCGGAGCTGCTCGGCGACCGAGGGCGGCTGGCGGCGGTCCTCGTCCTGCAGCTGGGTCTGGTGCTCGCCTGGGTGCTGGTGACGGGCATCGAGGGTTTCGCGGGCTCGCTGGCGGTGGGTGCGGCGGCGGCGGTGGCGGTCGACCTGATGCTGGTGCTGCCGGAGCGACCGGTCCTCGGCGGCCTCCTCGTCGTCCTCGGGCTGGGCTTCCTGGCCGCCGTCCTGCAGCAGATGTTCCGCAGGCCCCGCCACGACCTCGTCGCCTCCCTGTCGGGGACGGTGCTGCTGCTCTGCCCGGTGGGGGCGCTGGCGGCGCTCCTGCTGCTCGGCCGGTCGACGGGCTCGGGACGGGCGCTGGTCGCCCTGCTCGCCGTGGGCGTGGCGCTCGTCGTCGGCCACCTCGTCGACCTGGTGCTCCCACGGCCGCAGCTGGCCCCTGGCGTGCCGCGCGGCCTGCTCGGGCTCGTGCTGGGTGTCCCCGCCGGGGCCGCGGTCACGTTCCTCGGCCGCGATGCCGCCGACCTGTCAGGGACGACGAACGCCGTCCTCTTCGGGGCGGTCCTCGGCGGCGTGGCCGCGTTGGTCGCGGTCGTCGCGAGCTACCTGGTGGTGGAGGCGACCGCGGAGACGGTCGAGACCCCGTGGGCACTCTCGGTCGTCCAGGTCGCGCTGCCCCTGGCCGCCTGCGGTCCGGTCGCCCTGGCACTCCTGACCGTCCTGTGAAGGCGCTCCTCGTCGTCCTCCTGCTCCTCGTCGGACTGGCCCTGGTGGCCGACCGGGTCGCGCTCGGGGTCGCCGAGGACCGGGTCGCCACCGAGCTGGTCGAGAAGGGCGGGCTGCAGGGCAGTCCGGAGGTGGAGATCGCCGGGTTCCCGTTCCTGACCCAGGCGATCGGGGGCACGTACGACGACGTCCGCATCTCCCTGACCGCCGAGCAGCTGGGGCAGCCCGAGGGGACGCGGGCCGACATCGCGCTGCACGGCGTGGAGGTGCCGTTGTCCAGCGTGCTCTCGGGGTCGCTGGCGGAGGTGCCGGTCGAGCGGATCGACGGGACGGCGACGCTGTCCTACGACCTGATCGCGGAGCAGATCGGCTCCGACACGGAACTGGGCGCCGACGGCAACCGGCTGCGGATCACCCGCACCGTCGAGATCCTCGGCCAGAGCCTGCGGCTGACGGCCGCCGGGCAGGCCACCCTCGACGGATCGGACCTGGTGGTGGACGTCGAGGAGGCCTCCGGTGCCGGGATCGACGTCCCGGACTGGCTGCTCGAGCGGGCCACCGACCTGCTGGACATCCGCTACACCGTGCCCGCGCTGCCCTTCGGCCTGCAGCTCACCGACGTGACCCCGGCCGAGGACGGCGTGGACATCCGCGTGGAGGCGAGGAACACGGTCCTCACGACCGCGGAATAGCCCCCCGGTGCCGCCGGTTCGTCCGGGGGATGAGCGGGATGGGAGCAGCCGTCGTCGTCGCTGCGCTGGTGCTGACGGGCGTCGCGGCCTGGTGGCTGCGCACGAGGAACGGCGCCGTGCGCCCCGAGGGAGGGGGCGGCGTGCCGGCGAGCGGGGTCTTCGACCGGCTCGGCGTGCGCCCGGCCGACGCCGACCTGACCGTCGTCCAGTTCTCGACCGCGTTCTGCGCCCCCTGCCGCGCGACGAAGGCCCGGCTGCAGCAGCTGCAGGTGACCCGCCCCGGCCTCGCCGTGGTCCACGTGGACGCCGAGAGCCACCTCGACGAGGTCCGCGAACTGGACGTCCGCCGTACCCCGACGCTGTTCTACCTCGACCGGGACGGGCGGCTGATCGGCCGCAGCAGCGGTGCGCCGCGCCCCGACGAGCTGACGTCGCTCGTGGACGCCCAGGTGGGTGGGCGGGTGGACGACCCACGATGATCGGCTACTCTCGCGCCGTGGGCATCCTGCTGACCTCGCGACGCACAGTGGACCTGTGCCGCGTCGGCAGTTGCCTCTGTCCGACCTTCTGAGGGCGGTTCCCGACCGTCCAGACGTGCCCTGCCCGCCGTCCGAAGGTCCTTCTCGATGACTGCACAGCCCTCTCAGGTGGACGTGCGCGCGCCCCGGTTCGCCGCGGGCGTCACCGCCGTCGTCCTCGCCGTCGCGCTGGTCACCGGCAGCGGCTGGCTGGTCGCCGCCCAGGCGGTGGTGTTCGCCGTCGGCGTCGTCGCCGGTCTCCGGGTCTCGCCCTACGGGCTGCTCTTCCGGGTGCTCGTCGCGCCGCGGCTGGGCCCGGTCCGCGAGCGGGAACCGGAGGCGCCGCCCCGCTTCGCCCAGTTCGTGGGGCTGCTCTTCGCCCTGACGGGTGCGGCGGGCTACCTGCTTGGGGCGCCGGTCCTCGGTGCCGTCGCCACCGGATTCGCGCTGGTGGCGGCCCTGCTCAACGCGACCACGGGCTTCTGCCTGGGCTGCGAGCTCTACCTCATCGCCCGGCGGGCCCTGCCGGCCCGCACCTGACCATCGCAACCAACTCCGGAGGAACCACCATGAGCAGAAACGACGTGCTCGTCACGGCCGACTGGGCCCAGGAGAACCTGGGCGCGCCCGGCCTGGTCTTCGTCGAGGTCGACGAGGACACCAGCGCCTACGACGGCGGCCACCTCGAAGGTGCCGTCAAGCTGGACTGGAAGAAGGACCTGCAGGACCCGCTGCGTCGCGACTTCGTCGACAAGGGGGCCTTCGAGGCGCTCCTGTCGTCCCGCGGCATCGGCAACGACGACACCGTGGTCCTGTACGGCGGCAACAACAACTGGTTCGCCGCCTATGCGTACTGGTACTTCAAGCTCTACGGCCACGAGAACGTCAAGCTGATCGACGGCGGCCGCAAGAAGTGGGAGCTCGACGGCCGCCCGCTGTCGAAGGACGCCGTCGAGCGTCCGGCCACCCAGTACCAGGCCAAGGACCCCGACCTCTCGATCCGCGCCTTCCGCGACGAGGTCGTCGCCTCGATCGGCTCGAAGAACCTGATCGACGTCCGCTCGCCCGACGAGTTCTCCGGCAAGATCCTGGCCCCGGCGCACCTGCCGCAGGAGCAGGCGCAGAAGGGCGGGCACGTCCCGACCGCGAAGAACATCCCGTGGAGCAAGGCGGCCAACGAGGACGGCACCTTCAAGACCGACGAGCAGCTCGCGGCGCTGTACGACGAGCAGGGCTACGACGACAGCAAGGCGACCATCGCCTACTGCCGCATCGGCGAGCGGTCGAGCCACACCTGGTTCGTGCTGCACGAGCTGCTCGGCAAGCCCGACGTCAAGAACTACGACGGCAGCTGGGTCGAGTACGGCTCGCTCGTCGGCGTCCCGATCGAGAAGTGAGCTGACCATGTGCGGAGCACCGAAGCAGGGCGGCACCCTCGCGGGGATCGACCTCGACGCGCAGACCGTGATCCAGGGCCAGGTGTGGCACGACGGCGCCCCCGTCGCCGGCGCCTACGTCCGGCTGCTGGACACGACCGACGAGTTCACCGCCGAGGTGGTCACCAGCCCCGAGGGTGAGTTCCGGTTCTTCGCCGCCCCCGGCGAGTGGAAGGTCCGCAGCCTGGCCCCGGTGGGCAAGGGCGAGCGGGTCCTCTCGGCCGAGGTCGGCCTGAACGAGACGACCATCGTCATCGACTAGGCGGCGAACGACGGCGCCCGTCCGGCACACCCGGGCGGGCGCTGTCACGTCCGGCCCCTCAGAACCCGATCAGCGCGGCGAGGTCCCCGATCACCCGGTCGAAGTACCGGTCGGCGTCCTCCACGGAACCGACGAAGTGCCCGAACAGCTCGAAGCTGATCGTGCCGAACAGTGCGCTCCAGGCCAGGAGGGCGCGCACCCGCACCGTCTCGTCGATCGCGGGGTGGTCCCCGCCGAGGACGGCCACGGCGTCATCGCTCACCAGCCCCGGGTCCCGCTCCCCGGCCGACCCGGGCAGGGCCCCGCTGCGGGCCGCCTCCCCGAGGATCCGCCCGAGCACGATGCCGACCCGCGACGCCGCGGGCACCGTGTCCGCCGGCGCCGCATAGCCGGGGACGGGGGAGCCGTAGAGCAGGGCGTACTCGTGCGGATGCGCCCGCGCCCACTCCCGGACGGCGCGGCAGACCGCCAGCCAGCGCTCGGCCGGCGCCGCCGACGGCTCGTCGGCCGACTCCGCGGCGGCGCCGAGGTCGTCGTACCCGTCGATGATCAGCCTGGTGAGCAGGTCGTCGCGGCTCGGGAAGTAGCGGTAGACCGCGGACGACGCCATGCCCAGCTCGCGTGCCACCGCGCGCAGCGACAGGGCGGCGGCCCCCACCTCGGCCAGCTGACGCCGGGCGGCATCGGTGATCTCGGTCGTCAGTTCGGCGCGGACGCGTTCGCGGGCAGTCGGCACCCACCCAGGATGACAGAGTGCGAGCGCCGATCGCAAGAGTGAGCACCGCTCTTGACAGATCGAGAAAGCTTGCCGAGCATCGTTCTCGAACGAGAGCACCGATCTCGTCGAACGCTCGAGGAGCTCGCCATGGCACTGCACGTGATCGTCGGCAAGGGTCCGGTCGGATCGACCACGGCCGAGGAGCTGGCCCGCCGCGGGCACGACGTCCGCGTCCTGTCCCGCAGCGGCGGCACCTCCGCGGACGGGGTCGAGCACCGGCAGGTGGACGCCACCGATGCCCACGCCCTGACGGCCGCAACGCGGGGCGCTGCGGCGCTCTACAACGCGGTCAACCCCGCCTACCACCGCTGGGCCACCGACTGGCCTCCGGTCGCGGCCGCGCTGCTGACCGCGGCGGAGCGGACGGGCGCCGTCCTGGTGACCATGTCGAACCTCTACGGCTACGGGCGGCCGACGGGTCCGATGACGGCGCAGAGTCCGCTCGCCGCCACCGACGTCAAGGGCCGGGTGCGCTCACACATGTGGCTCGACGCGCTCGCCGCGCACGAGGCCGGCCGGGTGCGGGTGACCGAGGCGCGGGCCGCGGACTTCTTCGGCCCGCAGGTGCCCGCGGCGCACTCGCACCTGGTGCGCCAGATCGCGTCGCTGCGCGCCGGGCGCCGGGCGTGGGTGGTCGGCGATCCCGACGCCTCGCGCACCTGGGCCTATCTGCCGGACGTCGCCGCCACCCTGGCCACCCTCGGCACCGACGAGCGCGCCCTCGGTCGCGCGTGGCACGTGCCGAGCGTCGCACCGCGGTCGCAGCGGCAGGCCCTCGCCGACCTCGCGGCCGCCATGTCCGTTCCCGCCGTCCCCGTCAGCGGCATCCCCTGGCCGGTGCTGCGGGCGGCCGGCGTCGTCGTCCCGATGATGCGGGAGGTGGTCGCCGTCCGGCACCAGTTCGACCAGGAGTTCGTGATCGACGCCCGGGAGACGTCGGAGACCTTCGGGCTGGCGGCGACCCCGTGGCGCGAGGCGCTGGCCGCGACGGCGGGCGCAGTGCCGGTGTCCGGCTGAGCCGGGCGCCCGGGGCCCACCTACGGTGGGGACATGCTCTCTGCCTGGGTTCTCATCGCCCTGGCGTCGGCGGCTGCGCTCACCTGCGCCTACGGCGCCCTCCGGCTCGCCCGGCGGCCCAAGGGCGGCCGCCGGTGACCGGCGCGACCGAGCTGCCGGTGCCCGACACCGCCGACGTCCGGAGCGGACCGGAGGTGTCCGCCGAGCTGCTGTCGGTGCTGCCGCTGCTGGGCGAGTGGCACGGCGAGGGGCAGGCGGCCGGCGTCGGCGGCGACCACCGGTTCGGGCAGTGGATCCGCTTCAGTCACGACGGCCGTGGCTTCCTCGCCTACGAGTCGCGCACGTGGCGGCTGACCGACGACGGGAACGTCGTCGGGCCGGACCTGCGTGAGGCCGGCTTCTGGCGGCCGCGGGGGGAGGACGACGTCGAGCTGCTGGTCGCCAGTCCCGACGGGCTGGTCGAGCTCTACGTCGGCACCGCGCGGACGACCACGAGCTGGGAGCTGACCTCGGACGTCCTGGCCCGCACCCCCGATGCCCCCGACGTCACGCGTGCCGTCCGCCTCTACGGGATCGTCGAGGGCGCGCTGATGTACGCCATCGACCGTGCGGGGCCGGACACCCCGCTGCGCCCGACCATGTCGGCCCGACTCGAACGGATCCGATGACCTCCCCCGCCACGCCGGCGCCCACCCACCCCGCCACCCCCCGGCAGATCGCCGACCGCTTCGTCGACGCCCTGTGCGACCTCGACCCCCTCACCGCCACCCAGCTCGGTACCCGGCCCGGCGACGACCGGCTGCCCGACCTGAGCCCGGCCGGGCACGAGGCCGAGGAGGCGCTGGAGCGGGAGACCCTCGCCGAGCTCGACCGGGTGCTGGCCGCCGATCCGGCGCTGGACGACGACCCGGTCGAGCGCCGCTGCGCGCGGCTGCTCCGCGAGCGGCTCGGGGCCGACCTCGCGGGCATCGAGGCCGGTGAGCCCTACCGGACGCTGAACAACCTGTTCAGCCCGCTGCACGCGGTCCGCCAGATCTTCTCCCTCATGCCGGCCGCCTCGGACGACGACTGGAGGGTCATCGCCCGTCGCATGGCCCGGGTGCCGGAGGCCTTCCGCGGGTACCGGGCGACCCTCGAGGAGGGGGTCCGCCGCGGGCTGCTGGTCCCCCCGCGCCAGGTGCGCACCGTCGTCGGCCAGCTCGACGAGTGGGCGGCGGGGCCGTACTTCGCCCAGTTCGTCGCCGGCGGCCCCGAGGCGCTGCTGCCCGAGCTCGCCGCGGCCGCCCGCGCCGCCGACGAGTCGGTCGCCGAGATCCGCGACTACCTGCGGGAGGGCTACGCCCCGCACACGGAGGGGACTCCGGACGCCGTCGGACGGGAGCGGTACGCACTGGCCGCGCGCCGGTGGACGGGGTCCGACCTGGGCGCGCATCGCGGCCTCGAGGAGGCCTACGAGTGGGGGTGGGCGGAGTACCGGCGGATCCTCGCGGAGCAGCGCACCGAGGCGGAGAAGGTCCTGCCCGGTGCGACCCCGATGGAGGCCATGCGCTGGCTCGGCCTCAACGGGCCCGCGGTCGAGGGCGTGGACGAGGTCCGTGAGCGGCTGCAGGCGATGATGGACGGCGCCATCGAGGCGCTGGACGGCACGCACTTCGACCTCGCCGAGCCGGTCCGGAAGGTCGAGGCGATGATCGCGCCGCCCGGCAGCGCCGCCGCGCCGTACTACACCCGTCCGGCGCAGGACTTCTCCCGCCCCGGGCGCACCTGGCTGCCGACGCTCGGCCGGACCCGCTTCCCGCTCTGGGACCTGGTCTCGATCTGGTACCACGAGGGCGTTCCCGGCCACCACCTGCAGCTGGCGCAGTGGGCCTACGTCTCCTCGCAGCTGTCGACCTACCAGACGTCGCTCGGCTCGGTCGGCGCGAACGTCGAGGGCTGGGCCCTGTACGCCGAGCGCCTGATGGACGAGCTCGGCTACTTCGCCGACCCGGCCGAGCGGCTCGGCTACCTGGACGCGCAGCAGCTGCGGTCGGTGCGCGTGGTCATCGACATCGGCATGCACCTGGAGCTGCCGATCCCCGGGGACGCCGAGGGCGTGCTCGCCGACCACCGCGGCGAGCCCTGGACGCCGGACCTCGCGCGGGCGTTCCTCGGCGAGAACTCCGGCGCCGACATCGCCTTCCTCGACAGTGAACTGATCCGCTACCTCGGCATCCCGGGGCAGGCCATCAGCTACAAGCTGGGGGAGCGGGCGTGGCTCGAGGGCAGGGCGGCGGCGCAGCAGGCCCGCGGGGACGCGTTCGACCTGAAGGCGTGGCACATGGCCGCGCTCTCCCAGGGGTCACTGGGCCTCGACGACCTCGCGGCGGAGCTCGCGCAGCTCTAGACCGGCTCCTCCGGGGCGGCGGGGAAGGCCTCGATCCCCGGGGTCCGCAGCAGCTCGTCGACACAGTCGGCGCTGCCGCCGACGTAGGTGCTGGTCAGGTCGATGTCGGTGACGACGCACCACGCGTGGTCGGCGGGCCACCAGAGGTTCGCGCTCTGCTCGTGCGGCTCGGGCGCGAGGTTGCGGGTCGCGTCGTCGACCGTGCCGCGCACCAGCACGACGTCCTTCCCGCCGCGCAGCAGCAGCCGCGGCGGGATCTCGGGGTCGGGTAGGTCGAACCCGAACCCGTCCCACCGGCCGAGCAGGCAGTCCGCCGGCGTGCCGGTGTGACGGCCGAGAACGCTGCCCAGGCGGGCGGCCAGCGCGACCGGCAGGTGCCCCTCGCTGGGGCCGTCGTCCCAGACCGGCGGCTGGCTCTCGACCGGCCGCGGGAGAAGGGCGTCCCACCGCACGAGCGGGTGGAGGTCGGTGCCGTTGTGCGCGGCCACCTCGGCCCACGGCACCTCCACGTCGTCGTCCCCGTCGTAGCGGACGGCGGGGTGCAGGACGCGGGCGTAGGCCTCGAAGTCGGACGGGAGCAGGGCGGAGACGGTGCCCGGCCGGCCGCGGCGGCGGGCGGAGGAGATCCAGACCCCGGCGGAGACGTCCTTCTCGACAGGGAGACCGCCGAGCTGCACGGCGAGGAAACTACCCCGGGGGACGGACAACCCCCGGGCTGCTCCGCGGCGCCGTCCTCCGTGGAGGGAGCTGCACGCGGGCCGACTGGACAAATGTCGGCGGCCCGGGGGTCGGGTGACTGTCCGGTTCTCGCTCGCCGCCGTACGACGGACGGGCGATCTGCCGTCGCTCAGACACGAGTCTGAACGGGCGGCCCATCTGGACGGCGGCTAGCGGACAGCCACCTCACGAGTCCTGTAGCTCAGCAAGTTACGGACCACCTCCTCTCTCGTGTACGACGACGGTACGTCGGGCCGGAGGAGGTCGGCAACGCAGATTTTCAGCCCTCGGCGGACGGCCGCTGGTAGACGTCGGGGATGCCGTCCTCGTCGGCGTCCGCCGACTCCTCCTCCTCGATGAGGCGGTACCGGCGGTTGCGCAGCCGCAGGACGACGGTCGCGAGCAGGGCGGCGGCCACGGTGCCGGCGAGGATGCCGACCTTCGCGTGGTCGTAGCTCTCGCTCTCGGCTCCGTACGCGAGCTCGGTGATGAGCAGCGAGACGGTGAAGCCCATGCCGCCGAGCAGCGCCAGCCCGATGACGTCCGGCCAGCCCAGGTTCTCGTCCAGCTGGGCGCGCGTGAAGCGCGACACCAGCCATGTGGCGGCGCTGATGCCGATCGCCTTCCCGGCGACCAGGCCGACCATGATGCCGATCGCGATGCCGTCCCCGAGCGAGGCGCCGAGACCGGACAGGCCCCCGACGGCAACACCCGCGGAGAAGAACGCGAACACGGGCACCGCCAACCCGGCTGACAGCGGCCTCAGGAGGTGCTCGAAGTGCTCGGCCAGCCCCGGTCCGGCGTGCGGACCGCCGGCGGCGTCGCGGCGCACCACCGGCACGGTGAATGCCAGCAGCACTCCGGCAACGGTCGCGTGCACCCCCGACTCGTGCATGAGCACCCAGGTGGCGACAGCGAGGGGGAGCAGCAGCCACCACGATCGGACGCGCTTCTGCACCAGGAAGGCGAAGGCGGCCAGGGGGAGCAGGGACAACAGCAGGGCCGGGACGCTGAGCTCGTCGGTGTAGAAGATGGCGATGACGACGATCGCGAGCAGGTCGTCGACCACCGCCAGCGTCAGCAGGAAGGTCCTGAGGGCGCTGGGCAGGTGGGTGCTGATGACCGCCAGGACGGCGAGGGCGAACGCGATGTCGGTCGCCGAGGGGATGGCCCAGCCGCGGAGCGCGCCCTCCGGGCCGCCCAGGTTGAAGGCCACGAACAACAGTGCGGGCACGAGCATGCCGCCGACCGCGGCGGCGACCGGGAGCGCCGCGCGCCGGGGTTCCCGCAGGTCGCCCGCGACGAACTCGCGCTTGAGCTCGAGCCCCGCGACGAAGAAGAAGATCGCCAGCAACCCGTCGGCCGCCCACGTGCCGAGCGTCAGGTCCAGGTGCAGAGAGGCCGGCCCCACGCGGGTGTCACGGATGGCCTCGTAGACGTCCCCCCACGGGGAGTTGGCCCACACGAAGGCGACCATCGCTGCGATCAACAGCAGGGCGCCGCCCACGGTCTCCCTGCGGAGGACCGACGCCACGCGCTGGGTCTCGGTCCAGGAGCCGCGTCCGAACAGGCGGGTCGGCTGCTGCGTGGTCACGGGGGCGGCTCCAGGGGTCGACGAGGACGTTGCCGACCAGACTTCCCGGCGCACCGGGCCCCACGTTAGCGGGCGAGAAGGTCCCGTACCCGCGCGGAGAGGCCGTCGTC
>NZ_SPQM01000074.1 GCF_004570345.1 Blastococcus sp. CT_GayMR20 | reverse complement strand
TCGCGGCCGTGATCAGGGCTGCCGTGTTCCCGCGTGACCTCGCAAGCTCGGTCACGCCAGTTCGAAGAGCGTGGCGTTCGCCATCCCGCCGCCCTCGCACATCGTCTGCAACCCGTAGCGCAGCCCGTCGCGGCGCATGCGGTGCAGCAGCGTCGTCGACAGCCGCGCCCCGGTGCCGCCCAGCGGGTGACCGAGGGCGATGGCCCCGCCCTGCGGATTGGTGCGCTCCGGGTCGGCACCGGTCTCGGCGAGCCAGGCCAGCGGCACGCTGGCGAAGGCCTCGTTCACCTCGAACGCCCCGATGTCGCCCACCTTGATGCCGGACCTCTCGACGAGGGCCTCGGTCGCGGGGATCGGCCCGGTCAGCATGAACACCGGGTCCGAGCCCACGACCACCATCGTGTGCACCCGGGCCATCGGGGTAAGCCCGAGCCGGCGCACGGCGTCCCCGGACGCGACCAGCAGCGCCGCGGCGCCGTCGGAGATCTGGCTGGCCAGCGCGGCGGTGAGCCGGCCGTCCGGCCGCAGCGCCGCGAGCGAGGCCAGCTTCTCCGGCGTCGTCCCGGGGCGGGGTCCCTCGTCGTGGGCAACCCCCTCCACCGGGGCGATCTCCTCGTCGAACAGCCCGTCGGCGGTCGCCCGCAATGCCCGGGCGTGGCTCTCCACCGCGTACCGCTCCATGTCCTCTCGACTGAGGTCCCACCGCTCGGCGATCAGCTCCGCGCCACGGAACTGGGAGATCTCCTGGTCGCCGTACCGCTCGGCCCACCCCTTCCCGCCGCGCGGGTGCGCCATGCCGTGCTCGAGGCCGACGGTCGTGGGCGAGCCGATCGGGACCTGGCTCATCACCTCGACCCCGCCGGCCACGACCAGGTCCTGGACGCCGGCCATCACCGCCTGCGCGGCGAAGTGCAGCGCCTGCTGCGACGACCCGCACTGCCGGTCGATGGTCACGGCGGGCACCTTCTCCGGGAACCCGGCGGAGAGCACCGTCGTCCGGCCGATGTTGGACGCCTGCGGCCCCATCTGGCCGACGCAGCCCCAGAGGACGTCGTCGATCTCGCCGGGGTCCACGCCCGTCCGGTCGACGAGGGCGCGCAGCACGTGGGCGCCGAGGTCGGCCGGGTGGATGGTCGACAGCGATCCGTTGCGCCGGCCGACCGGCGACCGCACGGCTCCGACGACGAAGGCCTCAGGCATCAGGGTTCTCCTCCGGTTGCACCCAGGCGGGCGGCCGCTTCTCGAGGAAGGCGGTCGCTCCCTCGGCCAGGTCGCTGCCGAGGAAGAAGGTGAGGTTCAGGAACTGGGCGGCGTCCAGCGCCTGCCCGGCCGGGAGGTCGGCGAGCAGGGTGAACGCGCGGCGGCCCAGCCGGGCGGCCAGCGGGCTGGTCGCGGCGAACCAGCCGGCGTACTCGTCGGCGGCCTTCCACAGCTCGCCGGTGCCGTCGCAGACGCGGTTCACGAAGCCCGCGCGGTAGGCCTCGGCGGCGTCGATCGGGCGCCCGGTGAGCATCAGGTCCAGCAGCAGCTTGCGGGGCACCGCCCGCGCCAGGTGCGCCACGATGATCATCGGGAACAGGCCCATGCGGACCTCGGGCATGGCGAAGCGGGCCCGTTCGGTGGCCAGCAGGACGTCGCACATGCCGGCCAGTCCCATCCCACCGGCGTACGCGGGCCCGTCGACGAGCGCGATCATCGGCTTGGGTGCGTCGAGCGCGGCCTTGTGCAGCGCCACGATGTCCTCGGGCCAGGCGTAGGCCTGCTCGGCGGGCATCTCGCCGAGCTCCTTCATCTGCCGCAGGTCGCCGCCGGCGCAGAACGCGGGGCCCTCCGCGGCGATCGCGACGGCACGGACGTCGGGGTCGGCCATCGCGTCGGCCATCGCCGCGAGCAGCGCGGCGGACATCTCCCGGTCGAGCGGATTGCGCTCGTCGGGCCGGTTCAGGGTGAGGACGGCGAGGGGGCCGCGCCGGCTGGCGAGGACCGGTTCAGTCACCGTCGATGTCCATCCGCAGCAGCCAGGCGTACATCACCTTGCCCAGGTGGTCCGAGCGCAGCGACATGGTGCCGCCGCCGTCCAGGGCGCCGGTGAGCACGAAGTTCAGCGCCCGGATGCCCGGCAGCTCGTACCGGCTGACCGTGCCCTTCACGAGGCTGCCGTAGTGCTCGGCGACCCGCTCGGCGGTGACCTCGCGCAGCAGGATCCGGTAGCCGGTGTCGTCGTAGGCCACGATCCCGACGTTGCAGATGTCGCCCTTGTCGCCGGAGCGCCCGTGGGCGAGATCGACCACTCGCACGGCTCAGACCTCCAGCAGTTCGACGGACTGGACGACGTGCTCCCGCGGGATGAGGGAGGACCAGATCGCGTAGAGCTCCTTGAGCGGGGGCCGGGTCCCGACCCCGGCGACGCCGGCCGGGCCGTTGTTGTACAGCGGGACGCTCTCGGTGAAGACCTTGCGCGCCTGCTCGGCGTCGGGGCAGCGGGCGGCGTACCGCACGACCACCTCGGGGAGGTCGGGATCGGTCGGCGGCGGGACGCGGTCCTGGAACATCGAGGTGTGCCCGAGGTACTCGACGATCTCGTCGCTGTACCGGAAGTCAGCGGCCGCGAGCCGGCGCCTGAGGAACTCGATGCCGCGCTGGGACTTGGCCCAGGCGTCGGGCCAGCTGTAGGTGAAGGTGATCTCGCCGACGAAGCCGGCGCGGTAGCCCATGTTGACCTTCAGGGTCTCCGGCCGGGGCTTGCCGGTGCCGCCGGTGATGAGCACGCGGTCGGGCCCGATCTCCTCCAGCCGCACCTGGGTGAAGTCGGCGGTGACGTCCGCGGTGAGGTAGTTGCCGGGGTCGAGGATCTCGTAGACCAGCTGCTCGCTGACGGTGCCGATGTCCACCCGCCCGCCGGTGCCCGGCGTCTTGGTGAGGATCGCGGTGCCGTCCTCGCGCACCTCGGCGATCGGGTACCCGAGGTCCTCGAGCCCGTCGACGCCCTCCCAGTCGGCGGCGTACAGCCCGCCGGTCGCCTGGCCGCCGCACTCGATGGCGTGCGCGACGACCGTGGCCATGCCGAGGCGCTGCCAGTCGTCGGTCGCCCAGCCGAACTCGTGGATCAGCGGGCCCAGGTAGAGCGCGATGTCGGTGACCCGCCCGCAGATGACGACGTCGGCGCCCAGCCGCAGCGCCTCGACGATGCCCTCGCAGCCGGTGTAGACCGCGGCGTGGGTGAGCCGCTCGCGCACGGTGACCAGCTCCGCCCCCGTGTCCAGGTTGGTGAAGCTGACGCCGTCGGCCATCAGGCGGTCGATGTCGGCCTCGATGTCGTCGCCGGTGACGACGGCGACGCGCAGGCCGGACAGTCCCAGTTCCTTGGCCAGCTCCAGGACCCGCTCCCCCGCCGCGCGCGGGTTGGCACCGCCGGCGTTGCTGATGACCTTCACGCCCTTGCGGACGGCCGCCGGCAGCACGCCGCGCAGCAGGTCGATCAGGTCGCGGGTGTAGCCGGCGTCGGGGTTCTTGGCCCGCTGCTTGGCCAGGATCGACATCGTGAGCTCGGCCAGGTGGTCGCAGCACAGGTAGTCGATGTCCGCGCGCTCCACCATGTCGGCCGCGGGCTGCACCCGGTCACCCCAGAACGCCATGCCCGCGCCGAGCCGGACCACCTTGTCCGTCATACCGTCTCCCGTCGTTGTGCTTCGCTCAGGCGATGCCGAGCAGGCGTGCGAGGTTGCCGCCGAGGACGCCGTCCTCTTCGTCCTTCGTGAGGCCCAGCTCCCGGATCGCGGCGATCTCCGCCGCCGGGTCGGCCATCGGCCAGTCGGAGCCGAAGACCACGCGATCGGCACCGTGGCGGCGGATGATGGCGACCAGCCGCTCCTTGTCGAGGTCGGCCAGGGTGGGCGGCCACGACGTCTCGAGCGTCACCCGCGAGCCGACGACGTGTTCCTCGGCGTCGTCGAGGCGGTGGTAGCCCCCGTAGTGGCAGGCGATCAGCGTCAGGTCGGGGATGTCGTCGGCCAGCGTGCGCAGGGCCGCCGGGTTGCCCCGCTCGTTGGCCTCCTCGTCGCCGCCGGAGCCGACGTGGCTGATGACCGGCATTCCCTCCTCGGCCAGCGCCGCGGCGATGTCGCGGACCCGCGGGTCGGACAGTGACAGCGCCTGGAACAGCGGGTGCAGCTTGACGCCGACGATCCCGTTGTCCTTGAGGTACTTGATGTTCTCCTCGACAGGGAGGTCGGGGTGCACGGTGCCCATCGGGACGAGGCGGTCGCGCGGCACCGTGCCGATGAACTCGTTGGTCCGGGCGACCACCGACGCCTTGATGCCCACGCCCAGAGCGAGCCCCTTGTCGATCCCGGACTCGTCCATGGTGCGCAGCAGGCCGGAGAGCTTGCCGTCGAACCGCAGCGGCATCCCGGACGGGCGCTGGCTCTGCATCGCGTCGGCGATGTGGTCGGGCCAGACGTGCATGTGCGCGTCGACGATCATCGCTTGCCCCCCGCGACCACGCCCGACGCCACGTCCTTCACCAGCTTCCGGGCCAGCGAGTCGAGGATGACCTCGGTCGACCCCTCGTAGATGCGCATCGGACGGGCCTCGCGGTACAGCCGCTCGATCTTCGAGCCGCGCACCAGCCCGAACCGGCCCATCACCTGCACGCAGCGGTCGACGACCCGGGCGGCGGCCTCCGTGGCCCCCACCTTCGCCATCGACGAGAGGTGCAGCCCGGAGAGCGGGTCGCGCGCCGCGGCCGCGGCGGCCCGGTAGGTCATCGCCCGCGCCATCTCGATGTCGATCCAGCTCTCGGCGAGCTTCGACGGCACCGGACCGAGCTCGGCCAGCGGCTTGCCGAACTGGTGGCGGGCCGTCGCGTGGGCGATCGCCTCCTCGAGCGCCGCCTGGGCGACACCGACGGCTGCCCCCGCGACCGACACCCGGAAGGTGGCCAGCGTGGACAGCATCAGCTTGAAGCCCTTGCCCGGCGCCCCGAGCCGGTGGTCCAGCGGCACCCGCACGTCGTCGAAGACGACGTCGCCCAGCACGTGCGGGGCGATGATCTGGTGCGGGTGGCTGATCGAGACGCCCGGGGTGTCGGCCGGCACGAACACCAGTGAGTGCTGGTCGTCCTCGCGCACCAGGACGCTGTAGAAGGTCGCGTCACCGGCGTTGGTGATGAACGACTTGTGACCGTTGACGACGAGTTCGCCGTCCTTCTCGACCACGGACGTCGTCACGGCGCGCAGGTCGGAGCCCACACCGGGCTCGGTGAGGCAGAGCGCCCCGATGGCCTCCAGCGAGGCCACCTTGGGCAGCCACTCCGCGCGGACCGCCTCCGAGCCGCCGGTCGAGACCGGGAAGCTGCCGATGCCCTGCATCGCGAAGATCGAGTCCAGGTGGGCGCTCTCGAACGCGAGCGCCTCGCGGACGACCGTGACCGCGAGGGAGTCGACCCTCTCGAACCGGCCGCCGTACGCGGCGTCGACGACGACGTTGGTCAGGCCGGACCGGCGCAGCCGGTCGACGGCGTCCGGGTCGAAGTGGTCCGCCTCGTCGGCCCGCTCGGCGATGTCGGCGCAGTCGGCCGCCAGCTGGCGGGCCTCGGACTGCAGGTCGAGGTACTTCTGCGGCAGCTCGAACAGGCCCGGCTCACTCACTTCGACACCCGCTCGGGCCGCTGGTTGAACTGACGGCCGAAGAGCTCCGAGGCGATGCGCACGCGCTGGATGGCGGGCGTACCACCTGCGATGGCCCAGCCGTGCGCGTCGCGGTGCAGGCGCTCGATGCCGTACTCCTCGGTGTAGCCGTTGCCGCCGTGCAGCTGCATCGCCAGGTCCGAGACCCGCTTGCCCATCTCGTTGGCGAAGCACTTGGCCAGCGACACCTCGTAGGGCACCGGCAGCTCCCGACCGGCGTTGTAGGCCGCGCGGTAGAGCAGCAGCCGCGCCGCCTCCACCTGCATCGCCATGTCGGCGATGACCATCTGGGTGTTCTGGAACTCGATCAGCGGCCGGCCGAACTGCTCGCGGGTCTCGACGTAGGCCTTGGCGCGGTCCAGCGACGCCTGGCCGATCGCCAGGCTCATGGTCGAGTTGCCCATCCGCTCGATGGAGAAGACGCCGAACAGCTTCTTGAAGCCGCCCGCCTCGACCACCAGGTTCTCGGCGGGCACGCGGGCGTCGTCGAAGTAGAGGTCCGCGCTCGGGATGCCGCGGAAGCCCATCAGCTTCTCGCGGGCCCCGAAGGACAGGCCGGGCGTCTCCTTGGGGACGATGATCCCGCCGATGCCCTTCGCGCCCGGTTCGTCGGTGAGGCGGCAGTAGAGCAGGTAGTGGCTGGCGTGGCCTCCGCCGGTGATCCAGCGCTTGCTGCCGTTGATGACGTACTCGTCGCCGTCCCGGCGGGCCTTCGTCTTCATGTCGGTGGCCGCCGACCCGGCGTCCGGCTCGGAGATCGCGACACCCATCGTGATCTCACCGGACGTCGAGCGCGGGATGTACTCGCGCTTCTGTGCCTCGGTGCCGAAGTACTCGAGGACGCGGATGGGGCCCGTGTTGGACTCGAAGACCTGGAACGCGGCCGGGCGGCACTCCTTCGCCAGCTCCTCGATCACGATCATCGCGTCGAGCAGGGTGCCGCCCTGGCCGCCGTACTCCTCGGGGAGCGCGAGGCCGAGGAAACCGAGGTCGGCCAGACGCTTGACCTCGTCCTCGGGCAGCGTGGTCCGGTCGGCGTCCCACTGCGCCGCCCTGGGTGCGTAGACCTCGCGGGCCACCTTCGCGGCCAACTGGCGGAGCTCCTCCTGCTCGGGGGTCAGCTCGAAGAACGTCATGGGTGCCCCCAAAGAAGACGACGCGGGCGGAGAGAACCAGGCCGCGGCTAGTGGGTGATAACTATGATCACCATACTGATGGATATGGGGTCGTCAAGTAGCATCCCGCCATCCCCCGACCAGGAGACGATATGACCGCCACCTCCCCCTCGTTCGACCTCAGCGGCCGGGTCGCTTTGGTCACCGGCGGCAGCCGCGGCCTCGGCCGCGCCATGACGCTCGGCTTCGCCGCCGCGGGCGCCGACGTCGTCATCGCCAGCCGGGACGGCGCCGCGTGCGAGGCCTTCGCGGCCGAGGTCACCGAGACCACGGGACGGCGGGCGCTCGGCATCGGCGCCCACGTCGGGCGCTGGTCGGAGCTCGACGGCCTGGTCGACCGCGTCTACGACGAGCTCGGCTCGATCGACGTCCTGGTGAACAACGCCGGCATGTCCCCGCTCTACGGCGACATCACCGAGGTCTCCGAGGAGCTGTTCGACAAGGTGCTGGGCGTCAACCTCAAGGGGCCGTTCCGGCTGACGGCCCTCGTCGGTACACGGATGGCGGCGGGGAACGGCGGCTCGATCATCAACATCTCGAGCATGGGGGCGGCCCGGCCGCGCCCGGCGATCCTGCCCTACGCCGCCGCCAAGGCCGGGCTCAATGCGCTGACCGTCGGCTTCGCGCACACCTTCGGGCCCTCGGTCCGGGTGAACGCGATCATGGCCGGCACGTTCCTCACCGACGTGAGCAAGGCGTGGGACATGGAGGCCTTCGCCAAGCGCGCGGAGAACTTCGCGGCCAAGCGGGGCGGAGAGCCCGAGGAGATCGTCGGCGCGGCCCTCTACCTGGCCAGCGACGCCTCCAGCTACACGACCGGCTCGATCCTGACCGTCGACGGCGGCCAGCCCTAGATGCCGAAATGGCGGTTTCGGCACCTCCGGAGAGGTGCCGAAACCGCCATGTCGGTCGTCGGTCAGAGCTCCGGGACGGCGACCTTGCCCGACCGCACCGTGCCCGCCTCGGCCAGCGCGCTGATCTCCCCGCTGGACAGCGCCAGCAGCTCGGTCAGCACCTCGTCGGTGTGCTCGCCGATCGAGGGAACGCCGTCGTACACCGGGGCGGCCTCCCCCGCGAAGTGCAGGACCGGCCCGGGCATCAGCACCCGGCCCAGCGCCTCGCTGCCGGTCAGCTCGACGAGCGTGCGCTCCTGGAAGTGGGGGTCCTCGACGATGTCGCTGGCGTCGTTGACCTGCGAGCAGACGACCTCGTACTCGTCGAGGACCTTGAGGATCTCGTCGCGCGGGCGCTCGGCGACCCAGGCCACGACCATCTCCTGCAGCTCGTCGTTGTGCTGCATCCGCACCTCGTTGGTGGCGTAGCGCGGGTCCTCGATGAGCTCCGGCCGGCCCATGGCGGCGAAGAGCCGCTTGGCGATGCCCTGGTTGGACGCGGCGATCGAGAGCCACTTGCCGTCGGCGGCCTGGTAGACGCCGCGCGGTGAGGCCGACCCGGTGCCGTTGCCCACCCGGCCCTGGACGAACCCGGTGCCGGTGTAGTTCATGATCATGTCCCCGACGATGAACATGAGCGGCTCGTACAGCGAGACGTCCACGTGGTCGCCCTGGCCGGTCCGCTCCCGCCGGAACAGCGCCATCGCCGTCCCCATCGCCGCCGAGATGCCGGAGATCGAGTCGGCGAACCCGAAGGGCGGCGACGTCGGCGGCGTCTCGGGCCAGCCGTTGATGTAGGCGAAGCCGCTGCCGGTCTCGGCGACCGTGCCGAAGCCGGGCTTCTCCTTGTACGGACCGGTCTGCCCGAAGCCGGACACGCTGGTCACCACGATGCCGGGGTTGTCGGCAGCAAGGGTCTGGTAGCCGAGGCCCCATGCGTCCATCCGGCCCGGGCGGAAGTTCTCGATGACGACGTCCGCCTGTGCGGCGAGCCGGCGGACCAGGTCCCGGCCGCCGTCGCTGCGCAGGTCGATGGCGACCGAGCGCTTGCCCGAGTTGAGCCGCGCGAAGCCGAAGGACTGACCGTTCTTCATCGGGGTCCACTGACGGGCGTAGTCCCCGGACGTCGGGTCCTCCACCTTGATCACGTCGGCGCCGAAGTCCCGCAGCATCCGGCCGCAGGTCGGCGCCGCGTACATCGAGCCGAGCTCGAGCACGCGGACGCCCGCCAGCGGGCCGGCCTTGGCAGCCGGTGCGGTCATCAGACCCTCCACTGGATGTGCTTGACCTCGAGGTACTCGCGCACGCCCCACTCACCCAGCTCGCGGCCGATCCCGGACCGGCCGTAGCCGCCGAAGGGAGCGTCGGGACGCATCGCGCCACCACCGTTGATCCAGACCGTGCCCGCCCGGAGCTGCATCGCGATGCGGCGGGCCTCCGTGGGGTCGTTGCACCACACGTTGGCGGCCAGGCCGTAGGCGGTGTCGTTGGCCAGGCGGATCGCGTGGTCGGTGTCCTTGAACGGCAGGATCACCGCGACCGGGCCGAAGATCTCCTGCTGCACGGCGCGGGCGTCGTGCGGGAGGTCGCCCAGCAGCACCGGGTTGACGAAGTAGCCCTTCTCCGGCAGCGGCTTGGTGACCTCGAGCAGCTTCTTGCCGCCGATCGAGACCGAGTCGTCGATGAAGCCGAGCACCCGCTCGCGGTGGTCGGGCCGGATCATGGGGCCGATGTTGGTGGCCGGGTCCCAGGGGTCACCGACGACCATCTGGTCGAAGGCCGACGCGCCCGCGGCGAGGAACTCCTCGTACTTGTCCTCGTGCACCAGCAGCCGGGCGAGCGCGGCGCAGCCCTGACCGCCGTTGCGCGACCACCGCAGGTGCATCTCGACGGCGATCTTGTGCACGTCGACGTCCGGCATGACCAGGCTCGGCGACTTGCCGCCGAGCTCGAGGGTGACGCCGGTGAGGTTCTGCGCGGCCTGGGCCATGATCCGCGCGCCGACGCCGTCCGAGCCGGTGAACGACACCCGGTCGACGCCGGGGTGCGAGGACAGCTGCTGCCCGACGTCGATCCCGCCGATGATGACGTTCATGACGCCCGGCGGCAGGCCCGCCTCCTGGATCAGGTCGCCGAGCAGCAGCGTGGTGAGCGGCGTGCGCGGCGAGGGCAGCAGGACGACCGTGCAACCGGCGGCCAGCGCCGCACCGAACTTGAAGATCGCCAGGTTGAGCGGGTAGTTGTAGCCGGTGATCGCGGCGACCACGCCGACCGGGTCGTGGACGACGTCGCTCTGGGTCGGGTGCGGCTTGTCGAACCCGCCGAGGTGGATGGTGCGGTCGACCTTGGCGGCCTCCGCGGCCCAGCGCAGGTGGTCCTGCACGGCCATCTTGACCTGCAGGTACTCCGCGAGGGCCACCGGAGTGCCCACCTCGTTGACGATGGAGGGCAGCAGCCGGTCGGCGGCGGCCTCGAGGACGTCGGCGAACCGGTGGATGTGCCGCGCGCGCTCCTCGCCGGACAGTGCGGCCCACGCCGGGAAGGCGTGCCGGGCGGCGGCCACCGCGTCGTCCACCTGGGCGGCGGACGCACCGCCCACGGTGGCGATGACCTCCTCGGTGGCCGGGTTCACCACGTCCCAGGTCTCGCCCTCGGGCTCGGTGGGCCGGCCGCCGATGAGCAGGGTGCGGGTCTCGGGGACCCAGTCCTGCATCGGGTGGCGCTGGTACGGCGTCGTGGTCATCGTGGTTCTCCGTTCGGGCTCAGCCGGCTGCGGTGCGGTCGTAGGTGTCAGGGGTGATGCCGTCCTCGCGCAGGGCGGCCTTGCGGACCTTCTCGGACGGCGTCTTGGGCAGGGCCGCGGTGACGCGCAGGTAGCGAGGGATGGCGAAGGCGGGGATACGGCCCTCGCACCAGGCGAGGATCTCGCCGGCCTCGACGGGCTCGGAGGCGACCACGACGGCGAGCACCTCGTCCTCGCCGGCCTCCTGGTCGGCCGGGACGCCGATGACGGCGCACTCGACGACGGCGGGGTGGCCGAGGATCGCCTGCTCGACCTCGTAGGAGCTGATGTTCTCGCCGCGGCGCCGGAGGGCGTCCTTGTAGCGGTCGATGAAGTAGTACCAGCCGTCCTCGTCGCGGCGGAGCGCGTCACCGGTGTGGAACCACAGGTTGCGCCACGTCTCGACGGTCTTCTCCGGCATGTTGTAGTAGCCGTTGCTGGCGGTCCACGGGTGGACCGGGCGGACGACGAGCTCGCCGACCTCGCCGACAGCGACCTCGCGGTCGGTCTCCGGGTCGACCAAGCGGATGTCGAACCACTCCTTGTTCTGCAGCCCCGCCGCACCCGGGGGCCGCGGCTCGCCGTACGGAGACATGATCGGCGCGCAGGTCTCGGTGAGGCCGAACGCGTCGACGAACGCCTCGATGCCGTAGCGCTCCTTGAACTGCTCGACGTAGGTGCTCGCCGTGGGGGCGGCGTAGACGCAGCGCAGCACGTTGTCGCGGTCGTTCTCGCGCGGGGGCTGCTTCCAGGCGAAGTCCATCATCACGCCGACGAAGTTGGTCACCGTGACGCCGGAGTCGCGGACGTGGTCGATCCAGCGGCTGGCGCTGAACTTCGGCCGGATCACCGCGCGGCCGCCGGCCACGATCGCCGGGTAGGCGGCCATGAACTGGGCGTTGCCGTGGAACAGCGGCGTCGTCGTCAGGTAAACGTCGTCCGGGGTGAGCCTGGTGAGCGAGACGACGATCTGGGCGAAGAAGTACAGCTGGCCGAACGGCATGGCCACGCCCTTGGAGGGCCCGGTCGTGCCGGAGGTGTAGAAGATCGCGCCCAGGTCCTGCGGCCGCGGGACCGGCAGCGTCGTCCGTTCCGCCTGCTCGAGGGCCTCCCACGGGTCGGCGGCCCAGCCGTTCTCCCGCAGCAGCGCCAGCGCCTTGTCGCGGATGCCCTGGCCGGTGTCGATGACCCAGAACTTCTCGACCATCCGGGCCTGGTCGGCGATCGCCACCCACCGCTCGGCGAAGGCGTCGTCGATGACGGCGAAGCGGGCCTGGGCGATGTCGAGCTGGTGGCGCAGGAACTCGCCCTCGTAGTTGGTGTTGATCGGCACCTCGACCAGACCGCCCAGCGCCGCGCCGAACCAGGTGCGGACGAACCGGGAGGAGTTGGCCGCCATCAGGACGACGCGATCGCCCTGGGCGGCCCCGTCGGCGTAGAAGGCGCTGCCCACGACCTCGGCACCGGCCAGCGCCTGGGCGTAGGTCAGCGTGAACTGCTCCTCCGGGCAGTCGAGGACCAGGGAGTCCGGCCGTTGGCCGGCCCAGTGCCGCAGCACGTGGGCGAAGGTCCACGACTCCGGGTCGGGGAAGGTCGGGACCAGGTCGGTGTAGTAGCGGGTGCGGTCGCTCATGCCGGTACCGCCAGGGACTCCTCGGGGATGTGCTTGATCGGCTCGATGTCCTTCAGCGCCGGCACGATCTCCCGGCCCATGCGCTCGATGGTCGCGATGGTCTCGTCGACGTCCATGGTGGGCCACTGCGGGCGCACCATCAGCGGGTCGACCGGGAGCGTGGTCACGAGGTCGACGAGCTGGGCGACGACGTCGTCCGGAGTGCCGATGACGGCGTGCCCGGAGACCGCCTCCGCGAACTCCTTCTCCAACTGCTCGGGGGTGAAGACGTCCAGGCCCTTGTTCGCGTAGGTGAGGTACCGGCCCTTGGCCACGCGGGCGTACTCGATGATCGCCTCCTCGCGGGTGTCGGCGATCATGATGTTGCGGCGCAGCGGCTGCGGGCCGAACTCCTTGCCCCGCGCGGCGAAGCCTTCCTGCACGATCTTGTAGCGCTGGGCGACCTCGTGCTTCGGGGTCTCCGGCGGGCAGACGAAGCCGTCGCCGTACTTGGCGGCGCGCTCCACACCGGGGATCGCGTGGGCGCCGATCCAGATCGGCGGGTGCGGGTCCTGCACCGGGAAGATGTGCGGGTGGACGTCCTCGAGCTGCCAGTACTTGCCCTGGTGGTTGACCGTCTCCTGGGTCCAGAGCTTCTTCATGAGCTCCAGGGACTCGTTGAACCGGCCGGCCCGCTCCTTGAACGGGATGCCGAGGTAGCCGAACTCGTCCGCCCGGTAGCCGAGGCCCGCGCCGAAGACGAACCGGCCCTCGGTGACGACGTCGAGGGTGGCGATCTCCTCGGCCAGGATGACCGGGTGGTACAGCGGGGCGATCATGATGTTGGTGACCAGCTTGGTGCCCGGGTCGCACTCGGCCGCCAGCCTCGCCAGCAGGGGCACCGGCTGCAGCCAGCGCAGGTCGCCGTACAGGAAGTGCTGGCCGATCGCGATGTGGTTGAAGCCGTTGGCCTGGACGGCCTCGACGATCCGCAGGATGTCCTTGAACTGCTGAGCGGGGGTGATCGACTTCGGGATGTCGCTGAGCAGTACACCCATCTGGACCATGACTCGGGGGCCTCTCTTCTCGTCGGGGGGTTCAGGCCTGCGCCGGCAGGCCGGCGCTGGCCCAGCCGCCGTCGACGGCGAGGATGACGCCGCTGACGTAGCTCGCTCGCTCGGAAGCCAGGTAGGCGACCGCGTCGGCGATCTCCTCCGGGCGTCCGATGCGGTTCATGGGGATCCGGTCGACGTAGCGCTTGACCGAGACGCGGCCGCTGGCGACCATCGCCTTCTGCATCTCGGTCTCGATCGTGCCGGGGGCCACCCCGTTGACGCGGATGCCGTCGGGGCCCCACTCCATGGCGAAGGACCGCACCAGCCCGTCGACGCCGGCCTTGGAGGCGCAGTAGGCGGCCCGGGCACCGAACCCGCGGGTCGCGGTGATGGAGGAGATCAGCACCATGCTGCCGCCCTGGGTGAGGAACGGGCGGGCGACCTGGGCGCCGATGAAGGCGCCGCGCAGGTTGACGCCCAGCACCCGGTCCCAGTCCTCGAGGGGGTAGCCGACGGTCTCCCCCGGCGCGATGACGCCGGCGTTGAGGACCACCGTGCGCAGTCCCCCGCCGAGCTCGGCGGCCCGCTCGCAGGCGCGGCGCAGGAGCGCGGGGTCGGTGGCGTCGCCGACGACGGCGTCGTGACCGTCGCCGAACTCACGGACGACGTCGGTCACGGCGTCGGACAGATCGAGACCGACGACGTGCCCGCCGTCCTCGGCGAACCGCCGGGCGATCGCCTTGCCGAGGCCCTGGGCCGCGCCGGTGACGACCACGCCGGCGGGCTCGGAGCGCCGCTGAACGGCTTCGGTCGGGGCTTCGCTGACGGCCGTCACGGGCGCTCCACTTCGGTCTCGCGAGCCCGCAGATCAGGCCGCGTCGCTGGGGTGTGGCGACCGTAACATCGAGAAGTAGTCTCTGACAATCATGCGCCTAATAGCCTCGACGAACGCCTGGAGATAGCCCCATGCTGCTGTCCGCCGCCACCACCACGACGCTCGCCCGCACCCCGGACGAGGCCTATCGACAGGTCCGGGAGCTCGCCGACAGGGCCGCGCTGGTGAACCTCAGCGTCCTGTACTCGATGGCCGTCGACGATCACGACCTCGACACCGTCGTCGCCTGCTTCGCGCCGGACGGGACCTTCACCCGGCTCGGCACCACGGTCCGCGGGCACGAGGAGTTGCGGACCTTCTACGGCTCGATGATGGACCGCTACGTCACGACACTGCACACCCCCGAGTCCCACGTCGCCGTCGTTGACGTCGACGCCGGGACGGCGACCGGCGTGGTCAACGGCCACGGCGAACTGGCGCTCGGCGACCGGCTGCTGCTCGCCGCCTACCGCTACGACGACGAGTACGTGCGACTGGACGATCGGTGGGTCTTCGCGTCCCGCACGATCCGGTTCATGTACAACGTGCCGTTCGACGAGATGGCGACCAGCTTCGCCGACCGCCGGCGACTGCGCGTCCCGGGCACCCCCGTCGCCGAGGGGGACTACCCCGAGACCCTCCCCACCTGGTCCCAGCCCCGCTAGTGCCGAAACCGCCATTCCGGCCTCCCTCCTCCGGTGCCCGAATGGCGGTTTCGGCACCTGTGGACAACGGGAGGGCTCCGGCGCGGGATCGGCCATGGTGTCCGCGTGTCCGCGACCAGGCAGTTGCTCCCCGGTGTGTTCGTCGGCAGCCATGCGGTCGCCGAGGGCTACCTGACCCGCGGCCAGTTGCGACGACGCGGTTTCCGGCGGCTCGTCCAGGGCGTCTACGCCGATCCCGGTCTGCCGTTCGACCACCAGCTGAAGTGCCAGGGCGTCGCGCTCCTGCTGCCCGAGGGCGCCGTCATCGGCGGCCACTCGGCCGCTGCCTGGTGGGGCGCACCGTTCGCCGGCCCCACGGACCCGGTCACGGTCCTGCGCGGAGAAGAGGTGACGTGGCGCGGCCCGCGGGGCGTCCGCGTCCACCAGACGGTCCTGCGCCCCGGTGACCGGACGGTGGTCGACGGCCTGCCGATGACCACCCCGCTCAGGACGGCGTGGGATGTCGCGGCGCTCGAGCGGCTCCCCACCGCGGTCGCCGCCATGGACGGGATGGTGCGCGCCGAGGCGATCGGGGTGCCCGACCTGCGACGCATGACCCACGAGCGCGCCGGCCTGTTCGGCGCGGCTCGGGTGCGGAGGGCGGTCGAGCTCGTCGACCCGAGGGCCGAGTCCCCGGCCGAGTCGTGGGTCCGCGTTGCGCTGGTGCTCGCCGGTCTGACGCCACAGCCGCAGTACGAGGTGCGCGTCGACGGCATCGTGTCGCGGTTCGACTTCGCGTGGCCGGAGGCGAAGGTCGCCCTCGAGTACGAGGGCGCCTACCACTTCGAGGACGGCCAGATCGTCCGCGACGACGAGCGTGCGAACCGGCTGCGCGCGGCCGGCTGGATCGTCATCCGCATCAGCGCCGCCGACCTCCGCAACCTCGACGCCGTCGTCGAGAAGGTCCGGATCGCACTCGCGGCCCGGTGACCTAGCCAGAACCGCCATTTCGGCACGCCCCAGGCGGTGCCGAGATGGCGGTTTCGGCTGCTGTTACTCCGTGCCGACGTGGGCGTAGAGGGCAGCGGACGCGGGGAGCTCGAGCACCCGCTGCACGCGGATCTTCTTGTGCGCCAGCTTGAGCTTCCCGTCGCGCTCGACGTGCACGTCGTCGTAGACGCCGATGATCACGCGGGTCTTCTCGGTCTCGAGGAACGTCGCCTGGAAGTAGGCGTGCGTCCTGATCTCCTCGCCGTCCGGCTCGGCGAGCACGTTGGTGACGACGTGCTTGCACACCGGCACGTTCAGCGCGTTGTGCGCGCGGTAGACGTCGAGGAACTTCTCGACGCCCTGCTCGGTCGGGTTGTCGCCGCGGGTGATGAGGACGTCGTCGGTGACGATCGACCGCAACGTGTCCAGGTCGGCCTCGTCCACGGCGCGGGCGTAGGTGTAGTAGAGCTCGGCGCTGCGGGCGGCGAGGGTCGCGGTGTCGGTCATCTGGCGGTCAGTCCTCCGTCGATCGGGATGGTCACGCCGGTCACGAAACCGGCGTCGTCACTGGCGAGGAACGCGACGACGCCGGCAATCTCCTCCGGCGTCGCGGGGCGGCCCAGCGGGACCAGCCCGATGAAGCCGCTCATGAGGTCGGCCATGTCGGCACCGGGGTCGCGGCCGAAGAAGGTCGGCAGCATGGGGGTGTCGACCGGGCCGGGGCAGATGACATTGACCCGCACACCGTCCGGTCCGCCGACCAGGGCCAGTGCTCGCGCGTAGGCGGTGAGCGCGCCCTTGGTCAGGGAGTACAGCGGGGAGAACGGCGAGCCGATGAGCGCGGCCGTGGACGCCGTCATCGTGATCGAGCCTTTGCGGTCGGCCTTCCTCACCAGCTCGAATCCGAGCGTGGTCACGTAGAAGGCGCTCTTCACGTTGACGTCGATCGCGCGCTGAAAGTCCGCCTCGGAGACGTCGATGCCGCCGGCCCCCGGCATGCCCACCTGGTCGTGCAGCACGTGCAGCCGCCCGTGCTCGCGGTCGATCCCGTCGAAGAAGGCACGCAGGGCGTCGTTGTCCGTCGCGTCCAGCTGCCAGGGGACGGCGGAACCGCCGTCCTCGCCGATCTCCTTCGCCACCGTCCCTGCCGCGTCCTCCGAGAGGTCGGCGACGTAGACGTGCGCACCCTCGACCGCGAGACGCCGGGCAGTGGCCCGCCCCATGCCGGAGCCGCCGCCCACGACTGCGGCGACCCGGCCCTCCAGCCGACCGCTCATGCCTGCGCCCCGACGTTGTCGGACGGCACCTTGTCGGTGAGTGCGGAGAAGAAGCCGACGAGGAAGTGGTCGGGATCGAGCGTGTCGGAGACCGACACCACCGGGTCGCGCCCGGCGGCCAGCGCCTCGGCGCGCTCCTGCCGCTGCCACCGGAACTGGTCGTAGGCCCGCTGGAGGTCCTCGGGCGTCTCGCCGTCGACCTCGTACACGGCCAGGTAGCGGTAGGGCATCGCGGGCGCCTCGGGCAGCTGCGCCTGTTCGAAGCGCTGACCCGAGGCGAAGCCCTGCAGCTTGTTGATCGTCTCCAGCATGTGGACGCCGTACCAGCGGTTGAACACCTCCTCCTGGCCCGGCTTGACGTTGCTGAGGACGACCATCAGGTGGGATGCCACGGTCAGCCGGCCATGCCCCGGCCGTTGCCGGCGATCTTGCGCTGGTCGTGGCTGGCGAGGACCGAGGTGACCTGCACCTCGAAGACCACGCGCTTGGGGCTGTCGAGCAGCTTGCGCCAGGAGACCGGGTCCGTCGGCTGGAGGCGGGTGGTGAACTGGTCGAGGAACCACTGCTTGGTCTCGTCGTCGCGGTGGACGGTGCCCTCGCCCCGGATCGACAGCATCCGACGCCCGGGGAGACCGCTGCCGGCACTCGAGACGACGATGGAGCAGCGCGGGTCGCGGTCGAGGCCCTTCACCTGGTGGCGGCCCTCCACGGCGGTGAGCCAGAAGACGCCGTCCTCCTCGAAGAAGCTCATCACGACGCCGCAGGGATGGCCCTCGGCGTCCGAGAAGATGAACGTGCACTCCGTCTGCGCGGTGAGCAGTTCCCCCTGATCGGCCTTGTCGAGATGGGTGCCCTTGAGGTTCTCGAGATCGTCCACGCCGAGCTTGCCCATGACCGCTCCTCCTGGTGTGTGGCGCGAAACATGATATTGGTGAGCATCTTTACACGACCGACCCTTCCGCCCCAAGGGTCGGCGAGCTACGTTATTGATGATCAGTGATTAGCCAGGAGGAAGCCATGCCCGAGGCCGTCATCGTCGACGCGGTCCGTTCCCCGATGGGTCGCGGCAAGCAGGGCGGCGCGCTCTCCACCGTGCATGCCGTCGACCTGCTGTCGGCCGTCATCCGGGAGCTCGTCGAGCGCACCGGTATCGATCCGGGCACCGTCGACGACGTGATGGTCGGCTGCGTCGGCCAGGCCGGCGAGCACTCGGCGACCCCGGGCCGGCAGGCCTGGCTCGCCGCCGGCTACCCCGTGCACGTGCCGTCGGTGACCATCGAGCGCAAGTGCGGCTCGGGCCAGCAGGCCCTGGAGTTCGCCGCGCAGAGCATCGTGGCCGGAGCCAACGACATCGTGATCGCGGCGGGCATCGAGTCGATGAGCCGGGTGCCGATGGGCTCCGCGCGCATGGGCGCCGACCCGCACGGCCCCGGCGTCCGCAGCCGCTTCCCCGACCTCGTGCCACAGGGCGTCTCGGCCGAGCTGGTCGCCGACAAGTGGGGACTGACCCGGGCCCAGCTCGACGAGTACTCCGTGCGCTCGCACGAGCGTGCCGCGGCCACCGCCGCCGCCGGCGGCTTCGACGACGAGATCGTGCCGGTCACCACGCCCGAGGGAACGGTCGTCTCCGTCGACGAGTCGATCCGCCCCGGCACCACCGTCGAGAAGCTCGGCACGCTCAAGGCCGCGTTCGGCACCGACGAGATGCACGAGCGGTTCCCGTCGATCGACTGGAAGGTCACCGCCGGCAACTCCTCGCAGATCACCGATGGCGCCGGCGCGCTGCTGGTCATGAGCGCGGAGCGCGCCGCCGCCCTCGGCCTGCGCCCGCGGGCCCGCATCGTCGCGTCGTCCGTCGTCGGCGACGACCCGGTGCTCATGCTCACCGGTCCCATCCCGGCCACCGCGAAGGCTCTGGCGAGGGCCGGGATGACCATCGACCAGATCGACGCGGTCGAGGTCAACGAGGCGTTCGCGTCCGTGCCGCTGGCCTGGCAGGCCGAGTTCGGGGTCGACGACGCGAAGCTCAACCCGCGGGGCGGCGCGATCGCCCTCGGCCACCCGCTGGGCGCCTCCGGTGCCCGGCTGATGACCACCCTGCTCAACCACCTCGAGCAGACCGGCGGCCGCTACGGGCTGCTGACGATGTGCGAGGCCGGCGGCATGGCCAACGCCACCATCGTCGAGCGGCTCGGCTGAGCCGACCACAGAGCCGACCGGCCCTCTCTACCTGGAAGGAACCCACGTGGACCTGACCGACAGCTCCGCCGTCGTCACCGGAGGTGCCTCCGGCCTCGGGCTGGCCACGGCCACCGCCCTGATCGAGCGCGGGGTCGCCGTCACGATCATCGACCTGCCCGCCTCCGCCGGCGAGGAGGTGGCGGCCAAGCTCGGGGAGCTAGCCAGCTTCTCCCCCGCCGACGTGCGGGACGCCGAGGCCGTCGACCGCGCCCTGGACGTCGCGACCGACCGGGCGCCGCTGCGTGGGCTCGTCCACTGCGCCGGCCGCGGCGGCACCGTCCGGGTGGTCAACAAGGACGGCTCCCCGGGCGACTACGACCTCTATCGCGAGATCGTCGACATCAACCTCGTCGGCTCGTTCAACGTGCTGCGGCTGGCCGCCGCCCGCATGGCCGCCAACGAGCCGATCGACGGCGAGCGCGGCGCGTGCGTGCTCACCGCCTCGGTCGCCGCGTTCGAGGGCCAGATCGGTCAGCTCCCCTACGCGTCGGCCAAGGCCGGCGTGGTCGGCCTGACGCTGGTCGCCGCGCGCGATCTCTCCCGGCAGCTGATCCGGGTCTGCTCGATCGCCCCCGGCATCTTCGACACCCCGATCCTGGACCGGCACGGCGACGAGGTGAAGGCGGGCCTGGCCAGCCAGGTCCCGAACCCCGCCCGGCTGGGCCGGCCCGAGGAGTTCGCCGCCACCGCGCTGCACATCCTCGACAACTCCTACCTCAACGGCGAGACCATCCGGCTCGACGGCGCGGTCCGGATGGGGCCGCGGCCGTGAGCGAGCGCGCGACCTCACGCACGAGCACAGCAGCGCCGCGAACGCGGCCGACGAGCGCCAGCGAGGAGGACTCGTGAGCGACAGCGTCCTCACCGACGTCGTCGAGGGCGTCCTGGTCGTCACCATCAACCGGCCCGAGGCCCGCAACGCGATCAACACCGAGACCGCCGTCGCGATCGGCGAGGCGATGGAACGCCTGGACGACGACCGCTCGCTGGTCGCCGGCGTGATCACCGGCGCCGGCGGCACGTTCTGCGCGGGCATGGACCTCAAGGCGTTCCTGGCCGGTGAGCGCCCCTCGATCCCCGGACGTGGCTTCGCCGGCATCGTCGAGCAGCCGCCGGTCAAGCCGATCGTCGCGGCACTGGAGGGCTACGCCATCGCCGGCGGGTTCGAGATCGCGCTGGCCTGCGACATGCTCGTCGCCGCCCAGGACGCGAAGTTCGGCCTGCCGGAGGTCAAGCGCGGCCTGGTCGCCGCGGGCGGCGGGCTCCTCCGGCTCCCCCAGCGGGTGCCGTACCACCTCGCGATGGAGTGGTCCCTGACCGGTGAGCTGATCCCGGCGCAGCGCGGCTACGAGGTCGGGCTGGTCAACCGCCTCACCCCGAAGGGCGGCGCGCTCGACGAGGCCCTGGCCATGGCCACGGCGATCGCGGCCAACGGTCCGCTCGCCGTCGCGGCCAGCAAGCGGATCCTCGTCGAGGCGCCCGACTGGCCGGCAGCGGAGCGGTTCGACCGCCAGCGGGAGATCAACGAGCCGGTGCGCTCGTCCGAGGACGCCCGGGAGGGCGCCACCGCCTTCAAGGAGAAGCGCGCGCCGCGCTGGCAGGGCCGCTGAGCGACCGGGGGACGCAACGGTGGACGTCGCGTCCTGCTGAGCGACCTGCCCAAGGACTGGGGGCCGAAGCGCCAGTTCACCGAACTGCTGCGCCAGGTGGAGGCCGCCCAGCGCAACGGGTTCACCTACCTGTGCCTGGGGCAGCACTTCCTCTACGGGGACTACACCTGCCTCCAGCCGGTCCCGGTGCTCGCCCGCCTGGCCGCCGAGGTCGACCCGCACGTCCGGCTGGTCACCACCGTGCTGATGTCGCCGGTGTACCACCCGGTGCTGCTGGCCGAGGAGCTCGCCAGCCTCGACGTGATGACCGAGGGCCGGCTGGTCGTGGGCATCGGGCTCGGCTACCGGCCCGAGGAGTTCGACTACCTCGGCGTGCCGTTCGGCGAGCGGGTGGCGCGGTTCGAGGAGGGCCTCGAGCTGATGAAGGCGGTCTGGACGCAGCCCACGGTCACCTTCTCGGGCCGGTTCTGGCAGCTGACGGACGCCGAACCGCACATCCGGTCGTGGCAGACCCCGCATCCGCCCGTGTGGGTCGGCGCCCACGCGCCCGTCGCGGTGCGGCGCGCCGGCCGGGTGGCCGACAAGTGGATCATCCCGCCGGCCGTGGACCTGGCCGACGTCGGACCACTGCTCGACGTGTTCGCCACGGAGCAGGCAGCCCGCGGCCTCGTCCCGTCGGCGCAGCCGCTGCGGCGCAACGTGTTCCTCGGCGCCGATCGCCAGGACGCCCTGGAGCAGTTCCGGCAGGCGTCGGCCGCGCGGTACCTGCACTACGCGCGCAACGGCCACGAGGTGTGGCGCCCCGACGAGGTGGCCCGCGACTTCGCCGAGGTCGTCGGTGCGCACGTGCTCGCCGGGTCGCCCGACGAAGTCCTCGCCGAGATCGAGCAGATCGCCGCGACCCTGCCCGTCGATCCGCCGATCCTGCGCGCCGGCTGGCCGGGCATGGACCCCGACTGGTTCGTCTCCTACCTCGACGACCTCGGCCGCCGGCTGGTGCCGGGAATCGCGGCGATCCCGCCGTCCGCCGTTCCGGCCGTCCCGATCTGACCGTGCCGAAATGGCGGTTTCGGCACCGGACGGGAGGTGCCGGAACCGCCATTTCGGCACTGCTCAAGCGGGGAAGTAGGTGCTGGCGGCGCGGAAGCAGGCCTCGGCCACCGCTTCGGGAAGCTGAGCGGCGAGGCGGCGGTCGAGCACCTCGGTGCCGAGCGGTCCGTCGTACCCGGCCTTCGTCAGCTCGGCGGCGACGGCGCCGAAGTCGACGACGCCGTCGCCCGGCAGCCGCCGCGACCTGCGGCTCTCGTCGGCGGGGTCGTCGGCCGCCTCGGGGGCCGCATCGGCGAGCTGCACGCAGGCGATCTCGGACGGCGCGAGGTCGGCCAGGTCGGCGGGTGTTCCGCCGCTGCGTGCGAGGTGCCAGGTGTCGACCAGCACGCCGCAGCGCTCGTGCCCGATCCGCCCGCACACCGCCCGCGCCTCGGCCAGGGTGCGCACCGCGCTGTACGGCACGAACTCCAGGGCCAGCCGCACCCCGCTCGCGGCGAAGACGTCGCCGACGCGGGCGATCCGGTCGTCCACCGCGGGCGAGGGCGGCACCCCGAGCACCAGCGCGCACAGCGGGATGCCCAGGGCAGCACACCGACGCGCCATGGACGCCGACACGCGCTCGTCGGTACTGGCGTCCGCGCCCAGCCCCAGCGCGGACAGATCGGTGACGACGAGCCCGAGTGCCCGGACGCGGTCGGCGACGGCGGACGCATCCGAGCCGGCGCGTTCGGCGGCCCGCAGCGTGAACCAGTCCAGGGCGACCCCACGGAACCCGGCGTCCGCGGCAGCCGCGAGCACGCGGTCCAGCGGGTGCTGCACGGTGGCCGAGCCGTCCCGTTCCAGGGCGACCGTCGCCATCGTCGCGAAGCTCAGCACCTCAGCCGGCCGCCGACGGGACGTCCGACGGTGAGGCGGCGTCCGGCGGGAGCACCCGTGGGCCCGGCGCGAACCGCGCCGGCACCCGCGCGTAGCCGAAATTGGCGCCCTGCGACTCGTAGGGGACCAACCCCTCGAGGTCGATCTCGTAGTCCGGCATCCGGGTGAGCACCTCGGTCAGCAGCCGCTTGCCCATCGCGCGCCCGAGGTGGGACCCGGCGCACCGGTGGACGCCGATCCCGAACGACGTGTGCCGGTTCGGCCACCGCTCGATGTCGAGCTCGTCGGGGTGCTCGAAGCCGCCGGCCTCGTCACGGTTGGCCGATGCCCATACGAGCAGCGCCCGGTCGCCCTTCTTCAGCGAGCAGCCGAAGAACTCGACGTCCTGGACGACCGTGCGGGCCAGGGCCTGGCTGGGTGCGAAACAGCGCAGGAACTCCTCGATCGCGCGGTCGACGAGCTCGGGCTGCTCCATGAGCCGCCGGCGCTCGTCCTGGTGCTGGTAGAGCCAGATGAGCGCCTGGCTGACCAGGTTCGAGGTGGTGACCGTGCCACCGGCGACCAGCAGGTCGACCATCGAGAAGACCTCGTCCTCGGTGAGCGGCCGGCCGTCGACCGACTGCGCCAACAGGAAGCTGATGGCGTCCTCGCGCGGTTCCCGGGCGCGGGCCGCGATCGTCGTCCGCATCTG
>NZ_SPQM01000339.1 GCF_004570345.1 Blastococcus sp. CT_GayMR20 | reverse complement strand
TGCTCGACCGGCTCACCGGGCCCGGCGATCAGGCCGAAAGGACCGGTCAGCGCCGAAAGCGTCAGGCATTCGAGACCGGCCTCCAGCACCCGGATCGCATAGCCGAGCGCAAAGGCCTCGGCGAAAAGCCCGTTATGCCGCGGGTCGCGGTTGGCCATCGCAATACGTCCACCCGCAGGATTGTCCATCGTGCGGCTGCCATAAGGGTTCTGCCGCATCGGGATCGTCGACGGGCCGATGCGATAGGGCTTGTCGCCGTAGATCGCGCGGACGGAGCGCGTGATGGAGGGCAGCGCTTCCAATGTCTGCATGACGCTGAGATCGTCAGCCGCATGCACGATCGGATTGGTGCAATGGCTGACGAAGTCGATCTCGCCTGCCGGCACGCGCTTGCGGTTGAGTTCGGTGAAATAGCTCAGCATGCCGCCGCCGATGCGCATGCCGGGGAAGGCGGTGCGGGCCGCAGCATAGATCTCTTCGAGGGGAGGGCAGTCTGGCCATTTGCTGCCGGGCGGCGTCGATTGCCGATCGACGGAGGGCGAGATCAGGATCGCATCCGGCCGGAAGTCCGCGA
>NZ_SPQM01000073.1 GCF_004570345.1 Blastococcus sp. CT_GayMR20 | reverse complement strand
AGCACCGCCACCCCGAGACCGGAGGCGGCCCGCCGCTCCGGCAGGAGCTGCGCGGCCACGGCTCCGAGCCCCGCGCCGACCATGCCCGTGCCGCCGACGAGGAGGCCGAAGAGCACCGCGCCGGTCGTCTCGGTGCCGGCCAGCATCAGGCCCAGGGTGACCGCGGCGCCGACGACGGCGGTCGCGAGCAGGACGACGGCCAGCGAGCTCGCCACGAGGAACCGCAGCCGCAGCCGCCCGGACAGCAGCAGGTCCCACCGACCTGCCTCCTCCTCGCCGCGGGTCAGCCGGGTCGCCGACAGCACCGCCCAGACCCCGACGAGGACGGCGAGCACGGTGCCGGTCCGCCAGACCGTGAAGCCGCCCGGGTCGTCGAGGGCGACCGGCCGGCCGAACAGCGTGCGGATCGCCGGGTTCTCCGCCAGGCCGGTCAGGGACGCCACCCCGATCGCGCCCGAGAACGTGTCGCGGTACTCGACGGCGACGAACGCCGGCAGGCCGCCCGCGATCACCGCCATCACCAGGGTGCCGCGCCGCAGGAGGTGGAACGCCGCGCCGGTGGCGGCCGAGCCGGGGTGCCGTGCGCTGCGGCGGGACGGGGCGGCCGGGCGGGTGGCGGTCCCGGCGGTCACGCGGCGTCCTCCCCGTAGTAGTCGAGGAAGATCTCCTCCAGCGACGGCTCCCGGACGTCGAGCCGCGCCACGTCCGCTCCGGCCAGCGCGGCGAGCACTTCCCCCGGCGGCCCCACGAGGGACAGCGTGAGCCGCAGGTCCGAGTGCCACCGGAGGTCGGCCACACCGGGCAGCGAGGCCAGACCGAGGAGCTCCGGCGCGGGACGAGCGAGGTCGACGGTCATCTCCGATCGGCGCAGTCGCCGCAGGTCGTCCAGTCCGGCCACCTCGGCGAGCCGGCCGCGCCGCAGGATGCCCACCCGCGAGCAGACGGCCTCGACCTCGGCCAGCTGGTGCGAGCTCAGGAGGACGGTCTGCCCGTTCGCGGCCGCCTCGGCGAGGCAGCCGCGGAATTCCCGCTCCATGAGGGGGTCCAGGCCGCTGGTCGGCTCGTCCAGCACCAGCAGCGGCGCACGGGTGGCGAAGGCGGCGACCAGCGCCACCTTCTGCCGGTTGCCGGTGGAGTAGGTGCGGGCCAGTCGGTCGGGCTCGAGCTGGAAGCGGGCCACCAGCTGGTCGCGGTAGGCCACGTCGGTGCCCGGCCCGACGCCGGCCAGCAGCTCGAGGCACTGCCGTCCCGTCATGCCCGGCCACAGCGCGACGTCGGCCGGCACGTAGGCCAGCGAGCGGTGGGCGCGCTCCACGTCGGCGGCCGGGACGCCGAAGATCTCGGCCGCGCCGGCCGTCGGGCGCAGCAGCCCGAGCAGCATGCGGATGGTCGTCGACTTGCCTGCACCGTTCGGGCCGAGGAATCCGAAGACCTCGCCGGGCGGGACCGTGAGGGTCAGGTCGGTGACGGCGGCCGTCGTCCGGAAGTGCTTGGTCAGCCCCTCGGTACGGATGGCCGGCGTGCTGGTGGACAAGGTCTCGGCCCTCCCCTGGCAGTCGCGAGAACGACTGCCGACCAGGCATCCCGGCGCACCGCGAGGAACCGTAAACCGTCCCTAGGGGTAGGGCCAGGCGTTCTTGACGCAGCCCTGCAGGCCGAGGGTCTGCTGCTGCATCACCGGCGCGAGCTGGCCCGGCCCCGGGCAGCCGACGTGACCGTTCCCCAGCACGTGTCCCACCTCGTGGTTCACGACGTAGGGCCGGTAGGTGGCGACGTCGCCCTCGTAGTGCGGGACCGCCGTCGCCCAGCGCGCGAGGTTGATGACCGCCCGGTCGCCGTACCGGCAGGACGTGTAGCCACCGGTGCCCACGCCGGGGCAGTAGCGCTCCATGCTGCCGGGGCTGACCAGGCTCACCTTGAAGTCGAACGCTCCGGCGTTCGCCTCGGCGACGCCGACCCGCTGGAAGGACATCCGGCCGCCGCTCCCCCACGAACGGGGGTCGCCGAGCGTGGCCTCGACCGCGGCGGCGAACCCGGCGCCGTCCACCTCGATGCCGTCCTCCACCTCGACGATGAAGCGCCGCAGCGGTCCCGACCCGAGCACGGTCGACGTGCCGTCGACCAGCGACAGCGACCCGGCGCCCTGCTCGACGTAGGTCTCCTCGCCCACGACCTGCGGCGCGATGCTCGGGCCGACGTCCCCCTCGGCGGGAGCGGTCGGCACCGCCTCCGGCACCGGGTCGGGCACCGGTGCCGGAAGGGTCGAGAAGGCGCCGGACGCGGGTGGCGACTGGGTCGCGGTGGCACCAGCCGTGGCCGCCGGGGCGCCCGGAGCGCTCGACGCCAGGTCCAGGAGGACGACGAGGGTCGCGATGGTCAGCAGCGGCACGGCGTAGGCGCGCCAGCCGTGGCGCTGGGCGAACCGCCGCAGGCGACCCGGCCGGGGCCGCGCAGGCGTGCGTTCCGGTGCCCTCTCCCAGGGTTCGGTGCGGGCGACCAGGGGCGCCGGGCGGGCCGCGACGCGCACCGGCCGGCCCGGTGCGGGACCGACGACGGCCGGTGCCCGGACGCGGCGTGCCTCATCGGGGCGGGCGCCCGGGGCACGGCCGTCGGTGGCACGTCCTCCCACTGGCCGCACTCCTGCTCGTCGTCGGTGCACCTCCGTCAGCTGTCCAGAGTCTCACGCTGCGTGGCGTGTCGACAGCAGCGCGGCGCTCGCGGCACGTTGCCGACCCGTCACGATCCGGCGGTCGTGGCGTCGACCCCACCTGCGGACCTCGCGGTGGCCAGACCCTCGACCAGCCCCAGGACGGCGCGGGCGGTCGGCTCGGGGGCCTCGAGCATCGCGACGTGGCCCACCGTGTCGAGGACGAGGAGCCGTGCGTCCGGGACCGCGGCCGCCAGCCGCGGTGCGAGGCTCGGGTCGACGAGCTTGTCGCGGCCGCCCCAGATCACCAGCGTCGGTGGCTGCAGGGACCGGGCCGCCCGCCAGGCGTTGGCCGCTCCCACGCGCAGGTAGGAGGTGATCAGCCCCCGCATGCTCCGCGTGAGCGCGCGGTCGGCCCACGGCTGCTCGGCGCGCTCGCGGAACTCCTGGACCGCCTGCTCCACCCGCTCGTGCGGGACCCGGCCCGGCTCGCCGAAGCACATGCGGATCATCGCGCGGACGTTCTGCTCCGGGGTGATGCCGGCCAGTCGTCTCTCGGCCAGCGACGGGACGCCGGGCAGGAGGAGCAGCAGCAACAGCCGGTTGAACGCCGGCGGCACGCGGTACACCGGCATCGCCGGCGAGATGAGGGTCAGCGAGGCCACGAGGTCCGGCCGGCGGCTGGCCACCAGGAGGCTGACCAGCCCGCCGAGCGAGTTGCCGAGCAGGTGCACCGGGCGCCCGGCCGCCTCCCCGGGCTGCGCGACGACGTACTCGAGGACGTCGACGACGGCCCGCACGTGACCGCGGATCGAGTAGCGGCCCCGCGGCGGTGGCTGCGAGCGGCCGAACCCCGGCAGGTCGAGCGACCACCCCTCGAAGCGGACCGCCAGCAGTCCCGCCAGGTCCGTCCAGTTGGTGGACGCCCCGCCGAGGCCGTGCACGTAGAGCGCCCGCTCCCGGGGCGCACCGTCGTCCGCCCCGTCGACCGGTCCGGCCCACGGCGTGTACCGGACGAAGACCTCCCCGCCGTGCACCGGCAGGTCCTCGCCCTTCCAGGGCGGGAGCATCGACGCCGGCGACGGGAGGGCGGTCGACGACAGCGTGGCCGCGGCGGCGGGAGCGTCGAGGGCGGGGACTTCGGACATCGCCTCGACGGTAAACCTCCGTGCTGACGGCGTGCGGTTCGAGAACCCGCCGGTAACATCCTCCCTGCCATGCAACCGCCCCGTCCTGCCGCCGTGAACAACCGCCGCACCTCCCGCCTGCCGCGGGGCGCGCGGCGGCTGCAGCTGCTGCGCGCGGCGCAGGACGTCTTCGTCGCGCAGGGGTTCCACGCAGCCGCGATGGACGACATCGCCGACCGGGCCGGGGTGAGCAAGCCGGTCCTCTACCAGCACTTCCCCGGCAAGCGGGAGCTGTACCTGGCGCTGCTCGAGGAGCACGTCTCCGAGCTCGCCGACCGGGTGGCCGAGGCGATGGGCCGGACCGACGACAACCGCGAGCGAGTGCACGCCGCCGTGGGGGCCTACTTCGACTTCATCGACGCGGAGGGCGAGGCCTTCCGCCTGGTCTTCGAGTCCGACCTGCGCAACGACGCCGACGTCCGGGCCATCGTCGACCGCGGCACGCAGTCCTCCGTCGAGGCGATCGCCGAGGTCATCGCGGCCGACACCGGCGCCGATCCCGAACGAGCGCTGCTCCTCGCGTCGGGGCTGACCGGCCTCTCGGAGACCAGCGCCCGGTGGTGGCTGCCACGCAAGAACACCGTGTCCCGCGACGAGGCGGTCGGCCTCGTGTCGGCGCTCGCCTGGCGCGGCATCTCCGGCTTCCCGCGGATCGACGGCCAGCCCTCCTCCTGAGCCGGCCGGCCGGACCGCGTTTCGCTGTCGGCGCACCCGTGGACGGCGTCTCCCGTCGCGGCACTGGGTTAGCGTGGGGGCAGTCGCGCGAACCGAGGAGGCATCGCCTACGTGGAAGTCAAGATCGGCGTCCAGCACTCCCCCCGGGAGCTGGTCATCGACAGCCCCAAGACCCCCGATGAGATCGCAGCGGACGTGGCCGCGGCCATGTCCGGCTCGACCAAGGACGGCCTGCTGACCCTGGTCGACGAACGGGGTCGCCGCGTCGTCGTCCCCGTCGACCGGATCGCGTACATCGAGATCGCGCAGCCGGACCAGCGCCGGGTCGGCTTCATCGCCGGCGCCTGACCGAACCGCACGACCCGGGCCCTTCGGCGCGGGGGCCGAAGGCCTCCCGCCGGAGGGCCCTCGTGCGCTCCGTGCACAAGGGGACGGGGCCCGGCCGCGGTGCCCCGTCGCCGTCCTAGCGGGTCATCTCCACGACGGTCCGCCAGCGCTCGCGCGGTCCGCTGGTCTCGGCGACGAGGTCGGCGTAGAGGTCCGCGACGCGGTCGGGATGGATCTGCCGCTCCCCCGCTCCCACCAGGCCACGGATCGTCACCGTCGCGACGTGGATCCCCTCCGGCGCCAGTGCGGCGGCCTGCACCTCCGCCAGCGCACGGAGCGCCGCCTTCTGCACGCCCAGCGTCGCCATCGACGCGATCGGGCGGTCGGCCGACCCGCCCCCGGTCACGAGGACCGTGCCGGCGCCGCGCTCCCGCATCCCCGGCAGGACGGCGCGGACGGCGGTCTGCAGCCCCACGGCACCGGCGGCCAGGTCGGCCAGCAGGTCCTCGGGCGCCAGGTCCGGCACGGTCACCGACCGGCCGACGGAGATGTTGTAGAGCAGGACGTCGGCCGGGCCGAAGGTCTCGACCAGTGACTGGACGGCAGCCGTCAGCGACGCGGGGTCGGCGGCGTCGGCGGGTGCCCGCCCGGCCAGGACGCCGTCGCCCGCGAGGTCCGCCTGGACGTCGGCCAGCGCCTCCTCCCGCCGCGCGACGAGGGACACCGCGTACCCCTCGCGGCCCAGCCGGCGCGCGGTCGCAGCGGAGATGCCGGGTCCGGCCCCGACGACGAGCAGGTGTGCCGTCACGGGTTCAGCCCCAGCGCCTTCATGCGCTGCGTGTGCGCGGAGGTGATGCGCTCGATCAGCCGGGACACCCCGGCCAGGTCGCCGGTGCCGCTGATGATCAGCTCCGCGAGCCGGTCGTGCTCGGCGATGACCGCCTGGGTCTGCGTGATGGCCTCACCCACCAGCCGCCGTCCCCACAGGGACAGCCTGCCGGGCACCTTGCGGTCGGCCCGGATCGCCGCCCGCACCTCCCGGACGGCGAAGTCGGCGTGCCCGGTGTCGGCCAGCACCTCCAGCACGAGCGCCTTGTCCGGCTCGGGCAGGAAGGAGGCGATCTCGCGGTAGAAGTCCGTCGCCAGCCCGTCGCCCACGTACGCCTTCACCAGGCCCTCCAACCACGTGCTCGGCCGGGTGCCCTCGTGGAACGCGTCCAGCGCGGAGACGAACGGCGCCATCGCCTGCGCCGGGTCGACGCCGAGTGCGGCGAGCCGCTCGGTGAGCCGCCCGTGGTGGGCGATCTCGGCGGCCGCCATGCGGGCCAGGGCGGCCCGTCCGCCGAGCGTGGGAGCCAGACGCGCGTCCTCGGCGAGCCGGTCGAACGCCGTGAGCTCCGCGTAGGCCAGGACGCCCAGCAGGTCGACCACGGCAGGGGTGTCGACCGGGGTCGTCACGGCAGCTCCAGGTGTTCACGGTTGGTGCGCGGGAGTGGTGCGGGTCACCCGGCAGCGCGGCGCGGAGAGGCTAACCGGTCGCCGCGCTAGGATGGGAATCGGCGAGCCCTCAGGCTCGCTGTGTATCTGTGCGCTGACGACCGCTGGACGACGCCTCACCGCAGGCTGTCTCCCGGGCCGAATGTTCCTGACGCCCGGTTCTGCTGGCTGCGTTGGCGCTGGAACTGATCCCGCGACAACCGACCGGGACAGGTCCGCAGCAGCGGGACCCCGCCGCCGGACCCGGTCCCCCAGCAGACCAGAGGCGAGAGCACTGACCTCCACCGAGAACATCCCCACGTCCGACACCCAGCCGACCGAGGCCGTCGCACTCGAGCACGCCGAGACGGGCGCACCCGCCCCCGAGGAGATCGAGTCGCAGGTCGAGGAGCTCGGCGGCGCGCCCGTCGCCAGCGACAGCCCGCTGTTCAGCGACTTCGACGTCCACCCCGACATCGTCGCGGCGCTGGCCGACGCGGGGATCACCCGCACCTTCGCGATCCAGGAGCTCACGCTCCCCCTCGCACTGGCCGGCCACGACCTCATCGGCCAGGCGCGCACCGGCACCGGCAAGACCCTCGGCTTCGGCGTCCCGCTGCTGCAGCGCGTCGTCCCCCCGGCCGAGGGCGGCGACGGCGTGCCGCAGGCGCTGGTCGTCGTCCCCACCCGTGAGCTGTGCGTCCAGGTCTCCCGGGACCTGGCCACCGCAGGTGCGAAGCGCGGCATCCGCGTGCAGGCCATCTACGGCGGCCGCGCGTTCGAACCGCAGGTCTCGTCGCTGCAGAACGGCGTCGAGGTCGTCGTCGGCACCCCCGGCCGCCTCCTCGACCTCGCCCAGCAGGGCCACCTGATCCTGGGCAAGGTCAAGGTCCTCGTCCTCGACGAGGCCGACGAGATGCTCGACCTGGGCTTCCTGCCCGACATCGAGCGGATCCTCGCGATGGTCCCGGACAAGCGGCAGACGATGCTGTTCTCCGCGACGATGCCCGGCCCGATCGTGACCCTGTCGCGCTCGTTCATGACGCAGCCCACCCACATCCGGGCGCACGGCAACGACGAGGGCTCGACGGTCCCGCAGACGACGCAGTTCATCTACCGGGCGCACAACCTGGACAAGCCCGAGCTGCTCTCCCGCGTCCTGCAGTCGCGCGACCGCGGTCTCGTGATGGTCTTCTGCCGCACGAAGCGCACCGCCCAGAAGGTCGCCGACGAGCTGGTCGACCGCGGGTTCGCCGCGGCGGCGGTGCACGGCGACCTCGGCCAGGGCGCCCGCGAGCAGGCCCTGCGCGCCTTCCGCAGCGGCAAGGTCGACGTCCTCGTCGCCACCGACGTCGCCGCCCGAGGCATCGACGTGACCGGCGTCAGCCACGTCGTGAACTACCAGTGCCCCGAGGACGAGAAGACCTACGTGCACCGCATCGGCCGCACCGGCCGGGCCGGCAGCACCGGTGTCGCCGTCACGCTCGTCGACTGGGACGACATCCCCCGGTGGCAGCTGATCAACAAGGCGCTCGACCTCGACTTCGCCGACCCGCCGGAGACGTACTCCACGTCGCCGTGGGTCTACACCGACCTCGACGTCCCGACGACCGCGACCGGCCGCCTGCCGCGCTCCCAGCGGACCCGTGAGGGCCTGGACGCCGAGACGCTCGAGGACCTCGGCGAGACCGGCAAGCGCAACCGCCCGACGACCGGCGGCCGTGACTCGCGGGGCCGCGGCGACTCGCGCGGCCCGTCCGGCGGCCGCTCCGGCGAGGGTTCCGGGGACGGCGAGCAGGCCGGTGGCGGCAAGAGCCGACCCCGTCGGCGCACCCGCAACACCGGCGGTTCCGCCGAGGGCGGGAGCGCTCCGGCCGCGTCGGCCGAGGCACCCGCCGACGGTGGCTCGTCCGAGGGCACGGCCGGCCGGCCGCGCCGTCGTCGTCGCCGCGGGGGCGCCAACCGCAGCGGCGGCGGCTCCGAGTCCGCCGCCTGATGGAGGACCCGCCTTCCCCCCACCCCTCGCTTCGCTCGGGGCGGGCCCCTGAAGGCGGGCCGTTCCACCACCTCACCAGCCCGCCGGTGCGGGTCTGGGTCTGGACTGCCGCCACCGTGGCGCTGGTCGTCGTCGCCGCCCTGCTGTGGCGGGGATCGGACGCGGCGGCCACCGAGAGCACCACCGCCGCGCCGGCCGACGTCCCTCCGGGGACGCCGGCCGGTGCCGTCTCCGAGGCCTGGTCCGCCGACGGCGGGCCGCTGCCGGAGAGCATCGTCGAGGACGGCCGCGTGATCGTCGGGTCCCGGCACGGCGTGCGCGCCCTCGACGCGGTCACCGGGGCCGAGGCCTGGCACTACACGCGCAGCAATGCCCGGCTGTGCGGGCTGACCGCGACCAACGGGGTCGCGGTCGCGGTGTTCGCCACCGCGAACCGCTGCGACGAGGCGGTCGCCCTCGACGCGGAGACCGGCGTGCGCGCGTGGACCCGGAACGTGCTCCTTCGCGGCGACGCCGAACTCGATTCCACCGACCGCATCGTGCTGGCCACCAGCCCGACCGGTGTGGTGACGCTGGATCCCATCGGCGACAACATCCGGTGGCGGTACGCGGCGCCCGAGGGCTGCCGCATCACCGGCTCGGACGTCGGGACGGCGGGGGTCGCCGTGCTCCAGCGGTGCGAGGGCACCGACGCCGTCCAGCTGCGACTGCTCGACGGGTTCCAGGGTGGCGCGCGCTGGACGCGTGACCTGCCGACCGACGAGGGGGCGGAGGTCCGGCTCCTCGGCGCGGACGCGCTGCTGGGCGTACTGGTGGGCGACGACGTGCAGGCGCTGTCGGCCGAGGACGGCGCGGAGGTCCGGCGGCTGCCGGCGGCCGACGACGTGCAGCAGCTGACGACCGGCGGGGTGGCGCTGTTCCACGCCGGGGGCACGCTGTCCGCGCTGGACGCCGCGTCCGGGACGTCGCTGTGGGAGTCGCCGGCGGTCGGCCTGCCGTCGACGCCGGTCCCCGACAAGGACGCCGCGACGCCCGCTGCGCTGCTGGTGCCGGACGAGGACGGCTTCGCCCACCGCGACCCGGCGACCGGCGCCGAGCTCGGCCGCTCACGGGTCGACGACGTCCCGGCCGGAGGGACGGCGACGGTCGTCGGCCCGGTCGTGGTCTACCGGCTGGCGGACCGGGTGCTCGGCTACCGCTAGAAGAAGGACCACCCTTCCCCCCACGCCTCGCACGCTCGGCGCAGGCCCCTGAAGGATGGCCACGAGCACGGACGGCGCGTTCGGGGTTCACTGGGGACCATGGTCCTGCCCGGCGGCCCCGACTTCACGGTGCCTCTCGCGATCGCTCCCGACGACCTGCGCCAGCTCGCCGACCACGACGCCGAGCACCGCACCTTCCCGGGTCGCGCCGGCCCGCTTGCGGCACTGGACACTGGCGGGAAGGCGGTGCGCGGCACCGCGCTCCTCGTGGCCGGCTACACCGGCAGCAAGGAGGACTTCGCGCCCCTGCTCGCGCCGCTGGCCGACGCCGGGTACCGGGTGGTCGCCCTCGACCAGCGAGGTCAGTACGAGTCGCCCGGCCCGGACGACCCGGCCGAGTACTCGGTGGCCGAGCTCGCCGCCGACGTGGTCGCGGTGGCCCGCGTCCTGCGTGAGGAGTCCGGCGAGCCGCTGCACCTGCTCGGGCACAGCTTCGGTGGGCTGGTCACGCGGGCCGCCGTCCTCGCCGAGCCGGGCCTGTTCACCTCGTTCACGCTGCTCGGGTCCGGACCGTCGCAGCTGACCGGCCGGCGGGCCGACCTGCTGGACCACCTCGGCCCGCTGCTGGACGCCGGCGGGGTGCAGCTGGTGCACGAGACGCTCGAGCAGGTCGCGATGACCGACGAGAGGGCGCAGGCCGTCCCGGCGCCGACGCGGGAGTTCTACTCCCGCCGCTTCCTGCGCAACTCGGAGGCCGGACTCCGGGGCATGGCGGACGCGATGCTGAACGAGCCGGACCGCGTGGCCGAACTCGCCGCGGCGGGCGTGCCGATCCTGGTGGCCCACGGCGAGGCCGACGACGCCTGGCTGCCGCACGTGCAGGACGACATGGCGCAGCGGCTGGGTGCCCGGCACGAGGTCATCAACAACTCGATCCACTCCCCCGCCGTCGAGAACCCGCCGCGGACGCTGGAGGTGCTGCTCGACTTCTGGGCAACCGCCTCCTCGCGCGCATGATCACGCCGCCGTCCCCCGGGGACTGGACCGCCGAGGAGGACGTCCTCGGGTTCTTCGGTCCCGGCAGCGTCACCTGGCGGGTGCACTCGGACCCGTCCTTCTCCGTCGGCGGGTTGCGGGCCCTGCTCCTCCAGGCGCTGCACCCGGTCGCCATGGACGGCGTCGCCCGGTTCTCCGGCGGCTTCAAGGAGGAGCCGTGGCCCCGGCTGATCCGCACCGCCGCCTACGTCGACACGCTCACCTTCGGCACGCGCACGGAGGCGGTGGAGGCGGTCGCGCGCGTGCGCAGCATCCACAAGCGGCTGGGCGCGACCGAGGAGACGACCGGCCGGACCTACCGCGTCGACGACCCCGACCTGCTGCTGTGGGTGCACTGCTGCGAGGTGGACTCCCTGCTGACGGCGGCGCGCCGGGGCGGCCTGCCGCTGACCGACGGGGACGCCGACCGGTACGTGGCCGAGCAGGTGACGGCCGCCGAGCTGATCGGCGTCCCGACGTCCGACGTGCCGGACACGGTGGAGGCGCTGGCCGGCTACTTCGAGGGCATGCGGCCGACGCTCGCCGTGACCCGGGCCGCCCGGGATGCCTACCGGCTGATCACTCTGCCGCCGATGCCGACGTGGGTTCGCTACCTGACGCCGGCCCAGCCGGCCTGGGGTGGGCTGGCGGTGCTCGCGGTGGCGCTGCTGCCGAAGTGGGCCCGGCAGCTCTACTCGTGGCCGGGACTGGGGCTGACCGACGTCGCGGCGACCGCGGCGCTGAAAGGTTTCCGGCAGGCGATGCTGCGGCTGCCCCAGCGGGCGCGCCGGTCCCCGATCGTGTGGTCGGGCTACGAGCGGGTCGCCGCGGACCCGGCCGCCTGAAGCGAGCTCAGGCGGACGCGTCGTCCTCGGGCAGGAAGCTCCAGGTGTCGCGCGGCGGGACGGCGGCCTGACCGGTGGGACAGCTCGGCCGGAAGTCGCACCAGCCGCACTGCTGGCCGGGAACCGCGGGGAAGGCGGCGTCCGGGTCCTCCCCCGCGACCATCGACTCGGTGGCGGCGGTGATGTCGATCGCGATGTCCTCCGCCCGGCGGACGTGGTTGGCCAGTGACCGCTCGGTGTGCTCGAACGCCGCGACCGTGCCGCTGGGCAGGTGGTGCAGCTCCACCCGGCTGCACGGGCGTCGGAGCGTGCGCCGCGTCGCCAGGACGTACAGGGCCAGTGCCTGGGAGCCGCGTGCCTCGTCGTCGGTGCAGACCGACCGGCCGGTCTTGTAGTCGACCACCACCAGCTCGTCGCCCCGCTCGTCGATCCGGTCCACCCGGCCGGACAGGGTCATCCGCTCGGTCATGGTGCTGACCGTGCGCTCACGAGCTCGCGGTTCCTCGGTCGGGTCGAGCCCGGCGACGTAGTCGGTGAGCCAGCCGGCCGCCCGGGCGCGCCAGCGGTCGGACTGTTCCGCGTCCCGGAAACCGGCCGGCGACCAGTCGGCGTAGAGCAACTGGCGCGCCGCGCCCGTCGTGCGCCGCTCGACGGGCAGGTCCCACCACGCCGACAGCACCTTGTGGAGGGCCGTGCCGACCGTGTGGTGGGCGAACCGCGGGCCGCGGGGCGGCGTCGGCCGGTCGACGTTGGCGTAGCGGTAGCGGCGCGGGCAGTCGGAGAAGTCGGCGAGCGACTTGGGCGAGGCGCGCAGCAGTCGCCGCGGCATCCCCGGGAGGATGGCCTCCGCCGCGTCCGATGCGTTCCGCATGCCGCCAACCGTAGCCAGCAGGTACGACGGTTCCGGCTCAGTCGCGGTACGGCGCGCTGCCCGTCCCGGCGGCCAGGAGTGCCTCGAACTGCGCGGGTTCGGTGGTGCAGGCGCCGATCGGCGTCGTCTTGTTGGTGCCGTGGTAGTCGCTGGATCCCGTCGTGATCAGCCCGAGGTCCGCCGCGAGACCGCGGAGGTGCACGCGCTCGGCCTCGGAGTGGTCGGGGTGGTCGACCTCGACCCCGAGCAGCCCCGCCTGGGTCATGGCCGCGACGGCGTCGTCGTCGACGACCCGACCGCGCTTCGTCGCGAGCCCGTGCGCGAAGACCGGCACGCCGCCCGCGGCCCGGACCAGCGCGATGCCCTCCCGGACGTCGGTGTCGACCTTCGCCGCGTAGTAGGGGCTGCGGTGGTCGAGGAGGGTGGCGAACGCGTGGTCCACCGAGTCGACGACGCCGGCCGCGACGAGGGCGCGCGCGATGTGCGGTCGCCCCACGACGCCCCCGTCGGAGCGCGCCACGATCTCCGGCCAGTGCACCGGGTAGCCGTCGGCCGCCAGCGCCTCGACGATCCGCTGCCCCCGCTCGAGGCGCTCGTCGCGCAGCCGCGACCGCTCGGCGGCGAAGCCGGGGTGCAGCGGATCGAAGAGGTAGGCCAGCAGGTGGACGCTGATCGGCGGCTGGTCGATCGGGAACCACCGGCAGGAGAGCTCCATGCCGGGGACGACGGTCAGCCCCTCCGGACGTGCCGCCTCCGCCGGCCCCCACCCCGCGGTGGTGTCGTGGTCGGTGAGCGCCACGACGTCGAGCCCCGCGGCCCGGGCGGTCGCGAGCAGCTCGGCCGGCGTCTCGGTGCCGTCCGAAGCCGAGGAGTGCGCGTGCAGGTCGATCCGCATCGCCGCTCAGCCTGCCGCACGCCGGCTCCCGCCACCCGGCGGCCTCACTGCGGCGGCGGCAGGCCGGGGATCGGCTCGGTGTCCTGGCGGTCGCCGTCCGCCTGCCGCCTGGGGGCCGACGGCGGCGGCTCGAGGTTGCCCTCGTCGTCCCCACTCGCGGCCGCGCCACCGCTGCCGCCCCAGTCGCTCTGGAAGAGAAGCCCGCTGACCTGCCGGTACAGGAGGTCGGCGCGCGGCAGGTAGGTGATCTCCGACAGAGCCTGCTGCTGGCCTGCCGACTCGAACCGGAAGGTGCCGTAGCCGAGCACCTGTCCCAGCAGCGTCTCCTTCCAGGTCAGGTCCGTGATCCGGCGCAGCGGGAGCAGGGTGACGGTGCGCACGATGACGCCCGACGTGAGCAGGACACGACGGGTGCTGACGATGAAGTGCCGCATCCACCACTCCCCGACGCGCAGGCCGTAGTAGACGAGCGCGCCGAGGAGGGCGAGCAGCCCCGCGGAGCTGGTGACCCGGTTCTCGGGGTCGAACAGGAGCAGCCAGCCGCCCACCACGACCATCGGCAGGAACTTGACCGTCGGCTCGATCAGCACCGCCCAGTGACGACGGGTGGCGACCACTGCCGACTCGTCCGGCAGCAGGTACTTCTCGACGTCCTTGGCCGCCCGCGTGGGCAGCGCCGGTGACGAGGGGCTCGTCACACCGACTCAGACCAAGGAACCGACGAACGCGGCGAGCGAGGAGGCGGCGTCGCCGAGTGCCTCGCCGGCGTTGCGAACGAGCTGAGCCGACTGCTCGGGCGCCTGGATGACGTAGAAGACGACGAACGCGACGACCAGCCAGGTGACGACCTTCTTGAGGTTCACCGCCACCTCCGTGGGTGTGCTCGTGCGGGCAGGGCAGGTTGTGCGAGCCTGCGGATACAGGGTCCACCCGGGTGCGGCGGACTGCTTCGTCCCATGGGTAACAGATGTCCCACCCGTCTCAGAGGCGACGCGCCGATCATGAAAGGAACCCGTCGGGTTCCGTTCAGTTCCCCGGGAGCAGATGCTCGCTGGGCGGGCCCAGCGGCAGGTCGGGGTAGATGCGATCGCGCAGGTCGATGAGCTCCAGCTGCTCGGCCAGCAGCCAGGCCGCGTTCATCGGCCACATGACCAGCCACAGCCATACCCCGTACGCCTCACCCACGAAGGCGGCCCGGTCGTCGGACGTCGGCACGGCCCAGAGGGGCGCGTGCTGACCCGCGGCCTTGACGTCCACCGACGACGGCCCCTCGATGACGTCGCCCGGGTCCAGGCCGGGCAGCCCGGCGTAGCCGCAGCCCACGCCGGTGCCGGGCTCCTCGGCGACGAGCACGAGCTCGGCCGAGCCGCCGAGCGGGGCGGGCCCGGCGCAGTCCACGACGATGGCGCGCGCCCCTGGCTCCCCGCCCCAGGCCATACCCGTGACCGACCAGCCGGCCGGCATGGGGTCGGGCACCCACGCCGGCACGCGGGCGTCGGCGGTCACGGCCGAGATCGCGTCGTGGGCGACCAGCACCGTGTGGTGCAGCGGGGTGACGGCGCCGTGCAGATGGCACCACGCCTGCGCGGTCGAGCCAGGGCGGACCACGAGCTGCTCACCGCAGCGTGGGCAGACCGGCGCGACGCTCATCGGGCCATACCGTCCTGGGACCGCGCCCAATCGTCAAGCGCAGCGGAGTGGACCGACTGCGATGCGTGGGTGCGGCGTGGCTCGCGGTGGGTGCTGCGTAGCCTGCCGCGCATGCTGTCGTCGGAGCGCTCGACCGGCGCCGGGATGCCCGTGGTCCCGTGCGTCGGCGCGGTCGTGCACGACCCCGACGGGCGCCTGCTGCTGATCCGGCGCGGGCATCCACCGCACGCCGGTCGGTGGTCGCTGCCCGGCGGCCGCGTCGAGGCCGGAGAGACGCCGGAGCAGGCGGTCGAGCGGGAGGTGCGCGAGGAGACCGGGCTCGAGGTCCGGGCCGGCGCCCCCGTGGGCCGGGTGCGCATCCCGGGCGAGGGCGTCGTGTACGATGTCGTGGACCTCGCGTGCACGCTGGTCCAGCCCGGGGTCGAGCCCGCCGCCGGGGACGACGCGGAGGCGGCGGTCTTCGCCGACGCGACGACCCTCGAACGGCTCCCCTGCACGCCGCTCCTGGTCGAGACCCTTCGCGGCTGGGGCGTACTGCCGGGCTGATCCGGGCCGCCCGGGAGCCCGGCTCAGCGCGGCGTGGGCTCCGGCCTGCCCGGCTGCTCGCCGCCGCGCGCCTCACCGTAGGAGCGCTTGGGCACCATGACCTTGCGCCGGAAGATGCAGACGACCGTGCCGTCCTGCTTGTAGCCGATCGTCTCGACGTGGACGATCCCGCGGTCGTCCTTGGACTTCGACTCGGTCTTGTCGAGGACCGTCGTCTCGCCGTAGATGGTGTCGCCGTGGAAGGTCGGCGCCACGTGCCGCAGCGACTCGATCTCCAGGTTCGCGATCGCCTTGCCCGACACGTCGGGAACGCTCATGCCGAGCAGCAGCGAGTAGATGTAGTTGCCCACGACGACGTTCTTGCCGAAGTCGGTGGTCTTCTCCGCGTAGTTCACGTCCATGTGCAGGGGGTGGTGGTTCATCGTGAGCAGGCAGAAGAGGTGGTCGTCGTACTCGGTGACGGTCTTGCCGGGCCAGTGCTTGTAGACGGCGCCGACCTCGAACTCCTCGTAGTACCGACCGAACTGCATCTGCTCGCTCCCGACGTCGAATGGGTCGGGACACGACCGCGCAGCAGCGGCGAGGCGACCGTGTACCGGACCGCCCGCTGCCCACCACGAAGCGCCGGTGACCCGCCTGGACGGTTGGTGATCTTACGGTCGTGCCCGGACCGGCCTCCCGGCCCCCGGGCACGACCCGGGGCCTCAGATGAGGGATCCGATGCGAGCGGCCATGTCTGCCTCGTGCTGCTGGTAGGAGCCGGCCACGCTGGTGAGCAGGGCACCCATGCCGGTGAGCGCGTCGGTGACCCCCTGCGCGGACATCCGCCACTGCTCGTACAGCTGGGTGAACTGCAGGGCGGCCTGGCTGTCGGTCCAGCCGTCCAGGACCGAGGTGTTGATGCCGCTCGACAGGGTCGCGTGCCGGCCGGCGGTCTCACCGGCCTCGGCGCGGCACTGTCCGGCCATCGACTGCAGGGTGGCGATGTCGACCTTCACGGGTCCTCCTTCGTCCGGGGCCCTCCCGGTCGCGACGAACGGTAGGGCGGTGCACGGAACGGGAGCCGCCGCCGTCCACAGGCCCGGCCGTTGTCCACAGACTGCGGCGCCCGCGCCCCGACGGGCGGTCCAGGCCGTCACGATCGCGCGGTGAGCGATACCTCCGAGGCCCGGATCTGGACCGTGCAGGACGGCGACCGCGCCGTCGACGTCGAGCTGATCGCGCACGACGCCGCCACGGTGGCCGACGTACTGCCGGCGGTGGGTCGCGTCCTCGGCCGTCCGGTCGACGGACTGTGGCAGGGCACCCGCCGGCTGCCCGACCACTGCCGGCTGGGCGCGCCGGAGCTCGCGCACGGAGCGGTGCTCGGTGCGGCCGGACCTGCGCCGAGGCGGGACGGGGGCGGGCCGTCCAGCGCCCTGGAGCTCCACGTCGTGGGCGGGCCTGCAGCCGGCGTGGCCCTGCCCCTCGACCAGGGGCGACACGTCATCGGCCGCGGTGACGAGGCGTCCATCCGGCTCGACGACCCCGACGTGTCGCGCAACCACGTGGTGGTCCAGGTCGGTGGCGGAGCGATCACGGTGGCAGATCTGGGATCGACGAACGGCAGCCGGGTCGACGGGCACGACCTCGGCGAGGAACCCGCGGACTGGCGAACAGGGGCGGTGCTGCGCCTCGGCGCCAGCGCCGTGACCCTCGCCGGACCCTCCGGGACGACGGCGTCGGTGGAACCGTCACCGGGCGGCCGGCTCCGCCTGCGGCCGACCCCCCACCTGCCCCCGCCGCCGGTTCCCGTCGAGGTCGTCTTCCCGAAGCCGCCGGCCGCCGTTCCCCGGCGCCGGCTCGCCTGGGTGGCGGTCGCCCTCCCCGCCGTCGGCGGGGTGCTCATGGCATGGCTGCTCGACGCTCCGACGTTCCTGTTCTTCGCCCTCCTCAGCCCGGTCGTGGCACTCGGGACGTGGCTGTCCGAACGGTGGTCGGGCCGGCGCAGCGGGCGCCGCGACGCGGCGGCGCACGCGCTTGCCGTGACCGCGGCCGAAGCCCGCGTCGCGGCCGCCGTGCGGGCCGACGTCCGGCTCTCGGCCACCACCCATCCCGATCCGGCGACCGTCACGACCGCGGCGCGGCGCCGCTCCGCGCTCCTGTGGAGCCGGCGCGCGGGAACGTCCGAGGACCTGCCCGTCCGGGTCGGCACGGGTCCCGGCGACACGCGCGTCACCCGCGTCGACGCCGACGGTGCGCGGATCCGCGAACGCGCGCGGCACCTGCCCGTCGTCGTCGACCTCGGATCGGGCGGCGGACTCGCCGTCGTGGGCCCCCGCGAGCAGGCACTTGGCGTCCTCGCCACCGTCGTGGCGCAGCTGGTCACCCTCCACCCGCCCGGCGACGTCGACCTGGTGCTCCTCACCGAGAGGCGGCGGCTGCCCGACTGGACCTGGGCGCGCTGGCTCCCGCACCTGGACCGGCGCGCGGTCCACGTGCAGCACGCCGCCGCACACGACGAGGACCTGCACGCGTGGCTGACCGGGCTCATCGGCCGGCGACGGACCACTGGAGCGGGCCGACCGGAAGCGGCCGTCAGCCGCGTGGGTCGCGTGGTGGTCGTGGTCGACCGGGTGCTCGACCCCCGGATCGCGGCGACCCTGCTGCGCGGGCGGGACGCCGGCCTCGTCCCGCTCACCTGCGCCGAGACCGTGGACGGCCTGCCGGTGCCGGTCGACACCCGGCTCGAACTGGGCGGTGAGACGGGCAACGAGGCCGTCCTCAGCAGGCCCGGCACACCCGACCTCCGGAGCGTGACCGTGGACCGCATGCCCCGCACGGTCGCCACCGCACTCGCCCGGGACCTCGCGCGCCTCGTGCCGGCCGGCACCGCCACCGACCTGCCGCGCTCGGTCCGGCTCCTGGACCTGCCGGCGCGTGGGATCCGGCTCAACGAGGGCGGAACGCTCACGGGCGCGTGGTCGCCGGCGCGCGACCGCCTGGTGGCCACCCTGGGTCGCACGGCGCAGCGTTCCGTCGACGTGGACCTGTGCCGGCAGGGACCGCACGCACTGGTCGCCGGCACCACCGGCTCGGGGAAGTCGGAGCTGCTGCAGACCCTGATCGCCGGCCTCGCGGCCAACCACCCGCCGGATCGGTGCTCTTTCCTCCTGGTCGACTACAAGGGTGGGGCGGCGTTCGCGGAGGCGGCGGGCCTGCCGCACACCGTCGGGCTGGTCACCGACCTCGACGGTCAGAGCACGGAACGGGCCCTGCGGTCGCTCGGCGCCGAGCTCACCCGGCGGGAGGCCATCCTCGCCGCGCACCGAGTGCCGGACATCTCCGCGCTGCCCGACACCGTGCCACTGGCCCGTCTCGTGATCGTCGTGGACGAGTTCGCAGGCCTGGCCGAGGAGCTGCCGGACTTCGTGTCCGGCCTGGTCGGCATCGCCCAGCGGGGCCGTTCCCTGGGCGTGCACCTGGTGCTGGCGACCCAGCGGCCCGGGGGCGTCGTCTCCCCCGAGATCCGGGCCAACTGCACGCTGCGGATCTGCTTGCGGACGACGGACGAGGCCGACTCCCGCGACGTCCTCGGCACCGGGGAGGCGGCGCACCTCCCGATCGACCTCCCCGGCCGCGCGTACCTGCGGTCGGGCGCCGGACCGGCCACCGCCCTGCAGATCGCCCGCGTCGCGACCACGGCGCCCCCACCGTCGGACCGGGGTCCGCACGCGAGGCGCCGGGGCTGGCCGGAGGTCCCGCTCCCCACGGCCACGTCGAGTGACCGCGACGGTCCGAGCGACCTGCGCCGGCTCTGCGCAGCGCTGTCCCTGCACGCCACCGTGACCGGCGCACCGCTGCCGCACCGGCCGTGGCGTCCTGCGCTGCCCGACCTCCTGCACCCGGACGGTCAGGACGATGGCTCGACGAGGAACCGGGCCGGCACCCGGCTGCCGATCGGTCTCGTGGATCACCCCGACCAGCAGGCGCAGGAGGTTCTCGAGCTGGACCTGGCCCGGGGCGGGACCTGGCTCGTCGTCGGCGGGCCGCGGAGCGGGCGCAGCACCCTGCTCCGCACCGTGCTCGGCGAGGCGGTGCGCCGGCTGGGTCCGGACGAGCTGCACGTCCACGTGCTCGAGGCGAGCGGCGGCGCACTGGCGACCGCGGCGGCCGCCCTCCCGCACGCGGGCACGACCGTCGGCGGCGAGGACGCATTCCGGACGGTCCGGCTCGTCGACCGGCTGGCTCAGGAGGTGGCGGCCCGGCGGGCCGCCCCCCGGCCCGACGGGCAACCGCTGATCCTGCTGCTGGTGGACGGCGTCGAGGCCATCACCGCCCTGCTCGACGAGAGCGATCCGGGGCGGGGCTCGGCCAACCTGCTGCGACTGCTGCGCGACGGCGGGCCGGCCGGGCTCACCTGCGTGGTCACCGCAGACCGGGCTGTCCCCGGAGGACGGCTCGCCGCCACGGCCCGTCAGCGGCTCGTGCTGCCGCTCCCCGATCGCGCCGACTACGCGGTGGCCGGCGTCGCTGCCCGAGCCGTTCCCGCCCACCGACCTCCGGGCCGGGCGCTGCTCGGGGAGGATGCGCTGGAGTGCCAGCTCGCCTTCCCTCGGCCACCGGCACCGGGGGCTCCGTGGCGGCGGACGTCAACGCCGCCGCCGTTGCGCATCGCCGAGCTGCTCCCCGATCCCCTCGTGCCGGTAGGGCCCCTCCTGTCGAAGGACGAAGGATCGCTGGCCCTGCCGATCGGACCGGGGGGCGACGAGGGGAGCCCGCTCGTCGTACACCTCCTCCGCTCCGGCGGCCTCCTCGTGTCCGGCCCCCCGGGCAGCGGGAGGTCGACCACCCTGGACGCCTTCGAGGAGCGCCTCGCGTCCCGCGGCGTGGCCGTGGTGCGCATCGGCCGGCCCGGAGACCTTGCCGTCGCGGAGAACCACGGGACACCCTGGCTGGAGCCGGTGGACCAGAACGGGATGGCCGGCTGGCTGGCCGACCTCGACGGCCGACCCGGTGTGGTGATCGCGGACGACGTGGGTGCTCCCGCGGACATCCCGGTCCTGGCCCTGCTGGCCGCGCGGGGCGCCGGCAGCCGTGCCGTCCTGCTGGCAGCCGGCGACCCGGGACAGCTCGCCGCCCACTACCAGGGTCCGGTGGCGGCGCTGCGGCGCGGCCGGTCGGGACTGCTGCTGTGCCCGGGCCCGGGCGACGCCGACCTCGTGGGGGTCCGGCTGCCCCGCACCCCGATCCCCGTGCGGCCCGGCTCCGGCTGGCTCGTCGACGGCCCGTCCGTCACGCGGGTGCAGGTCGCCCGCCGCTCCGAGCCGCACACAGGCACCCCACCGCGGGGTCCCGAGCCCGCAGTCAGGGGCGGCGTTGCGGTCGCGCCGCAGCAGCGTCAGAGGAGGTCGAGCGCCGGACCGATCTCCTGGCGGGCGTACCAGGCGAGCTCGTGACCCTCGGCCTGGTCGACGACGAACTGCGCGTCCTCGCTGCCCAGGTCGGCCTCGAGCACCACGTTGACCGCGGCCCGGACGTCGTCCTCGGCGTCGGGGCCGTCGATGTGCGCACTGGCGACGTCCTGGACCGCGATGTCGGCCTCGACGCGGACCGCACCGCGGTCGGTGTCGGGGTCGTCGAGGGGCGTCACCGCGGCGTCGGGGACATCGGCGGCGAGGACCACCCGGCGACGGATCGCCATCGGATCGATGTCGAGCAGCCGCAGGCTCGCCCGCGCCGCCGCGAGCAGAGCCGCGTACTCCAGTTCCTCGGTGTCCGCCTCGGCGTCGCTGAGCTCGTAGAAGTCCCGCAGCTGGGGCGTGACGGCGAACGCCGTGTGCGGTCCGGGCAGGACGCCGTCGTCCACGAGCGTCCGCAGGACGCTCGTCGTGGCGGGCAGGTAGACGCGCACCGGCCGCCCTCCCTTCGTCGATGGAGCGCGACCGTAACCCGGAGCGCCGGTCAGCCCGCCGACTCCACCAGTTCGGCGACCTCCTGCTCGATGAGGTCGGCCAGCACCTCCACGTCCCCCACGCTGTCCCGTTCAGCGTTCAGCCCGAAGAAGACGCGGCCGTTGTAGCTGGTCATCCCGATGGACAGGCCCTGGCCCCGGGCGAGGGGGACGACCGGGTACACCTCGAGCATGCGGCTGCCCGCGGCGTAGAGCGGCAGCTGCGGACCCGGCACGTTGGTCACCACCAGGTTGAACAACCGCCGGGGCAGGACCCGCGCCGCCCGGGCGCCGAGCGCGTGCAGCGTGGGCGGCGCGAAGCCGGTGAGCGCGATCAGGCTGTCCGCGCCCACCGACTGCCCGTGCTGGGCGATGCCGCGCATCGCATAACTGAGCCGGGCCAGCCGCACGCGCGGATTGGGCTCCCCCACCGGCAGGTCGACGAGGTAGGACGACACGCGGTTGCCGGCGACCGCCTCCTCACCCTGCATGGACACCGGCACGAGCGCCCTGATCGAGGTGCCCGTGACCACCGGCTGGCCGCGGGAGAGCAGCCACTCCCGCAACGCGCCGGTGACCACGTTGAGCAGCACGTCGTTGACGGTGCCGCCGAGCACCATGCGGATCTTCTTCACCTTGTCCAGCTCGGCCCGGGCGACCGCGACCCGCCGCTGGCGCCCGACCGGCGCGTTCAGCGGGCTGTTGGGGGCAGGCAGCAGCGTCTTCCGGGCGGTCCGGAGCAGAGCGCCGGCGACACCCGTGAACCGGGCAGCGGTCGACCTGACGTCGCTGACGGCGTCCCGCGCCGTGTCCACGATCGCCGACGGCCGTCGCACGTACTCGTCCAGGGCCTGCCAGACCAGCTCGGCGCCGTTGGGCGGTCGCCGGGGATGCCACTCGGTCGGTTCGGGCGCGGGCGCGTCCGGCTCGACGTCCAGCAGCACCTGGCCGATGTCGATCGCACTGAGCCCGTCGACCAGTGCGGGGTGGGTCTTGGTCACGACCGCGATCCGGCCCTCCGGCAGCCCCTCCACCAGGTACATCTCCCAGAGCGGCCGGCTCCGGTCCAGCGGCCTGGAGGTCAGCCGGGACACCAGGTCCAGCAACTGCTGCTCGGTGCCCGGGCGCGGCAGACCGTTGCGCCGGAGGTGATAGGCGATGTCGAAGTCGGGGTCGTCCACCCAGACCGGGTTGGCGAGGTGTCCGGGCACCTCCGCCACCCGTTGCCGGTAGCGCGGGACGAGGGAGAGCCGCGCCTCCACCAGGGCGCCCAGTGTCTCGACGCCACCCGGAGGCGCCTCCAGGATCAGCACGCCACCGACGTGCATGGGGGTGCTGGGTTCCTCCAGGTACAGGAACGACGCGTCCAGTCGGGTCAGCCGCTCGACCATCTGTCTCCTCAGGGTCGGGGGCTCACGCTACGGCGCCGCGTCGGCACCGCACAGGTCAGCACGGTCCGGGCCGGTCCAGCAGACGGTCGAGGGTCACCCGGCTCTGCGGGCGCGCCGCAGGAGCCCCCGCCGGCCCGACGGCTCGGTCACCTCGGCCATCGCGGCGGCGAGCGATCGCAGCGCGGTGCGCAGGGGCGAACCCGGCGCTGCTTCGGCGAGCGTCCGTCCCGAGGCGAGTGCGGCATCGGTCGCCCGGCGGTCGGCCGGCAGGAAGAACCGCACCTCCCGGCCCGCGAAACGCTCCAGCGCCGTGCCGATCTCCTGACGCGGGTCCCCCGGCACCGGACCCCGGCGCACCTGGTTGACCACCAGCACCGGCTCGACATCGGGCAGCACGTCGCGGAGCTCGCCGAGCGCCCGGATGCTGCGCTGCAGGGCGACCGGGTCGGCGCCGCTCACGCAGAGCACCGTGTCGGCCGCCTCCAGCACCGCCAGCGTCACGCCGTTGCGCCGGGGCGCAGCCGTGTCGAAGGAGAGCTCCTCGTCGTCCTCGAGGCTGAACGAGCAGTCGACCACGGTGACCTCGGCCAGCCGGCGGGCCTCCTCGAGCACGGCCTCGACCGCCCGCGGCCGCAGCTCCGGCCAGCGGTCGGCACGTGAGAGGCCGGTCAGCACCCGCAGGTGCGGCCGCACGGCCCACGCTAGCCGGATCAGGGCCGCGGCGTCGAGCTGACCGGTGGCCGCGAGCCGCGCGGCGCCCGCGAGCCCCGGCGACTCGTCGAGCAGGCCGAGCACCTGTGCGACCACGCCGCCGTACACGTCGGCGTCGACGAGCATCGTCGTGACGCCCAGGCGCGCGGCCTCGTCGGCGACGCCCACCGCGACGGTGGTCCGCCCCGGCGCACCGGTGGGTCCCCACACCGCCACGAGGCGACCGCGGCCGGCGGGGCGCTCCTCCGGTTCGTCGGGTATCCCCAGCGCGGGCAGCGCCGCCCGCGGGTCGGCGACGTCCCGGCCCGACGC
>NZ_SPQM01000072.1 GCF_004570345.1 Blastococcus sp. CT_GayMR20 | reverse complement strand
GTTCGAGTTCCAGGGGCAGAAGTGCTCGGCGGCCTCGCGCGCCTACGTGCCGCGCAGCGTCTGGTCGCGGCTCCGGGACGACCTGGTCGCCACGACCGAGTCGCTGCCGATGGGCGACGTCACCGACCTCTCCAACTTCATGGGCGCGGTCATCGACCGGAAGTCCTTCTCCAAGCTGTCGGGCGTCCTGGACCGGGCGAAGGACGACGACGCGCTGACCGTGGTCGCCGGTGGCACGGCCGACGACAGCGAGGGCTTCTTCGTCCGGCCCACGATCATCGAGGGCAGCGATCCGGGCCACGAGGTCTTCACCACCGAGTACTTCGGCCCGGTGCTCGCCGTGCACGTCTACGACGACGCCGAGTACGACGCGGTGCTGAGCCAGATGGAGTCGGTGGCGCCCTACGCGCTGACCGGATCGGTGATCGCCCAGGACCGGGCGGCCATCGCCCATGCCCAGACGTTCCTGCGCAACGCCGCCGGCAACTTCTACGTCAACGACAAGCCGACCGGCGCCGTCGTCGGCCAGCAGCCCTTCGGTGGCGGCCGGGCGTCGGGCACCAACGACAAGGCCGGCGCCCCGCAGAACCTCCTGCGCTGGACGAGCACCCGCTCGATCAAGGAGACGTTCGTGCCGGCGACCGACCACCGCTACCCGCACATGGCATGACGCCGGCGCCCCGGATGATCAGGTGACCTGATCCACGGGGGTCCTGGCTCAGCGTCGATGGTGAGCCAGGACCCCACATGATCAGGTCACCTGATCAACATCGGGAACCGGTGGGCCAGCGGACGACGCCGTCGGTGACCACCGCGCCGTCCGAGGGGCGGTGCGAGGTCAGCCGGCCGTCGGGCATCAGGTGCCGGACCGGCACCCCGCGAGCGAGGACGGCGACGTCGGCGATCAGCCGCCGGTGGCAGCGCCACCAGACGCTCTCGCTGCACATCACGGCGACCGTGGCCGTGTCCGACTCGGCGAGCAGGTCGTCGAGGGCCGCGCTGAACTCCGGCGTCCGGGTGTGGGCGGCGTAGGCGGCGAACTGGCGCACGGTCCACCAGCCGTCCTCCACCGGCTCGCCGGCGGCGATGCTGCGACGACCGCCGAGCCGGTCGTCCCAGCGGTAGCCGATGCCGGCGGCGGGCAGCCAATCGGCGAGCGCGTCGGAGCGGACGTCGGGATTGCTGCGGCTGCCCGGGAAGCGCCGGACGTCGACGACGGCGTCGACCGCGGCGGCGACCAGACGGGCGCCCAGGGCGTCGCGGTCCTGCGGCCCGTGGCCCACCGTGAGCAGCGGCATGGCTGCTCCCTACCCGCGCGAAGCGTGCCGACCATCACCGTTCATGCTCGCGGGGTGAGTGGGGAGGTGGGGACGCCGCTGTGGCGGTCCCGCGGCATGCGGGCGCTGGTGGGCCGTCACCGTGCTCGGTTTCGCCAGCTACTGCCTGACGCTCGCGTCCCTCCCGACGTACGCGGTCACGGGTGGCGCAGCCGGGAGCACCGCGGGCGTCGTGACCGCCGTCTTCCTCGTCGCCACCATCGCGGTGCAGCTGACCGTTCCGGCGCTCACCGCCCGCTTCGGCGTCGGCCCCGTGCTGATCGGCGGGGTGGTCGCCATCGGTGCGCCGTCCCCCTTGTACGTGCTCGACGACGGCCTCGCCTGGATCAGCGCCCTGTCCGCCGTCCGGGGTGGCGGGTTCGCCGTCCTGACCGTGCTGGGCGCGACGCTGGCCGCGCAGGTGGCGCCGCCGGGGCGGCGCGGTGAGTCGATCGGCCTGTACGGCCTGGCGATCGCCGTCCCGAACCTGATCGCCGTCCCGGCCGGTGTGGCGCTGGTCCTCGACGGCCACATCGCCTGGCTGTCGTGGCTCGCCGCCTCCCCGCTGCTCGGGGTCCTGCTCGTGCCGGAGCTCGTGCGGTCGCTCGGCCCGCAGCCCGAGCCCGGCCCGACCGGGTCCGGCAGGGCGGTGGTCGTCGCCGTGCTGACGCCGTCCCTGGTGCTCCTCGTGGTCACGATGGCCGGCGGAGGGCTGGTCACCTTCCTGCCGATCGAGCGGCCGGACGGCGTCCTCGCGACCGCGGCGCTGCTGCTCTTCGGCGTCACCGGTGCGGTCACCCGCTGGCGTGCGGGGCTGCTCGCCGACCGGCTGGGCGCCCGGCTGCTGCTGCCTCTCTCCCTGGTCGTCGCGGCCGTCGGCATGGCGCTCACGGGCGTCGGGCTGTGGTCGGGCGCGGCCTGGGTGCTGATCGGGGCGGCGGTCTTCGGTGCCGGCTTCGGTGCGACGCAGAACCTCACGCTGCTGGCCGCCTTCGCACGCGCCGGCGCGAACGGCACGACGGCCAGCGCGATGTGGAACATCTCCTTCGACGGCGGCACCGCGATCGGTGCGCTGGCGCTGGGCTTCCTCGCCGCGGGGATCGGGCTGGACCGGACCTACGTGCTGGTCGCGGTGCTGCTGGCGGCGGTGGTCCCGCTGGCCTCGGCGGCCGCCCGGGTGTCCGTCCGCGCCTGATCCTCGGCCCAGACGCGGTCGGCGATCGCCTGCTGGGAGCGGATGAGCAGGATCTCCTCGCCCGCGCGGCGCAGCCAGGTCCGGAGCCCCTCGGGGTTGGTGCGGTTCGCGTCGCGGAGCACGCCCAGCCGGAGCTGGCGGGTGTTGGCCTGGGCCCGCTGCGCCGGCGGGAGGAAGCGGGCCTCGGCCCGGGCGACGGCGGTCAGGCCCGCGCCGAGGAACACCAGGTCGCGGACCTCGTCGAGGGCGTCCAGCAGGTCGCCGGCCGCGCCGTCCTCCGCGGCCAGGAGGGTCAGGAACTGGTCGGCACGGCGCCGGCCCGCGGCGGCCGGATCGGGAGTCGTCACGCGCCTACTGTCCCTGAACAGCCGTCGTCAGCTCAGGGGTGGCCCGAGAACCTCCATGCCGTGCTCTCGGGCGGCGCCCGCGAGCGCGCCCATGTCCGGGGGTCCGTCCGGAGGCGGGGGCAGGGTCAGGGCCTCCGCCGGCCGGCCCGTGGCGAGGACGAACCTGTCGAACCCACCGGGCAGGGCGAGTCCGAGCACCCGCGCTGTGGGCGAGTCGACCCGGAAGGTGTGCGCCAGGCCGCGCGGTGCCCAGACGAAGCTGCCGGCCTCCGCGCTGAACTCGTCCTCCTGCACGCGGAAGGTGATCGTTCCGTCGAGCACGAACCAGGCCTCGTCGGCGTCGGAGTGGACGTGCAGCGGCGGGGACGAGCGGTGGGGGAGGAGCTGCTCCCAGGCGGCGAGTCGTCCGCCGGTGTCGTCGGTGAGGGCCTTGAACGTCATGAGGTTGTCGATGTGCCAGATCGCGCGCCCCTCTCCGGGACCGGCGACGAACGGTGCGCCCTGCTCGGTGGTGGTCATGCCCACGAGGGTGCGTGGGCGGATCCCTCCTCGACATCCCTGAACCGGGGGGTTCCTCCGGATGCCGCGCCGTCCTACGGTCGCGCCATGCTCCCGGCCCCCACCGTGCGCGACCGGGTCGAGCGCCTCTGCCGGGGGGCGACCGATCCGCTGGCGCTCTACCGCGACGTGGTTCCGGTGCTCGACCGCGCCGTCCCCTCGGACCTCTGGTGCGGCCTGCTGCTGGACCCGGCGACGTTGATGAACACCGGTGGCTACCACGACGAGGGCCTGCCGGTCGAGCTGCTGCCCCGGCTGCTCGAGATAGAGGTCGGGGGCGAGGACGTCAACCTGTTCCCGGCGCTGGTCCGCGACCGGGCCGGCGTCGCCACTCTCCACCGCCGCACGGGTGGCCGGCCGGAGCGCAGTGTCCGGTACCGGGACGTCAACGTCCCCGCGGGGATGGGACCGGAGCTGCGGGCGGTCCTGCGCGACCGTGGCAAGCCGTGGGGCGGGTTCGTCTGGTTCCGGGAGGCCGGCGCGTCCGACTTCAGCGAGGCGGAGATGGAGCTCGTCGCGGCCCTCGCCCCCGACATCGCCGCCGCGGTGCGCCGCACGCTGCTGGTCTCGGAGATCGCGCACCGCGACGCCGAGGACGGGCCGGGGATGGCCGTGCTGCGGGTCGACGGCTTGCGGGTCGAGCTCGAGATGGCCAGCGCGGCGGCCCGCGTGCTGCTGGACCAGATGCCCGACAGCCGGGTCGACGGCCTCCCGGTCGGTGTCGTCATGCTCGTGTCCCGGCTGATCGCCGCCGGTGGACGGCGGCAGTCGGCCCGCGTGCGACTGCGAACCGGGCGGTGGATGAGCGTGCAGGTCGACGTCCTGGAGCCCGCCGACGACGCATCGGAGCGGCTGTCGCTGGTGATCGAGCCCGTCGGCCCCTACGAGCTGGCAGAGGTGATCGCCGAGGCCTACGGGCTCACCCGCCGGGAGCGCGAGGTGGCGCGGCTCGTCGTCTCCGGCAACAGCAACCCGGAGGTGGCGTCGGCGTTGTCGATCTCGCTCACCACCGTGCAGGACCACCTGAAGAAGGTGTTCGCCAAGCTCGGGGTGCACAGCCGGCACGAGCTGGCCGCCCGGCTCTTCTTCGACCAGTACCTGCCCCGGCAGCTGTCGCGGGTACCCGTCGGCGGGGACGGCTGGTACCTCCCCGCCGACTGAGCGCGGTGGCGGGCCGGGCCGGTTCCCACGGGCCCCCCTGTGGGAACCGGCCCCGCCCAGTTCAGGCGTCCCGGCGGCGGAAGACGACGTAGCCCACCAGGAGCAGCGCGGCGACCTCGCCGCAGAAGACCGCGAACCCGACCCACGGGTCCAGCAGGCCCGGGTTGAACGACACCGGCATCGCGACACCCGAGCCGGCGTTGCCGGGCATGAGCCTCCCGATCCACTCGCCCCAGGCGCCGGGGAGCAGGAACACCATGTTACCGACGACGAAGACCAGCCCGAGGACGACGGACAGCGCAGCCGCGGTGTGCCGGATCAGCAGGCCGACCGCGGCCGCGAACAGCCCCAGACCGGCGAGGTAGAGGCCGCTGCCGAACATCGCCCGGAGCACGCCCTCCTCGCCGAGCGCGATCCCGATGCCCTCGTTCTCGAAGAACCAGTTGCCGGCGAAGTAGCCGGCGAAGGCGGTGACGGTGCCGGCGACGAACAGCGTGACGGTGAGGACGACGGCCTTCGCGGCCAGAACGACGCCCCGCTTCGGGGTGGCGGCGAGCGTCGCGCGGATCATCCCGGTGCCGTACTCGGTGGTCACCGTCAGCGTCCCCAGCACGATCGCGGTGATCTGGGCGAACATCATCCCCCAGGTCAGGAAGGCGCCCGGGGACTCGTCCGCCTCGCTGCTGGCCAGCCATTCGGCGCTGGTCGCACAGACCAGCGCCGTGAGCCCGGCGCCGAGGACGAAGAGCATGACGGTCGACCACGTCGTCGAGCGGACGGTCCAGAACTTGATCCACTCGGCGCGGAGCGCGTCGGCGAAGCCCTGCCGGCGGACGCCTGGGACGTTCCGGTCCGGGTCGAGGGCGACGGTGGTCGAGAGGTCGGTGACGGTCATCGGGCGATCCCTGCTGTGGGCGACGCGGAGTACTCCACGCTGTCGGCGGTCAACGTCATGAAGGCGTCCTCGAGGGAGGACCGCACGAGGGTGAGCTCGTGCAGGAGCAGCCCGCTCTTCCCGACGAGCTCACCGATGGACGGCGCGTCGAGCCCCTGGACGCGGAGCTCCTCGTCGTGGACCGCGACGTCGAGCCCCTGGCGGCGCAGGAGGTCGGCGACCTCGCCGCGCTGCGGACTCGCGACCCGCACGTAGGAGGAGGCGTGGTCGGCGATGAACTCCGACATCGAGCAGTCGGCGAGGATCCGTCCGCGGCCGACGACGACGAGGTGATCGGCGGTCAGTGCCATCTCCGACATGAGGTGGCTCGAGATGAAGACCGTGCGGCCCTGGGCCGCCAGGTCGCGCGCCAGGTTGCGCACCCACCGGATTCCCTCGGGGTCCAGGCCGTTGACCGGCTCGTCGAGGACGACGACCGGCGGGTTGCCGAGCAGCGCGACGGCAATGCCCAGGCGCTGGCCCATGCCGAGGGAGAACTTGCCGACCCGCTTGCCGGCGACCTCCTCCAGGCCCACGAGGGCGAGCATCTCGTCCACCCGCGCCGTCGGGATGCCGTTCCTGACGGCCATCCAGCGCAGGTGGTCGCGGGCCGACCGGCCGGGGTGCAGGGCGCGCGCCTCGAGCAGCGCGCCCACCTCCCGCAGCGGAGCGGGGGAGTCGGCGTAGCGGTGGCCGTCGACGGTGACGGTGCCGGCAGTGGGACGGTCGAGACCCAGGATCATCCGCATCGTCGTCGACTTGCCGGCCCCGTTCGGGCCGAGGAACCCGGTCACGCGGCCCGGTTCGACGGTGAAGTCGATGCCGTCGACAGCGGCCTTCTTGCCGTAGATCTTGGTGAGGCCCCGGGCGACGATCACGCGGTTCCCCCGAGGGCGGGAAGCAGTGGGGAGGTCATGCGGTGAGCCTGGCGGGAGGAACCACCCAGGCACATCGGGGGAAGCCCTGAACAGACCCTGAACGATCCCTGAATGGCCCCCCTGCAGGGTCCCGCCGCGAGCTTGCGAGTGGTGGGGGGCAGGGGGGTCCTTCTTCAGGCGGTGCGGGGGAGTTCCCCCTGGTCGTGCAGCAGCCGGTGCAGCTGCCGGGCCGCCGACTGCCCGGCCCGGTTGGCGCCGATGGTGCTGGCCGACGGCCCGTGCCCGACCAGGTGGATGCGCGGTTCGCCGGCGACGTGCGTCCCGTCCATGCGGATGCCGCCACCCGGACCGCGCAGGTGCAACGGGGCCAGGTGGCTGACGGCCGCCCGGAAGCCGGTGGCCCACAGGATCACGTCGGCGCGCACGGAGGAACCGTCCGCCCACACCACGCCGTCCTCGGTGATGCGGTCGAACATGGGCCGCCGCTCCAGGACGCCGCGGTCCAGCGCGTCGCGGATGTAGGGCGTGGAGGTCAGCAGCCCCGTGACGCCGACGACGCTGCCGGGCCGGCGACCCTCGCGCACGGCGTCGGCGACCATCGCCACGGCGCGGCGGCCGGCGTCCTCGTCGAACGGGCCGTCCCGCCAGACCGGCGGACGCCGGGTGACCCAGGTCGTCGTGGTGACAGTCGAGATCTCGCCGAGGAGCTGCGTCGCCGAGGCTCCGCCGCCGACGACCACGACGTGCCGGCCGGTGAACTCCTCGGCCGAGCGGTAGTCGACGGTGTGCAGCTGCCGGCCGTGGAAGAGCTCCTGGCCCGGGTAGCGGGGTACGAACGGGCGGGTCCAGGTGCCGGTCGCGCTGACGACCGCCCGCGCCGTCCGGTCGCCGGCGTCGGTCTCGACGCGGAAGCGGTCGTCGGCCGTGCGGCGGACGGCGCGCACCCGCACCGGGCGGTGGACCGGGAGTCCGAAGCGGTGCTCGTACTCGGCGAAGTACGCGGGGACGGCGTCGGCGGCACGCAGGTTCTCCGCGTCCGGTTCGAACGGCAGCCCGGGGAGGTCGTGCACGCGGTGAGTGGTGCCGACGGTCAGGGACGGCCAGCGGTGCTGCCAGGCGCCGCCGGGCCGCTCGTCCGCGTCCAGGACGACGAAGCCGGTCTCGGGCTCGAAGCCCTGGCGGGCGAGGGACCGCGCGGTGCTCAGCCCCGCCTGTCCCGCCCCGATGACGACGACGTCCGTGTCCACGAACGGTCAACGCACGACGCGGGGCGGGCCTTCCTGCGCCGACAGCTGACGGCGGTGCGGACCCGTCGCCCGCCCACACCTCGGGCCACCGGAGGGCGCCTGGGCGTGCGGTGCCCCGACGTCCGGGACGGCACGCAGGGGTCGCGCAATGTGGGCAGCACACGCACACCGGGGGGTCACTGCTGTGGCCTGGCCCCAGGTCGCGGCGTCCGGTCGGTCGGCGAGGAGCAAGGTGACCGATCCGTGACCTTTCGCGGCTCTGATCCGGCCGTTCTGCCCCTACAGTCACCGCAATGTGCGCTACGTCACGTACGGGCGATCCGTCCGTCCGGTCCGCCACGGCCGGCTGTACCCCGGTCGGTTCGGCGCCCACGACCCCGCACCGGTGATCCGCAGACACCCTCGTCCGCTCGCCCCCGCGTCGACCGACGGCGCAGAAAGGACGTGTCGTTCGTGCTGAGCATCGATTCGCTCCACGTCACCTACGGCGGTGCCGTGCAGGCGGTGCGCGGGGTCTCCATGGAGGTCCCTGACGGCAAGGTCGTCGCCGTCCTCGGTAGCAACGGAGCCGGGAAGACCACGCTCCTGCGCACGATCTCCGGCACGCTGCGGCTGCACCGTGGCCGCGTCGACTCCGGCTCGGTCCGGTTCGGCGACGTCGACCTCGGATCCCGTGACCCGGCACAGACAGTCCGCATGGGGCTGGTCCAGGTGCCGGAGGGACGGCGCATCTTCGGCCGGCTCACCGTGGAGGAGAACCTGCGCGCCGGCGGGATGGGCAGCAAGGACAAGGCCGCCAAGGCGCGCGCCCAGGACCGCGTCTACGAGATGTTCCCGGTGCTCAAGGAGCGGGCCTCGCAGCGCGGTGCGCTCCTGTCCGGCGGTGAGCAGCAGATGCTGGCGATCGGCCGGGCGCTGATGGCGAGCCCCAGACTGCTCCTGCTCGACGAGCCGTCGCTGGGCCTCGCGCCGCGGATCATCGGCCAGATCGGCGAGGTCATCGCCGAGATCAACCGCCAGGGCACCTCCGTGCTGCTGGTCGAGCAGAACGCCACGATGGCACTCGGGGTGGCCGACCTCGCCTACGTGCTCGATGTCGGCGAGGTCTCCCTGTCCGGCGACGCGCGGGAGCTCGCCCAGACCGACGAGGTGCAGCGCCTGTACCTCGGCCACGACGGCGACTCCGACTCCGGTGGTCCGCACCTGCGCGCCGCGTCCGGCAAGAAGCTCTCGCGGTGGTCGGCGTGACCGGGGCACGTGCGGCCGAGGCGGACATCCGGGCGGACATCCCCGCGGTCGAGGTCGAGAACGTGAGCGTCCGGTTCGGCGCCATCAAGGCGCTCTCGGACGTGTCGTTCCGGGTCGAGCCCGGGACGATCCACGCGATCATCGGCCCCAACGGCGCGGGCAAGTCCACGATGTTCAACGTCCTGTCCGGCGTCTACAAGGCGGCCGAGGGGCAGGTCCGCTTCGGCGACCACCGGCTCGACCAGATGCGGCCGTACCAGATCGCCGGCATCGGGGTCGCCCGCGCGTTCCAGAACATCGCACTCTCCGGCGCCCAGTCGGTGGCCGAGAACCTCATGCTCGGCCGGCACCACCTGACGAAGGCGGGGTTCGTCGCCGCGGGTCTGCGGCTGCCGAAGGCCACCCGTGAGGGCAAGCTGCACGGCGCCCGGGTGGCCGAGATCGCCGAGTTCCTCGAGCTGGGCGAGAAGCTGCACACGCCCGTGGGCGTCCTCTCCTACGGCGACCAGAAGCGCGTCGAGGTGGCCCGGGCGCTCTGCACCGAGCCACGGCTCCTGCTCCTCGACGAGCCGGTCGCCGGGATGAACGCCGAGGAGACCGACCGGATGGCCGAGGCCATCCTCGAGATCCGTTCGGCGCTCGGGATCTCCGTCGTCCTCGTCGAGCACGACATGGGCATGGTCATGTCCCTGGCCGACCAGGTCACCGTGCTCGACTTCGGCCGCCGGATCGCCGACGGCACGCCGGCGGAGGTCCAGCGCGATCCGGAGGTCATCCGGGCCTACCTCGGCTCCGGCGACGAGATCAGCCCGGCCGAGGCGGCCGAGGCCGCCGCGACCGGTCACCACTCCTCCGAGACCCCGGGGACGCCCTCGTGACCCAGTTCCTGTCGCTGCTGATGAACGGCGTCTCCCTCGGCGCCATCTACGCCCTGATCGCCCTCGGGTTCGTGATCATCTTCAAGGCGAGCGAGGTCGTCAGCTTCACGCACGGCTCACTGCTGCTGCTCGGCGCCTACTCGATCGCCAGTCTCTCGGAGCCGCTCGGCTTCTACCTGGCGGCCCTGGTGGGGATCGCGATCACGGCGCTGGCCGCCCTGATCGTCGAGCGGCTGATCATCAACCGGTTGCGCGGCGCCCCGGTCATCAGTCTCGCCATCGTCACGATCGGTGTGGACATCATCCTGCTGACCGAGCTGATCCGGCGGATCGGCTCGGACATCCTCAACGTGCCGCACCCGTGGGGCGGCGGCTCCTTCCGGATCGGCGACGTGGGCATCAGCCAGAACCGGCTGATCGCGACCATCGTCGCCGGCGTCCTCATCGCCCTGTTCTTCGTGGCCTTCAAGTACTCCAGCTGGGGCGTGTCGATGCGCGCGTCGGCGGAGGACGGCGAGACCGCGGCACTCATGGGCATCAAGCAGGGACGGGTCTCGGCGCTCGCCTGGGTCGTCGCCGGCGTGCTGGCCGGGGTCGCCGCGCTCTTCCTCGTCGGCTCGCCCACGCCGGGCGTCAGCCCGACCGTCTACACCGTCGCGCTCCGCGCCTTCCCGGCCGCGATCCTCGGTGGTCTCGACTCGACCGGGGGAGCGCTCGTGGGCGGCCTGCTCATCGGCATCTCGGAATCCCTCGCCTCCGGCTACCAGGACCAGCTCCTGTTCCTCGGCCGCGGGTTCGGCGACGTCGTGCCGTACATCGTCATGATCGCCGTCCTCCTCGTCCGGCCGTCCGGGCTCTTCGGCACGAAGGAGCTCACCCGTGTCTGAGGCGACGGCGACCGCCGCTCGCGGGTCGAGCGCCAGCGGCGCCCGACCGACGTCCGGCGCGGGCCGGGGACGGTCGCTCCTGAAGCCGTTGCTCCTGGTCGTCGCCCTGGTGGTGATGCTCGCGCTGCCGCTCTACGTCGAGGAGTTCTGGCTGCGGACCGGGTTCGCGGTCTTCACGTCGATCGTCGGCGCCATCGGCCTGAACCTGCTCGTCGGGACGACGGGCCAGCTGTCCCTGGCTCACGCGTTCTTCCTCGCCGTCGGTGCCGTCACCTACGTGTTCGTGTCCGGCGAGTCGGGCGGCATCGGCCTCGCCGACCTCAGCGGGCTCGGGTGGCCGCCGATCGTCGGCATGCTCGCCGGCGTCCTGCTGGCCGGCCTCGCCGGTCTGGTGTTCTCCCCGATCGCGGCGCGGCTGCGCGGCATCTACCTGGGTGTCGCCTCGCTCGGCCTGGTCTTCATCGGCCAGCACGTGCTCAACAGCTGGACGTCGGTGACCGGGGGCTTCAACGGGCGCTCGGCACCGGAGTTCTCGCTGTTCGGGTTCACGTTCGGCAACACCGACCCCGACCTGTTCGTCCTGGGGGTGCCCTTCCGGGAGTCCGAGCGGCTCTGGTACCTCGGCCTGGTCCTCGCCCTGGCTGCCTACCTCTTCGCGCGGAACCTGCTGCGCAGCCGTCCCGGCCGGGCGCTGCAGACGCTGCGCGACAGCGAGGTCGCCGCGTCCGTCATGGGCGTCAACGTCCAGCGCTACAAGGGGCGGGTCTTCCTCGTCAGCTCGATGTACGCCGGACTCGCCGGTGTGATGTTCGCCCTGTCCGTCGGGAGCATCGCGCCGGAGTCCTTCGGGCTCGAGCTCTCGATCCTGTTCCTCGCCATGATCGTGCTGGGCGGGCTGGGCTCGGTGGGTGGCGCCGCCCTCGGGGCGCTCTTCGTCACCGCCCTGCCGCTGGTCTTCCAGCGCTACGCCGAGGCGGTGCCGCTGGTGGGCGGCGCGGGGGAGGGCGGCCTGGCCGCCGGCGAGGCGGCCCGCTACTTCTTCGGCCTGGCGATCATCCTCGTCATCCTCTTCCAGCCCGCCGGTCTTGCCGGCTTCGCGGAGCGTTTCCGCCGCAAGAGCCGAGACCCCGGCGGGGGACGGCTCACCAGCCGTTCCTCTGCCGCGACCAGCAGTTCCACCACCTCAGTCCCGTCGGACCCACCAGCACAAGGGAGCACTACATGAATCTCGGAAAGCGTTCGCGCGGCACGGTCGCGCTGGCAGCCGTCGTCGTCGCCGCGGCCTCCGGTTGCAGCACCAAGGCCCCGGAGTCCAGCGGCGGCGGCGGGGGCGGCGAGGCCGCCGACGTCCAGACCGACATCGGCGTCGAGGGCGAGACGATCCGCCTCGGCGTCCTCACCGACTTCACCGGTGCCTTCGCCGCCCTGGGCAAGGACATCACCAACGCCAACGAGCTGTTCTGGGAGGAGAACCAGGTCTGCGACACCTACGACGTCGAGCTGGACATCCAGGACACCAACTACGTCCCGCAGAACGGCGTGCAGCTCTACAGCGGGATGAAGGACAACGTCCTCGCGATGCAGCAGACGATCGGCTCACCGATCAACACCGCGCTGGCACCGGAGTACGAGGCCGACCAGATCGTCAACTTCCCGTCGGCGTGGTCCAAGACCCTGACCGAGATCCCCGGTACCGGGGTGGTGGGTGCGACCTACGACGTCGAGATCGCCAACGGCTACAGCTACCTCTTCGAGGAGGGGCTGCTGAAGGAGGGCGACAAGGTCGGACACATCTACTTCGAGGGCGAGTACGGCGCCAACGGCCTCGCGGGCACGCAGGCGGTCGCCGAGGAGATGGGTCTGGAGGTCGTCGAGCAGCAGATCAAGTCGACCGACACGGACATGAGCTCGCAGGTCACGGCCTTCAAGGCGGCGGGCGTCAACCTGATCGCCCTCACCGTCGGCCCGGCCGCGCTGGCGTCGGTGGCCACGGTCGCGGAGGCCCAGGGCCTCGACGTCCCGATCCTCGGCAGCAACCCGGTCTTCGCGCCCGGTCTGCTCGCGGGTCCGGCGGCGAACTGGCTGAAGAGCCACCTCTACGTCGCGTCCCCGGTGTCGTCCTTCGACGCGCACCCCGAACTGCTCGAGCAGTACGAGGCGGCCTACCCCGAGGCAACCCCGAGCCTCGGCGTGGTCGTCGGCTTCGGCATGAGCACGCTCATGAAGGCGGTGCTCGACGCCGCGTGCGAGAACGGTGACCTGACCCGCGCCGGTGTGTACGAGGCATTCGAAGGTCTGGAGGAGGTCGACACCGACGGTCTGACCGTCCCGATCCGGGGCTTCGAGACCGGCAAGTCGCCGAGCCTGCAGAGCTTCGTGCTCCAGCCGGCCGACGTGCCCGGTGGTGCCTCGGTCCTCGCCGAGGCGTTCGAGGGCGAGTTCGCCGCGAAGATCGCCGGCTGAGCAAGGACCCCCTCGCCCCCCGCCACTCGCTAGATCGCGGCGGGCCCCTGCGAGGGGGCCGACGGACGGCGCCCCCTCCTCCGGGAGGGGGCGCCGTCCTGCAGTCCGGGCTCAGAGCAGGCGGCGCCGGGCCGGCAGGAGCAGGCGGACGGCGAGCAGGCCGGTGATCGCCCCGGCCGCCGCCAGCGGCACGGTCGCGGAGGTCCCGCGCGCCACCACTGCCATGACGAACGGGACGGCGAAGCCGATGTAGGCGATGGCGAGGAACAGTGCCGTGAGCGCGCCGAGGCGCGTCGGCGCGGCCAGCCGGGCGGTGAGCGTCAGGCCGGCCGCCAGGCACAGTCCACCGCCGGACCCCAGCAGCGGTGCGGCGACGGCCAGCCAGGGGAGCCATCCGGTCGACGCGAACGCCGCCGCCGCCGCGAAGCCGGCCGCGCCGAGTGCGGTGGCCACGACCGCGGTCCACCGGCCGAGGCGCCGCTGCAGACCCGCCACGAGCGTGCCCGCGCCGAGGGTCACGCCGGCCAGGACACCCGTGACGGCGACCCCGCCGTAGGGCAGGTCGACCAGCAGGGGGACGGCGTTGATGACCGACGAGGGGAAGGCGTAGACGCACACCGCGACCGGGGCCAGCACCGTCGCCACCAGCCAGCCGTCACCCGGTCGGATCAGCGGGACCGCCGGGTCGCCGTCCGTGCGGGCCCGGGCGCGGGCGTGCAGGTCCACGGTCTCCGGCAGACCCAGCGCCAGGGTGAGTCCGACGGCAACCAGCGCGGTGTGGACGAGGTAGGGGAGCACCGTGGGAGCCGGTCCGAACTCCCCGAGCAGCCCGCTCGTCAGCGGGCCCAGGGAGAAGCCGGCCGTCATGGCGAAGGCTGCCCTCCGGCCGCCGGCGCCCTCGCCCGAGGCCTGGGACAGCTCGCCCACCCACGCGCTGCCGACGCTGAAGACGACGCCGCTGACCACGCCCTGCAGGAAGCGGGCGGTGAACAGCAGCGTCAGGGAGTCGCCGGCGGCGGCGAAGGCCAGCGAGGCCAGGCCGGACAGGACGATGCCGGGGATCGCGACGCGGCGCCGTCCCAGACGGTCGGACAGCTGCCCCGACACCAGGAGGGCGGGCACGAGACCGGCGGCGTAGCAGCCGAAGAGCGCGGTGAGCACCTCCGCCGACAGGTCCAGCCGCTCCTGGTAGACGAGGAGCAACGGCGTCGGGACGTTCGTGCCGGCCGCGACGGTGAACAGCGCGAACACCGCTCGCTTCCAGGCCACCGGGCGACCCTACGGACCACACCATCGTGTCGCTCACGTCGCGCGCGGCGGGTCGAGGCATCACGATCGTTCCGGCAGCACGCGCAGTCGAGGGCGGGAGGGCCGGGTGAATCTGGAGAAGGTGGTCTTCGGGTTCTTCGTCGTCCTCGCCGCGACGCTGAACTTCGGCTTCTTCATCGGCGACATCGACGACCCCGAGCTGCACAACCCGTACGAGCTGTTCGCGGCGGTCGTGGTCAACCTGATCGCCACCGTGCTCAAGTTCGGCGACCGCACGCAGATCGGGGCGGTGCACCTGGCGACCAGCCTCGTGGCGGACCTGCAGCTGATCGGCGCCGCGCTGATGTTCGGCTACGCGACGTACGTCAGCACCGCGGGCATGAACGAGGCCTGGACGGCGAGCGTCGTCTCGCTGTCCGGCGGCGCGCTGCTGGCGAACATCGTCTCCGTCGTCCTGCTCGTCGTGGAGACGGTCTCCTTCCACCGCGGCTGACCGGAGGCCGCCATGGGCAACCCCCTGCTCGTCTTCTGGAAGAACATCTTCGGGACCGACGAGCGCGACCGCACGCGGGTGCGCCGGGCGACGTTCCGCGTCGCGGCCCACTCGGCGGCGCAGGCGTCGGCCACGATCTTCCTGATCCTCCGGCGCATGCGCGCCCCGCTGATCGTGCTGATCGTCATCTTCTCCGTCAGCGTCCTCGGACTGACCCTGATCCCCGGCCAGGACGCCGACGGCAACACGTACCACATGGGCTTCTTCGACGCGTTCTACGTCATGAGCTACACCGCGACGACGATCGGGTTCGGCGAGATCCCGTTCGCGTTCACCTACAACCAGCGGATGTGGGTGACCATCTCGATCTACCTGTCGGTGATCGGGTGGGCCTACGCCATCGGCTCGCTGCTGTCGCTGCTGCAGGACCGCGCGTTCCGGTCGGCGCTGGCCCTGCAGCACTTCAGCCGGAAGGTCTCGCGGCTGCGTGAGCCGTTCCTGCTGATCGCCGGCTACGGGCGCACCGGGGAGCTGCTCGGGCACTCCTTCGACGCGCTCGGACGGCGGTTCGTCGTCCTGGACCGGAACTCCGACCGGATCGACGGCCTGGAGCTGGACTCCTACCACGCCGACGTGCCCGGGCTGGCCGCCGATGCGCGCGACCCCGGCCACCTGGCCGTCGCCGGGCTGGGTCACTCCTCCTGCGAGGCGGTGGTGGCCCTGACCGACGACGAGGAGGCGAACCTCGCCATCGTCATGGCCGCGGCCCTGCTCCGTCCCGACCTCCCGGTGATCGCGCGGGTCACGTCGCGGACGATCGCCGAGCGCATGCAGGCGTTCGGCAGCCCGGCCACGGTCAACCCGTTCGACCGCTTCGGCGACCACCTGCGCCTCGCGCTCCGGGCGCCGGCCTCCTACCAGCTGATGACGTGGCTGGAGAGCGGCCCGGGCGCCGCGCTGCCCCAGCGCGGCCTGCCGCCGCGTAGCGGCCGCTGGATCATCTGCGGCTACGGGCGGCTGGGGCAGGAGCTGACGAGGGACCTGCGCGCCGAGGGGCTGGAGGTCACCGTCATCGAGGACCACCCGGCGGATGTCGGCGACGCCGACCTGCTCGTCGGCGACGGGTCCGACCCCTGGGTGCTCGCGCAGGCCGACCTCGACCGCGCGGTGGGGCTCGTCGCCGGGACGGACAACGACACGACCAACCTCTCGCTGGTCGCCGCGGCCCGCCGCAGCAACCCCGAGCTCTTCCTCGCCGCCCGGCAGAACAGCGCCGCCAGTGCGCCGCTGTTCGCCGCGATGGAGGTCGACGCCCTCCTCGTGCCCACCGAGGTGGTCGCGCACGAGGTGTACGCGCAGCTGTCCACGCCGCTGCTGTGGCGTTTCCTCCGCGAGATGCCGGAGATGGGGAACGACTGGGCGGCGGGCATCGTCGACCGGCTCAAGGGGCTGTGCGGCGCGCACCTGCAGACGTTGTGGAAGGTCCGGCTCACGCCGCAGGAGGCGCCGGCGCTCGGGTCGTGGCTCCGCTCGGGCGACGCCCGCCTCGGTCAGCTCCTGCGGAACCCGGAGGACCGCGACGAGCCGCTCCACGCGCTCGTCCTGATCGTCATGCGGGGCCGCGAGGTGACGCTCGCGCCGGACGACGACTTCGTCCTGGAGCCGGGAGACGAAATGCTGCTCGCCGGCTGGTCGGCCGCCCGCCGGGCCCTCGACACCATCCTGCAGGTGCACGGGGTGCTCGAGTACCTGGTCACCGGTCGCCGGGTGCCGTCGAGCTGGGTCTGGCGGAAGCTGAGCGCCTCCGGGAACCGATGAGCCTCAGGCGTCCGGCCCGGGGAGAGCCAGCAGCCGGCAGACCGTCTCCGTCCAGGCGGCCTGGACCCGGGCCGGCTGGTCCGCGACGACGGCGTGGACCGCGGCCACCGTGGCCCGCCCCTCACCGATGATCTCGTCGAACGCGAGCTGGTAGAGGAAGGCGCGGATCTGCTCCGTCGCCAGCCCGGCGTCGATCAGGGGTTGGAGAACCCAGTGCTGCTTCTCCGGGGCGCACCACGTCACGGCCGGTATTCGGGCGCAGTCGCCGTCTCGGATGCACCGGATGCACCGGATGCCGTGCCCGGCGTCCGGGCCTAGCCTGGACGGATGGCCGACAAGGACCTGCAGGACCTCGTGCGGCGCCGGCTCTGGGAACTGGCCCGGACGGCCGATGACGCCTCGCGGTTCTCCCGGTGGGTCGTTCCTCCCGAGACCCTCAAGCGCATGGCCCGCACCGGCGGCACCAGCTTCATCAGCGAGGGGCTGGCCGAGTTCCTCGCCCGGGCGCTGGACGTGCCGGAGAACCGGGTGCGCCGGGCCGCCGGCCTGCCCCCGGTGCCGGACCAGCGCGAGAGCACCACCACCCGACCGCACCTGCGGCTGCTCCGGAACCACGACGGCGAGCAGCGCTCGGAGTAGCCCTCCACGACGACGAACGGCCCGGGTCCAGGTGGACCGGGCCGCTTCGAAGGTGGTGCGCCATCAGGGACTCGAACCCCGAACCCGCTGATTAAGAGTCAGCTGCTCTGCCAATTGAGCTAATGGCGCGTGTCGCCCGGACTGCTGGGCAACGAGGGAGAACGATACCAGCGCCACCGCGGCCGGCACCCGCCGCCCGGGGTGACGCTCGACTCGGCCGCTTTCGTCGTCCGGACGTGGACACTGGGTCACAGGCACGCGTTCCCCCGGGGCCGGTCCGGGCCGGGTGCCATGCGAGAGGAGTCGGGGCAGGTGCGACGGACAGCCGCCATGATCGCCGCGGGAGCACTCGTGTTCCTCGCCGGATGCAGTGGGGACGACGCCGGAGGATCGGGCTCCGGCGAGCCGAGCTCCCCAGCCGCCGCCGAGCCGGCCCAGGTGTCCCTCGCGCTGGCCGACGGCTCCGCCGACGTCTCACCGGTGGTGCCGCTGGAGATCTCGGTCACCGACGGCGAGCTCGCCGAGGTGACCCTCGTCGACGGGGCGGGCACCGCGGTCTCCGGCACCCTCGCGCCGCCCGCCGACGAGGCCGCTGCCGCGGTCTGGACGCCGGAGACGCCGCTCGCCTACGGCACCAGCTACACGCTGACGGCCACCGCCGAGAACGCCGACGACGAGCAGACGACGGCGACCTCGACGTTCACGACCGTCACCCCGGCGTCGGTGTCGACGCCGTCCATCGGCCCGCTCGACGGGCAGACCGTCGGGGTCGGCATGCCGATCCGCGTCTACTTCGACGACCCGATCGTCGACAAGGCGGCGGTGGAGAGCCACCTGGTGGTCACCAGCTCCACGCCCACCGACGGCGTCTGGAACTGGTTCAGCGAGACCGAGGTCCACTTCCGCCCGTCCACCTACTGGCCGGCCAACACCGACGTGACGCTGGACGCCAACCTGTACGGCATCGACTTCGGGAACGGCATCTGGGGCGAGAAGAACCGCACCGTGTCCTTCTCGATCGGGGCCAAGCACGTCTCCATCGCCGACGCCAGCACCCACATGATGGAGGTCTACGACGGCGACCAGCTGGTCCAGACCTACCCCATCAGCGCCGGCAGCCCGGACAACCCGAGCTACAACGGGCCGCACGTGGTCACCGAGATGAACCGCAACCGGATCATGGACTCCAGCACCTACGGCGTCCCCGTCGACAGCCCCGAGGGCTACCGCACGCCCGTCGAGTACGCCGTCCGCATCTCCGACAGCGGCGAGTTCGTGCACGCCGCCCCGTGGTCGGTGGCCCAGCAGGGCAACACCAACGTCTCGCACGGCTGCATCAACATGTCCACCGAGCGCGCGGCCTGGTTCTTCAACTTCTCGCAGCCCGGCGACATCGTGGAGATCCGCGGCTCCAGCGCGGGCGACCTGCGGTCCGACATCTACGACTGGACCATCCCCTGGGAGGAGTGGCAGGCCGGCAGCGCCCTCAAGTGAGCGGCGGCGTACGGAGTTTCTGATCAACCCCCTCCGGGCACCTCAGCAGGGAGTCCGAGGAGAGGAACTGCCGTGGACACCTGGGTCATCGTCCTGATCGTCGTCGTCGTGGTCGTCCTGCTGGCGTTGCTGGCGCTGGCGCTGTCCAAGCGCTCGCGGGTGGCCAACCTGAAGAAGCGGGAGCAGGCGCGGGAGCACCTGCAGGAGGCGCAGGTCCTGTCGGCGCGCGCGGACAAGGACCAGGCGCTGGCCGAGGAGCAGGCGGCCCGGGCTCGCCGGGAGCGGGCCGAGGCCGAGGAGCGGACGGCCCTCGCCGAGCAGGAGGCGCGGGAACGCGCCGCCCGCGCCGGCGAGCAGGCGAAGGAGGCCGAGCAGCTGCGCGCCAGGGCCGAGAAGCTCGCGCCGGACATGGGCAGGGACCACCGGGCCCACGACGGCGCCACCCTCGACGGCCGGATCCCTGACGGGCCCGGGCACACCGTCAACCCCGACCAGCCCGGAGGGGGCGGCGCGACCCGCCGCTGAGTTTCCGACCGCCGGACGGTCCACCTCTCCGTGAGGGCTTCCGCGCTCCGCGCCGGAAGGGATCGATCCTGTCGGTCGCTGGTCCTACGGTCGCCCTCACGTCGATCCGACGATCCCGGAGGGGCGCCATGACAGACCTGCTGGCCATCGGTACGCGCAAGGGTGTGTGGCTCGCCCGCAGTGACGACGACCGCCGCACGTGGACCGTCGACGGGCCGCACCTGCTGGCCCAGGAGGTCGCCGCCGTCTCCGTCGACGTCCGCCGGTCGCCGCCGCGGGTGCTGGCCGGTATCCAGTACGGGCACTGGGGCCCGACGGTCATGTGGTCCGACGACCTCGGGGCGACCTGGAACGAGAACGAGCAGGGCGCCATCCGCTTCCCGGAGGACACCGGCGCCGCCCTGGCCCGCGTCTGGCAGCTCCGGCCGGACTCCGCCGGCCGGCCCGACGTGGTCTGGGCCGGCTGCGAGCCGCACTCGCTGTGGCGCAGCACCGACGGCGGCCGTTCGTTCGAGCTGGTCCGCGGCCTCCACGACCATCCGCACCGCCCGACCTGGGAGCCCGGCGGCGGGGGCGGGGCGGTGCACACCGTCCTGCCCGACCCCGCGTCCGACCGCGTGACCATCGCGATGAGCACCGGCGGCGTCTACGTCAGCGAGGACGGCGGGGAGAAGTGGGAGCCCCGCAACAAGGGCATCACCGTCGTCTTCGGGCCCGAACGGCTGCCGGAGTACGGGCAGTGCGTGCACAAGGTCGCGATCGACGCGCGCAGCCCGGACCGGATGTACGCCCAGAACCACTTCGGGGTGTTCCGCACCGACGACGTCGGGGTGAGCTGGACATCGATCGCCGACGGGCTCCCGGTGGACTTCGGCTTCCCGATCGTCGCCTCGCCCCACGCCCCCGGCACCGCCTGGGTGGTTCCGCTGGTCGCCGACATGCAGCGGGTCCCCCCGGACGGGCGGCTGCGCGTGCACCGGACCCGCGACGCGGGCGAGACGTGGGCGGAGGTCGGTCGGGGTCTGCCCGACGACAACTGGTCGGCCGTCATGCGCGACGCGTTCTGCTCCGACGACCACGAGCGGACCGGCCTCTACGTCGGCACCCGCGACGGCTGCGTCTACGCCAGCGCCGACGAGGGTGACACGTTCGCGCTGGTCGCCGACCACCTGCCCGACGTCCTCGCGGTCCGGGCAGTGCAGGTCCCGTGAGCGTGCAGGTCCTGCTGCCCGGCGCCCTGGCGTCGTTGGCCGGCGGCGCGAAGCACCTGGATCTCGAGCCGGCGGGGGAGACCCTGGCCGACGTCCTGGACGCGCTCGCGGCGCAGCACCCGCTGCTGGCCCGCCGGATCCGGGACGAGACGGGGCAGGTGCGGCGGTTCGTGAACGTCTACGTCGACGGGGACGACGTCCGGTTCGAGGGCGGCCTGGCGACGGCGGTCAGGGACGGCGCCGAGGTGCAGGTGCTGCCGTCGGTCGCCGGAGGCTGACCGCCGTCAGAGTGCGGCGAGGGTGGCGCAGTTCTCGCAGAGCTGCTGGTCCTCGTAGCCCTCGGGGGGCCAGGGCAGCTGCTCGTCGATGGACACGTAGGCACCGCAGAGTGCCTTGCGGCTCTGTCCGTTCACCCGGCCGATCGTGGCGTGCGCCGGGCCGATCTGCCGCGGCGTGAGGCCCTCCGCGCCGTAGGAGCCGACCATCACGACCGCGTGGGCGGTTCCGTACGCGTAGACGCTGGTCATGTCCCTCAGAGTCCGAGCCTTCCGGCCGTCACGCCAGCACCGCCGGTTCCGTGTCGTGCGCACGCGCCACACCGGTCACACGTGTCGCGGCCAGCCCGGGAAATCGCGCCAGCCCCTCACATACAGAACGGGTGGTCTGTATGTTGTGCTGGTCGTGATCCCGCCGTCCGACGTCCCCGGAGGTTCCCTGTGCAGTCCGCGCTCTACCAGGCCGAGCACGAGGCGTTCCGCGCGATGGTGCGCGACTTCCTCGCCAAGGAGGTCGTGCCGCACCATGCCGCGTGGGAGGAGGCCGGCATCGTCGACCGCTCCGTGTGGCTCAAGGCCGGCGGGCAGGGGCTGCTGGGCATGGACGTGCCCGAGGAGTACGGCGGCGGCGGGGTGAAGGACTTCCGCTACAACGCCCTGCTGGCAGCCGAGGTCACCCGGGTCGGCGCCAGTGGTCTCGGCTTCACCCTGCACAACGACGTCGTCGCCCCCTACCTGCTCGACCTGGCCACCGACGAGCAGAAGGAGCGGTGGCTGCCCGGCTTCGTGCGCGGCGAGCTGATCACCGCGATCGCGATGACCGAGCCCGGTGCGGGCTCGGACCTGCAGGGCCTCCAGACGACGGCCCGCCGCGAGGGCGACGAATGGGCGCTCAACGGGTCGAAGACCTTCATCACCAACGGGATCAACGCCGACCTGGTGATCGTGGTCGCCCGCACCGATCCCGAGGCCGGTGCCCGCGGCTTCTCGCTGCTCGTCGTCGAGCGCGGGATGGCCGGCTTCGAGCGTGGCCGCAACCTGGACAAGATCGGCCTCAAGGCGCAGGACACCGCCGAGCTCTTCTTCGACGACGTCCGGGTGCCGGCGACCAACCTGCTCGGCACCGAGGGCCACGGCTTCTTCCACCTGATGCACAACCTGCCGCAGGAGCGGCTGTCCATCGCCGCGGTCGCCGTCGCCGCGAGCCGGCTGATCCTCGACCTGACCGTGGACTACTGCAAGGGCCGCACGGCGTTCGGCCGGCCGATCGGGAGGTTCCAGAACACCCGGTTCGAGCTCGCCGAGATGCACACCGAGGTGTCGATCGCCGAGACCTACATCGAGAAGGCGATCCTCGAGCACAACGCCGGCCGGTTCACCGTCGAGGACGCCGCGATGGCCAAGTGGTGGACGACGGAGCTGCAGAAGCGCGTCGTCGACCGGTGCCTCCAGCTGCACGGCGGCTACGGCTACATGCTCGAGTACCCGGTCGCCCGGGCCTACCTCGACTCCCGCATCCAGACGATCTACGGCGGGACCACCGAGATCATGAAGGAGATCGTCGGCCGCTCCCTCGGCGTCTGACCCCCCGGTGCCGAAACCGCCATTTCGGCACCTCCCGACAGGGGCCGAAACCGCGATTTCGGCACCGACGAAAGGATCCGCATGACCGCCGAGGCGTTCATCTACGATGCCGTGCGCACGCCGCGCGGCAAGGGCAAGAAGACCGGTGCGCTGCACTCGGTGAAGCCGATCAGCCTCACCACCGGTCTCATCGACGTGGTCCGCCGGCGCAACCCCGGCCTGGACCCCGCGCAGGTCGACGACATCGTCCTGGGCGTCGTCTCGCCGGTCGGCGAGCAGGGCGCGGTCATCGCCCGGACTGCGGCGCTCGCGGCGGGCCTGCCGGAGACCGTCGCCGGCGTGCAGATCAACCGCTTCTGCGCCAGCGGGCTGGAGGCGGTCAACCTGGCCGCGCAGAAGGTCCGCTCCGGCTTCGAGGACCTCGTCCTCGCCGGCGGCGTCGAGTCGATGTCCCGCGTGCCGATGGGGTCCGACGGCGGCGCCTGGCCGATGGACCCCGAGACCGCCGCCCGGACCGGTTTCGTGCCGCAGGGCATCGGTGCCGACCTCATCGCCACCCTCGGCGGCTGGTCCCGCGAGGACGTCGACGCCTACGCGGCCGAGTCGCACGCCCGCGCCGCGAAGGCCTGGTTCAACGGCTACTTCGACCGGTCGGTCGCGCCGGTGACCGACCGCAACGGCACCGTCGTCCTCGAGACCGACGAGCTCGTGCGCCCCGGCACCACGGTCGAGTCGCTGGCCGGCCTGCCCTCAGCGTTCGCCGGCATCGGCGACATGGGCGGCTTCGACGCGGTCGCCCTGCAGAAGTACCACTGGGTCGAGCGGATCGAGCACGTGCACACCGCCGGCAACTCCAGCGGCATCGTCGACGGCGCCGCGCTGATGGTGATCGGCACCGAGGAGGCGGGACGCCGCAACGGCCTGACCCCGCGGGCCCGCATCGTGAGCACCGCGCTGTCGGGCGCCGACCCGGTGATCATGCTGACCGGCCCTGCGCCGGCCACGCAGAAGGCGCTGGCCAAGGCCGGGCTCACCGTCGGCGACATCGACCTGGTCGAGATGAACGAGGCGTTCGCCGCCGTCGTCCTCCGGTTCATCGCCGACACCGGCTTCGACCACGAGCAGGTCAACGTCAACGGCGGCGCGATCGCCATGGGCCACCCGCTCGGCGCGACCGGAGCCATGATCCTCGGCTCCCTCGTCGACGAGCTCGAGCGGCGCGACCTGCGCCGCGGCCTGGCCACCCTGTGCGTCGGCGGCGGCATGGGCATCGCCACCGTCGTCGAGCGAGTCTGAGGAGTCTTCTGATGAGCGACAGCGCCATCCGCTGGGAGCAGGACGCCGACGGGATCGTCGTCCTCACCCTCGACGACCCCTCGTCGTCGGCGAACACCATGAACGACGCGTACGTGGCCTCGATGGGGCAGACGGTCGACCGGCTGGAGCGCGAGAAGGATTCGGTCCGCGGGGTCGTCCTGACCAGCGCGAAGAAGACCTTCTTCGCCGGTGGCAACCTCCGCAGCCTGATCCAGGCCACGCCGGACACGAAGGACGCTGTGCTGGCGCAGGTCACGCTCGTGAAGAGCCAGCTGCGCCGGCTGGAGACCCTGGGTCTGCCGGTCGCCGCCGCGATCAACGGCGCCGCGCTCGGCGGTGGCCTGGAGATCGCGCTGGCCTGCCACCACCGCGTCGTCCTCGACGACCCGAAGGTCGCCCTCGGCTTTCCCGAGGTGACCCTCGGCCTGCTGCC
>NZ_SPQM01000071.1 GCF_004570345.1 Blastococcus sp. CT_GayMR20 | reverse complement strand
GAAGACCATCGTGGCGATCAACAAGGACCCCGAGGCGCCGATCTTCGAGCTGGCCGACTTCGGGATCATCGGCGACCTCAACACCGTCGTCCCCGCCGCCACCGAGCAGATCACCGCCCGCAAGTAGGGGAGCAGCCCGTGCGGCAGGTCGGTGCCCGGCCCTGTAGAACCGAGCCGAGCAATGCCACACCGACGTGGGGATCCGCATGAGCCGTTCGTTGACGTTGACACCCGCGCCGCGGTCGGAGGCGGCTGAGCAGGTCCGGCACGAGGTGCGCGAGTTCCTCGCCGCCGAGCTGGCGGCCGGCACCTTCTCCACGCACGTGGACACCTGGCTGTCCGGCGTCGATCCGGAGTTCTCGCGCAAGCTGGGGCAGCGGGGCTGGCTCGGCATGACCTGGCCCAAGGAGTACGGCGGGCACGAGCGGTCGGCGATGGAGCGCTACGCGGTCACCGAGGAACTGCTGGCCGCCGGGGCCCCGGTGGCCGCGCACTGGATCGCCGACCGGCAGTCGGGGCCGAACCTGCTCAGCTACGGCAGCGAGAAGCAGCGACGCGAGATCCTGCCGCGGATCGCGGCGGGGGAGTGCTTCTTCGTCATCGGGATGAGCGAGCCGGACTCCGGCTCCGATCTCGCCTCGATCCGCACGAAGGCGACGCGGAACGAGGCCGGTGACTGGGTCGTCAGCGGCGCCAAGGTCTGGACGTCGAACGCGCACACCTCGCACTTCGGGATCGTGCTGGTGCGCACCTCGCCGGCGGACCGGGCGCACCGGCACGCCGGCATGTCGCAGCTGCTCGTCGACTTGTCGCTGCCGGGGATCACGATCAACCCGATCCGCATCCTGGACGGTGGCCACCACTTCAACGAGGTGGTGTTCGACGACGTCGTCGTCCCTGGGGACATGCTGCTGGGCGAGGAGGGCAACGGCTGGCACCAGGTGACCGCCGAGCTCGCCTTCGAGCGGTCGGGCCCGGAACGCTTCTTGTCGACATATCCACTTGTCGCCGAATTCGGCCGCCGGGTGGCCGCGTCGCCGGACCCCGCGGCGCTGGCCGCGCTGGGCCGGATCTCCGCCCGGCTGCTGGCGCTGCGGCAGATGTCGCTGCGGATCGCGGCGGCGCTGGACCGGGGGGAGTTGCCGAACATCCCGGCCGCGCTGGTGAAGGACGTGGGGACGACGTTCGAGGGCGACGTCATCGAGGAGATCCGGAAGGTGATCGACGTGACGCCGTCCCTGGAGTCGCCGGATCCGCTCGGGAGGGCGCTGGCGGAGGCGCAGCTGCACGCGCCGGGCTACACGCTGCGCGGCGGGACGAATGAGATCCTGCGGGGGATCGTGGCGCGCGGACTGGGCCTGCGATGAGCGATCAGGACCTGGTGGTCGGGACCGTCCGGGACATCCTCACCGGCTTCGAGCCGTTCGTGCTGACGCCGGAGCGGCGCTGGGACGCCGGCCTCTGGACGGCGCTGGCCGAGGCGGGCCTGACCGGCGTCGGCCTGCCGGAGGAGGCGGGTGGCTCGGGCGGTGAGCTCGCCGACGCGGTGGCGATCGTCCGGACCCTGGCTGCGGGCGCGGGTGCGGTGCCGGTGGCCGAGCAGCTGCTCGTGGCCGGGCCGGCGCTGCTCGCGGTGGACCTGGACCTCCCGTCGCCGGAGGCGCCGCTGACGTTCGCGGTCGCCGACGCGGTGACCGTGCACCCGGTCGACAACGGCGACGGCCCGGGCCGCTTCGCCCTGACCGGGACGGCGACCGACGTGGCGTGGGCCGGCGTGGCGACGGGCGTGGTGCTCCTGGCGCCGGCACCGGCGGGCATCGAGGGATCGGTGCTGGCGCTGATCGACGCCTCGGGGATGGCGGCGACCGACGCCTTCAACCTGGCCGGGGAACCCCGCGGCTCGCTCGTCCTGGACGCCGCCCCGGCGTCGGGTGCGCTGCTGACCCAGGCTCAGGCCGACGAGGTGCGGGCGCGGTTCGCGTTGGCCCGGGCGGTGCAGCTGGCCGCGGTGCTGGAGCGGGTGCTCGAGTGGACGGTGCAGTACGCGGGGGAGCGGGTGCAGTTCGGCCGGCCGCTCGGCAAGTTCCAGGCGATCCAGATGGAGCTCGCGGAGATGGCCGGCGAGGTGACCGCGGTGACGGCGCTGACGGATGCCGCGGTCCACGCCCTGGAGCACGCGTCGCCGGACTTCTCCCTGGCCGCCGCGGCCGCGAAGGTGCGGGCCGGGATCGCCGTCGAGGTCGTCGCGAAGCAAGCGCACCAGGTGCACGGCGCGATCGGTTTCACCCAGGAGCACAAGCTGCACCACCTGACGCGGCGGCTCTGGTCATGGCGGGACGAGGCCGGCAGCGACCTGGCCTGGTCGCGCGTGCTGGGCGCGGGCGTTCTCGCCAAGGGCGGGGACGGTCTCTGGCCGGCGCTGACCCGGGTGGTCTGACCGGTCAGTCGGCCACCTGTCGCGGCGTGCACTCCGCGATGCCGTTCCCGGTGCACCACGCCTGCACCTCGGCGTCCGAGGCGAAGGTCTGCCGGCCGAGGGTGAGCCACCAGGTGTCGTCGAGGTCGGCCGCGCCGATGTCGTCGCCGCGGACCAGCAGCGCCGGCAGGCGCCCCGCCAGGTCGACGTGGCGGACGGCGAAGGCGGACGCGCCGGCGTCGTCGTCGCCGCCCACCTGCGCGGCGGCGAGCTGCGGCACCCAGGAGCCGCGGAGGTCTCCGAGCTCGGCGGCGTCGGCCGCTCGGATGCTCAAGAGGCCGGGCACGTCCTGCGGTGGGCCGGCCGCTCCGACGGCGTTCGTCTCCGCGCTGCTGGCGATGGCCGCGCCGGCGAACAGCAGCAGCACGACGATCAGCCATCCGCCGACGAGGACGCCGGCCGCCCCACCGCCGCCGCCGGCGCCCCCGCTGTCGTCGCGGGGCGAGCGGAACCGGGCGGCCGCGGTGGCGGCGAGCCCGAAGGCCAGGACGCAGACGGCGCAGACCGGCAGGAGTGCCCAGAGCCGGGAGTTGACGACGTCGAGGGTCGCCCAGGCGGCGCGCGCCGTCGTCACGGTCAGCACTCCGGCGAGGACGAGGACGACGAGGTCCCGGATCCGCAGACCCACCAGCGCCAGGACGAGGACGACGACGGCGGTGATCCCCGCCGTGGTCGCCAGCCAGTCGGGCCAGAACCACGGTTCGCCGCCGGCCGGCCAGGACGTCGCGGCGCTGCGGGCGGACCGCGCCGCCCGGGTGGCGATGTCGAAGGTCAGGTGGTCGAGCAGCAGGGGCACGAGGCCGAGCCCGGTCACCAGCGCGGCGCTGAGGACCAGCGGGAAGCCGGCCGGGTGGTGGCCGATCGAGTGGCCGCCGGACCGCGGCTTCGGTTCCTCGTCCGGACGGGCGTCGGAGGGCCGGGGAGGACGGGGGTCGGCCGGCGGCGCCGCGGCGGTCTTCGGGGCGTCGTCCTTCGGTGGCTTCTCTTCCTGGGGAGGCGCGTCCGTCGGGGGAGCTGCGGTCGACGTCGCCGTGGCTCCGCCGGAGGGCTTGGGTGAGGACGACGAGTCGTCGGCGGGTGCCGCCGACGATCGCTCGGTGGGCTCGTCGGCGTCGTCGTCCGCGCGGGCGTGGCGGCCGCGTTTCTCCGCTGTCGGCTCCGGATCAGGCGTCACGGTGTCCGTCCTGAGCTGGTCGGGGATGCGTCAGGTGAAGGATGCCCTGACCCGCGCCGGTGCGCTGCCCGCGAAGCAGACGGGACGTCATGTCCTCGACCCACGACGGGCATCGAACCGTCACGTTGCGGTGGTGGCATGTGCGCATGACCGCCAGCCCCGCACGCAGGCCGCTCCCCGACGAGGCCAGCGTCGTCGAGGTCTACGGCTCGAAGTTCCTCCTCGAATGGCTCGACCTGGACGTCCTCGCCTCCGCGGCGGCGCAGAACGCGCGGGAGCCGGTCGCACCCTCGCACCCCACCGACTGACCGGGGGCCTCAGACGGTCTCGGGGACGCGCAGGTGCGCCAGCACCAGGTCGAACTCGGCGACCTCGATGGCCTCCATGCCTGTCTGGCGGTGGAAGTCCCGGCGCAGGGTCATGGCCTGCTCCTGCGAGCGGTTCATGGCGTCGCGGTCGTCGTAGACCGACGCCCTGACCACCCGGCCCTTCGCGCGGTCGAGCATGACGCTGACGCTGCAGAAGCCGGGGAGCTCCTCGACCCGCGCGAGCATGCCCATCCGGTAGGTGTCGATCATCCGATCCATGCGGCCCGGGTCGCAGCGGCTCCACACGACTCGGGCGCAGGCGCCGTCGTCGGTCTGGCGCGTGCGGTGCAGGAACGCGATCTCCCACTCCTCGACCTCGGCGTTGCCTCGCATCGTCTCCGCGGCCTGCTGCCGCATCGTCTGCACCCTCTCGGCGCTGCGGCGCATCGCCTCGCCGTCGGCCCAGGCGGTCGTGACGATGCTCCGGCCCGAAGCCCGGTCGCACATCATCGACAGGCCCACACAGCCGTCCATGTGCTCGACGGCAGGCATCACCTCGTCGCGGACGTACGCGATCCCGTCGTCGACGGCCTCGGGCGCGCCCCGCACGGTGGTGGAACGGGCGTACATGCCGCGGCTCCCTTCCAGTGCCGGCGGCGCCCCTGCGGCACCGCCGCCTCACCGACTGTCCTCGCCGCCGGTCGCCGAGGTCAACGGTTTCAGTCCACTGCCGTCCGGAGGACCTGTCGCCGTCCGCGTACCGCGAGGCACGATGCCGACGTGACCACCGAGACGGACCGACACGGGCACACCCGCCGCCTGGACCTCGCCGATTCCACCGTGCGCGAATGGGACGCGACGGTGCTGTCCGCAGACCCGGAGCAGGGGATCGTGCTCGACCGGTCGGCGTTCTACCCCGGCGGCGGCGGGCAGCCACCGGACGAGGGCGTGCTGCTGTGGGGCGGGGTCCGCACCCGCATCGCCGGCACGCGCAGGGGCGACGAGCTGTACCTGATCCCGGTCGAGGGCGACCCGGTACCGCCTCCGGGCACCGCCGTCCGGGGCGCTCTGGACGACGAGCGGCGCACCCAGCTCATGCGGACCCACTCCGGGCTCCACGTGCTCACCGGCGTCGTCTTCCGGGACTTCGGGGCGCTCGTGACCGGCGGCAACATGGAGCCCCTGACCGCGCGGATGGACTTCGACCTGGCCGAGGTCCCACCGGACTTCAAGGAGCGCGTCGCCGAGCGGGTCAACGCCGAGATCGCCGCCGACCGGCCGATCGAGGTGAAGACGCTGCCGCGCGAGGAGGCGTTCGCCATCCCCGACATCATCCGGACAGCGACCAATCTCCTGCCGCCGGACATCGAGGAGGTGCGGATCGTCGACATCGTCGGTCTCGACACGCAGGCGGACGGCGGCACGCACGTGGCCTCGACCTCGATGGTCGGCCGCGTCGAGGTCGTGAAGATGGAGAACAAGGGGCGTGGTTTCCGCCGGCTCCGCATCCGGATCGTCTGAGCGCATGACCTACGACGTGGTCGTCCTCGGGCTCGGGGGCATGGGCAGCGCGGCGGCCGCGCACCTGGCCGGCCGCGGGCAGCGGGTGCTCGGTCTGGAGCGCTTCGGCGCGGCGCACGCCCTCGGGTCGAGCCACGGCGGGTCCCGGATCATCCGCCAGTCGTACTTCGAGGACCCCGCGTACGTGCCGCTGCTGCTGCGGGCCTACGAGCTGTGGGAGCAGCTGGAGACCGACTCCGGGGTCGACCTGATGACCCTCACCGGCGGCCTCTACTTCGGCCGGCCGGACTCGCTGACGGTGGCGGGCAGCCTGCGCTCGGCCCAGCAGTGGAATCTGCCGCACGACGTCCTCGACGGGACGGAGATGCGCCGGCGGTTCCCCACGCTGACCCCGGCGGACGACGAGGTGGGGTTGTACGAGGACGCCGCCGGGTTCGTGCGGCCGGAGGCGACCGTGGCCGCCCACCTGTCGCTGGCCGCGCGGCGTGGCGCGGACCTGCACTTCGACGAGCCGGCGCTGCAGTGGTCGGCGACGGCGGACGGCGGTGTGCGGGTGACCACAGCGGCGGACACCTACACCGCCGGCCGCCTGGTCATCTGCCCCGGCGCGTGGGCGCCCGTGCTGCTCGCGGACCTCGGCCTGCCGCTCACCGTCGAGCGGCAGGTCATGTACTGGTTCCAGCCCGAGGGCGGCGTCGGCCCGTACGCCCCCGACCGTCACCCGATCTGGATCCATGGCGGGCCGGAGCGCCAGCTCTACGGCTTCCCGGCCATCGACGGCCCGGACGGTGGCGCGAAGGTGGCGTTCTTCCGGCACGGTGCCGTGACGACGCCCGATACCCTCGACCGGGAGGTGCACCCCGACGAGGTCGCGTTCATCGCCACGGACGTCGGCAGGATCCTGCCGACTCTGCCCGGGCGGTTCCTCACCGCCGCTGCGTGCATGTACACGACCACGCCGGACGAGCACTTCGTGATCGCGACGCACCCGCACCACGAGCAGGTCACCGTCGCCTGCGGTTTCTCCGGCCACGGCTTCAAGTTCGTCCCTGTGGTGGGCGAGATCCTGGCCGACCTCGCCACGGAGGGGACGACGACGCAGCCGATCGGCCTCTTCGATCCGCGCCGCCCTGCCTTCGTGGACTGACCGTCCGACGCCGACGCATGCAATGTCGTCGGTTTCGTCATGGGTCGACACGCCCGACCGACCTGCAACGATGATAATAGTTCGAAGAAATCCTGGACACACGGACGGCGCTCTCCCTACCGTGACGCGGGTCATTGCCGGGCTCGGGGGCCGGCCTCCCCAGGAGAAGAGCGAGCTCATCCATGACGAAATCCTCCTTGCGCCGGCGGTCCGCCGGCTCGGCCGTCGGCGTCGCAGCCGCGGTCGGCCTCCTCGTCGTCCTCACCGGCAGCAACGGCCAGGCGGAACCTCCGGGCCACTCGAACGGCCACGGTCACGGCGACGTCGTGGCGCACCCGTGGATCCACGGCATCCTCGGCGCGCCCGCAGAGGGGGCGGCGGCGCCGGTTCCCGAGGGCCCGGCCTTCACCCCGGAGGGCAACCTCGTCTTCGTCAGCGCCTTCGGGGACGCGGAGGGCAACAAGGTCTACGAGGTCGACGTCGACACCAAGGAGGTGACGCCGATCTACAACGACGCCTCCAGCGTGATCGCCTCCCTCGACATCGACGAGGAGGGGCGCTTCGTCATGTCCGACTTCCTCAACCCGACCATCGGCGCGGGACGGATCCTCCGGATGAATCCGGACGGGACGGGCGTGGAGACACTCATCGCCGACTTCGAGGGCACCAAGATCTACCCGGACGACGTCGTGATGGACGGCAAGGGCGGGTTCTTCTACACCGACATGCAGGGGAACATCCTCGAGCCCACCGGCCGGGTCATCCACGTGGACGCAGTCGGGACCCAGACGCTGGTGACCGGCGGACTCGCCCATCCCAACGGCGTCGCGCTCAGCCCTGACGGACGGCGGCTCTGGGTGAGCGAGCACCTCGCCAACCGGCTGCTGGCGCTCGACCTCGACGAGACCGGGATCGCCATCAACGACTGGGCGCCGGGTGCGGGGGTGAGCGTGTACGCGAACCTCAGCGGCGGGCTCGCGGACTCCCTGACGGTCGACGCCGACGGCAACGTCTACCAGGCGATGTACTTCGGCGGACGCGTCGAGGTGTTCGACAAGGCCGGTAACCCCGTCACCACGGTGGAGCCCGCGGGTGGCGACGGTCCGACCCGGTTCCCGACCACGACCAACGTGGCGATCCGACCGGGGACGAACGACGGCTACATCACCGCCGGCGGGCCGGAGGGCATCTCGATCCTGATGTTCGAGGCCGAAGCCGAGGCGCTCCCGCAGGTCTGGCAGGAGTGAGGACCGGCGTGGCCGCCGAGCGCATCCGGCTCGGTGGCCACGCCGCCCGATCGGTCTCCTGATAGCAAGTACGCGTGCGCACTTCCTCCACCGCCCGGTTCCGCCGTCTGACCGTGGGACTGGTGACCGCGACCTGCCTGGTCGCGACCGCATCGTGCTCGGCGGGCGGCGGGTCGTCGGCGGCGGAGTCGTCGAGCAGCGTCGCGGCTCCGACCACCGAGCCGAGCGCGGGCACCTATATGGCGCTGGGGGACTCGGTGCCGTTCGGCTTCCGGGGCGGCGCGACGGCCGAGTTCTCCGACGCGGACAACTTCGTGGGCTATCCGGAGCTGGTCGCCGAGGAGCTCGGGGTCGACGTGATCAACGCGTCCTGCCCGGGGGAGACGACCGCGAGCTTCGTGGACACCAAGGCGCAGAGCAACGGGTGCGACAACAGCCTGCGGTCCGGCTTCGGGTACCGGACCGCGTATCCGTTGCACGTCCTCTACGACACGCTCGACCAGTCGCAGCTCGACTTCGCGCTGAGCACCCTGGAGGACACCGAGGTCGAGCTGGTGACGGTCCAGATCGGGGCCAACGACGCGTTCATCTGCCAGCAGACGACGGCCGCCCGCTGCTCCAGCCCGGCCGAGCTGCAGGCGCTGGCGCAGACCGTCCAGACGAACCTCGACGGCATCCTGAAGCGGCTGCGGGAGCAGTACGACGGGCAGGTCGTCGTCGTCACCTACTACGCGCTGGACTACTCGGACGCGTTCGGCGTCGCGACGGGCGTGCTCGGCGACGGCATTGCCCAGATCGCCGAGGCGAACGGTGCGGACGTCGCCGACGGCTACGAGGCGTTCCGGGCGCGGGCGACCGCGGCCGGCGGCAGTTCGGTCGAAGCGGGGCTGGTGCTGCCGAACGACGTGCACCCCAGCGAGGAGGGCCAGCGGCTGCTGGCCGACGCCGTCCTGTCCGTGGTGAAGAACTGACCCACCCCACTCCACGGGGACGCTGGGGGAGGGGACGGCGGTGACCGCACCCTCCCCCTCGCCCGACGGTCAGCGCGGTCGCGCCGGGGGTGGGGCGATCACTTGTGCCCGTGCCCGTGCCCGTCCCAGTGCCCGTGTCCGCCGCCGTGACGGTTCCCGTGCCCGTAGTCCTGGTGGTGGGCACGACGCTGGTGACCGTCGAACCACCTGCACAGGTCGACAATCCGCGCGTGGACCTCGGCCGAGAACGACTCGGTCTCCCCCGTGTCGGGATCGAGGCTGATGTTCAGGGTGACGACACCCCGCTTGAAGAAGGCGAGGTACGGCAGGCCCTCGTCATCGAAGAACGACTCCTCACCGGGGAGCGGGAAGATCACCGACGGTCCCTCGAGCGTCACGACGGCTGAAAGCCCGTCCGGTGCGATCACCTCGCGAAGGTCGCCGCTGACGTCCAACTCGTCGATGGTCGCGCCGTCCTCGCGCGTGAGGTCCAGCGTCAGTCCTCCGCGGTAGTCCTGCACGAGCGTGCCATTGGGCAGCTCGGTCTGGCGGATCACCACCCCCCGCACATCGCCTGTCTCGATGAGCACGTCCTGGTCGCCGCACGCGTCGGTCACCGAAAAGGGGGCGTAGTAGTCCGGGATGACGGTCTCGACCGGGACGTACCCTTCGCCGTTCCGGTGTTCGGAGTCGCCATGGGCCAGAGCCGGCGAGGTGGACAAGACCAGGGTTGCGCCGGCCGCGGCCACCAGTGCTGCGCGTGAGGAACGATTCATTGCTGGACTCCTCGCATCGGGGATCAGCATCTCCTTGGTGTGCTGATCGTCGGAGGGTCCTGCCGAGCCTCCCCCTGACCCCCGGAAGACTGTGAGGTGGGTCACAAGAACTGTCCAGAGCCGTTCCAGCCGGCATCGTCGCCGGCGCCTTGCCCCTTCCGCCAGTCGTCACGAACGGGAGTCGCTGTCTGACTGTCCTGCCCGCAGGTCCACGACGGGGACGACCGTGCCGCCAGCGGCGAGGTGCAGGCTCCAGGTGCCGTCGATCTGGCCGTCGTCGAACATCGAGCGGAACTCCTCCGCCCACTCGTCGTCGTCCGCGGTCAGCTCAGGACCACCCGGCCGGCACAGCGCCATCGCGAGGTGACCCTCGCCGTCCAGGTGTGACTCGGTGATCGCGTCGTTCACCTGCCGCAGACCCAGGAGCAGCGCGGCGTCCGGTAGCTCGGGAAGGTCGTCCACCGGGACGACCACCGGCAGCATCCGTCCGTCCGTGCCGATCCAGCACAGCCAGAGGCTGCGGACGCCGAAGACGGGTGGGTCGAGCAGCAGCGTCCAGCGCCGGGTCAGGTCGGCGGCGGAGCGGATCGGCACATCAGCGAGCGGGGGCGTCGTCGTCATGGCGCGACCGAATCAGATTCCGGTGACGCCGATCGGCGTTGTCCACAGGCTGCTCAGCGGTGTGGGACGCCTCCGGGTCCGTGGTCAGCGGGCACCTCTTCGCCGTCCGCAACCGGTCCGGGTGGCGTGCCGTCGCCGAACGGCGACCCGCCCAGCTCCTCGCGCCCGTGCGGCGTCAGCCAGTTCGACGTGTCCGGACCCATCGGGACGATCTGCGTCGGATTGATGTCCGTGTGGACGACGTAGTAGTGCTCCTTGATCTGCGGGAAGTCGATCGTGTCCCCGAAGCCCGGCGTCTGGAACAGGTCGCGCGCATAGGCCCACAGCGCCGGCATCTCGGTCAGCTTGTTCCGGTTCGTCTTGAAGTGGCCGTGGTAGACGGGATCGAACCGAGCCAGCGTCGTGAACAGCCGGACGTCGGCCTCGGTGATCGTCTCGCCCATCAGGTAGCGCTGCGACGCCAGCCGGTCCTCGAGCCAGTCCAGCGCGGTGAACAGCCGCTGGAACGACTTGTCGTAGGCCCGCTGCGATCCGGAGAACCCGCAGCGGTACACGCCGTTGTTGACCTCGGTGTAGATCCGCTGCATGACCTCCTCCATCTCGTCCCGCAGCTTCTCGGGATAGAGATCCGGCGCCCCGTCGCGGTGGTACGCCGTCCACTCGGTGGAGAGGTCGAGGGTGATCTGCGGGAAGTTGTTGGTGACGACGGCCCCGGACGGGACGTCGACGATCGCGGGCACCGTGATGCCGCGCGAGTAGTCCGGGTCGCGGGCGAAGAAGGCCTCCTGCAGCCGCTCGTAGCCGAGCACCGGGTCGCGGCCGCCGGGGTCGAGGTCGAACGTCCAGCTGCGCTCGTCGTGCGTCGGCCCGCACAGGCCCATCGAGATCACGGATTCAAGACCCAGCAGCCGGCGGACGATGATCGACCGGTTCGCCCACGGGCACGCCCGCGCCGCGATCAGCCGGTAGCGGCCCGGCTCGACCGGCCAGCCGTCGCGTCCGTCGGCGGTGATCCGGTCGGAGAGGTACTTCTCGTCCCGCTGGTACTCCTTCTCGACATAGCTCTCATCGCTCACCCCCTCAGCCTGCGGCACAACCGGAACAGCCGCGCACTGTGGGCCCGGTGTGGGCCTCGTGTGGGTGTCGAGCCACCGCGCCCGTCGACAGGCTCGTGCCATGACTCAGACCGCCGACACCACCCTCACCGACGTCCACGACATGGTCGTCGTGCACCGCGTCTTCCGCCGTGAGTTCCGGCTCCTGCCGCAGCTCGTCCGCGAGGTCGCGCCCGGCGACACCGCCCGCGCCGCCGTCCTCGCCGGCTGGTCGCGCATGGTCCTGGAGGGCCTGCACGGCCACCACACCAGCGAGGACGAGCTGCTCTGGCCGAAGCTCCTGGAGCGCTGTTCGCCCGACGCCGAACTCGTGCACCGCATGGAGACCCAGCACGAGCGCGTCCACGACGCCCTCGAGCGGATCGGCCCGGCGCTCGACCGCTGGGAGGCCGAGGCCCGGCCGGCGGTCACCGAGGAGGTCGCCGCCGGGTTCGACGACCTGCGGACCGCGCTGCTGGAGCACCTCGACGAGGAGGAGCGGGAGATCCTCCCGATGGCCGCCCGCCACGTCACGCAGGCCGAGTGGGACGAGCTGGGCGACCACGGCCTGAAGGAGACACGGAAGCGGGACCTGCCCATCCTGTTCGGCGCGGTGCTGGAGGAGGCGACGCCCGAGGAGCGGGCGCACATGCTCGGCAAGGTCCCGCTGCCGGTCCGGATCCTGATGCGGACCGTCTTCGCCCGGAAGTAGCAGCGACTGATCAGGCAGGTGCGGAACGGTCGCTGATCGCGCCGGCGAGCCGGGGGACGTCGTCCGGACGCAGCCCGCGTCCGCGTTCCCAGGCTCGCCGGAACGCCTCCTCGCCCAGCTCCGTGCGGACGGCGGACAGTGCCGCCCCCGCGACCGCCAGGTCCGGCGGGAAGCTGACCGCGACCGACCCCGCCTCCGCGGTGGCCGACCCGGCGGCGAACAGCTCGGCCGCGAGCTCGGGCAGACCGCGGCGGGCGGCCACCACCGCCAGTCCGGGCAGCGTGTAGACCAGCGTCCAGGTGGTGCCGACCTCGGCGGCGAGTGCGGCCGCCTCGGCATACCGGTCGAGCGCGGCGGTGTCGTCGTCCGCGGCCAGCGCCACGGTGGCCTGCATGTTCAGCAGGGTCGCGAGGGTGAACGGGCTGCCGAGGTCACGGGCCAGCCGCTCCGCCTCGTCCAGCATGGCCGCACTCGCCGCCGAGGTCGGCACCACCTGGACGCTGGTCTACACGCTGCCCGGACTGGCGGTGGTGGCCGCCCGCCGCGGTCTGCCCGAGCTCGCGGCCGAGCTGTTCGCCGCCGGGTCGGCCACCGCGGAGGCGGGGTCGGTCGCGGTCAGCTTCCCGCCGGACCTGGCGGTCGCGGGGGCGGCACTGTCCGCCGTCCGCACGGAGCTGGGCGAGGAGGCGTTCCGGCGAGCCTGGGAACGCGGACGCGGGCTGCGTCCGGACGACGTCCCCCGGCTCGCCGGCGCGATCAGCGACCGTTCCGCACCTGCCTGATCAGTCGCTGCTACTTCCGGGCGAAGACGGTCCGCATCAGGATCCGGACCGGCAGCGGGACCTTGCCGAGCATGTGCGCCCGCTCCTCGGGCGTCGCCTCCTCCAGCACCGCGCCGAACAGGATGGGCAGGTCCCGCTTCCGTGTCTCCTTCAGGCCGTGGTCGCCCAGCTCGTCCCACTCGGCCTGCGTGACGTGGCGGGCGGCCATCGGGAGGATCTCCCGCTCCTCCTCGTCGAGGTGCTCCAGCAGCGCGGTCCGCAGGTCGTCGAACCCGGCGGCGACCTCCTCGGTGACCGCCGGCCGGGCCTCGGCCTCCCAGCGGTCGAGCGCCGGGCCGATCCGCTCGAGGGCGTCGTGGACGCGCTCGTGCTGGGTCTCCATGCGGTGCACGAGTTCGGCGTCGGGCGAACAGCGCTCCAGGAGCTTCGGCCAGAGCAGCTCGTCCTCGCTGGTGTGGTGGCCGTGCAGGCCCTCCAGGACCATGCGCGACCAGCCGGCGAGGACGGCGGCGCGGGCGGTGTCGCCGGGCGCGACCTCGCGGACGAGCTGCGGCAGGAGCCGGAACTCACGGCGGAAGACGCGGTGCACGACGACCATGTCGTGGACGTCGGTGAGGGTGGTGTCGGCGGTCTGAGTCATGGCACGAGCCTGTCGACGGGCGCGGTGGCTCGACACCCACACGAGGCCCACACCGGGCCCACAGTGCGCGGCTGTTCCGGTTGTGCCGCAGGCTGAGGGGGTGAGCGATGAGAGCTATGTCGAGAAGGAGTACCAGCGGGACGAGAAGTACCTCTCCGACCGGATCACCGCCGACGGACGCGACGGCTGGCCGGTCGAGCCGGGCCGCTACCGGCTGATCGCGGCGCGGGCGTGCCCGTGGGCGAACCGGTCGATCATCGTCCGCCGGCTGCTGGGTCTTGAATCCGTGATCTCGATGGGCCTGTGCGGGCCGACGCACGACGAGCGCAGCTGGACGTTCGACCTCGACCCCGGCGGCCGCGACCCGGTGCTCGGCTACGAGCGGCTGCAGGAGGCCTTCTTCGCCCGCGACCCGGACTACTCGCGCGGCATCACGGTGCCCGCGATCGTCGACGTCCCGTCCGGGGCCGTCGTCACCAACAACTTCCCGCAGATCACCCTCGACCTCTCCACCGAGTGGACGGCGTACCACCGCGACGGGGCGCCGGATCTCTATCCCGAGAAGCTGCGGGACGAGATGGAGGAGGTCATGCAGCGGATCTACACCGAGGTCAACAACGGCGTGTACCGCTGCGGGTTCTCCGGATCGCAGCGGGCCTACGACAAGTCGTTCCAGCGGCTGTTCACCGCGCTGGACTGGCTCGAGGACCGGCTGGCGTCGCAGCGCTACCTGATGGGCGAGACGATCACCGAGGCCGACGTCCGGCTGTTCACGACGCTGGCTCGGTTCGATCCCGTCTACCACGGCCACTTCAAGACGAACCGGAACAAGCTGACCGAGATGCCGGCGCTGTGGGCCTATGCGCGCGACCTGTTCCAGACGCCGGGCTTCGGGGACACGATCGACTTCCCGCAGATCAAGGAGCACTACTACGTCGTCCACACGGACATCAATCCGACGCAGATCGTCCCGATGGGTCCGGACACGTCGAACTGGCTGACGCCGCACGGGCGCGAGGAGCTGGGCGGGTCGCCGTTCGGCGACGGCACGCCACCCGGACCGGTTGCGGACGGCGAAGAGGTGCCCGCTGACCACGGACCCGGAGGCGTCCCACACCGCTGAGCAGCCTGTGGACAACGCCGATCGGCGTCACCGGAATCTGATTCGGTCGCGCCATGACGACGACGCCCCCGCTCGCTGATGTGCCGATCCGCTCCGCCGCCGACCTGACCCGGCGCTGGACGCTGCTGCTCGACCCACCCGTCTTCGGCGTCCGCAGCCTCTGGCTGTGCTGGATCGGCACGGACGGACGGATGCTGCCGGTGGTCGTCCCGGTGGACGACCTTCCCGAGCTACCGGACGCCGCGCTGCTCCTGGGTCTGCGGCAGGTGAACGACGCGATCACCGAGTCACACCTGGACGGCGAGGGTCACCTCGCGATGGCGCTGTGCCGGCCGGGTGGTCCTGAGCTGACCGCGGACGACGACGAGTGGGCGGAGGAGTTCCGCTCGATGTTCGACGACGGCCAGATCGACGGCACCTGGAGCCTGCACCTCGCCGCTGGCGGCACGGTCGTCCCCGTCGTGGACCTGCGGGCAGGACAGTCAGACAGCGACTCCCGTTCGTGACGACTGGCGGAAGGGGCAAGGCGCCGGCGACGATGCCGGCTGGAACGGCTCTGGACAGTTCTTGTGACCCACCTCACAGTCTTCCGGGGGTCAGGGGGAGGCTCGGCAGGACCCTCCGACGATCAGCACACCAAGGAGATGCTGATCCCCGATGCGAGGAGTCCAGCAATGAATCGTTCCTCACGCGCAGCACTGGTGGCCGCGGCCGGCGCAACCCTGGTCTTGTCCACCTCGCCGGCTCTGGCCCATGGCGACTCCGAACACCGGAACGGCGAAGGGTACGTCCCGGTCGAGACCGTCATCCCGGACTACTACGCCCCCTTTTCGGTGACCGACGCGTGCGGCGACCAGGACGTGCTCATCGAGACAGGCGATGTGCGGGGGGTGGTGATCCGCCAGACCGAGCTGCCCAATGGCACGCTCGTGCAGGACTACCGCGGAGGACTGACGCTGGACCTCACGCGCGAGGACGGCGCGACCATCGACGAGTTGGACGTCAGCGGCGACCTTCGCGAGGTGATCGCACCGGACGGGCTTTCAGCCGTCGTGACGCTCGAGGGACCGTCGGTGATCTTCCCGCTCCCCGGTGAGGAGTCGTTCTTCGATGACGAGGGCCTGCCGTACCTCGCCTTCTTCAAGCGGGGTGTCGTCACCCTGAACATCAGCCTCGATCCCGACACGGGGGAGACCGAGTCGTTCTCGGCCGAGGTCCACGCGCGGATTGTCGACCTGTGCAGGTGGTTCGACGGTCACCAGCGTCGTGCCCACCACCAGGACTACGGGCACGGGAACCGTCACGGCGGCGGACACGGGCACTGGGACGGGCACGGGCACGGGCACAAGTGATCGCCCCACCCCCGGCGCGACCGCGCTGACCGTCGGGCGAGGGGGAGGGTGCGGTCACCGCCGTCCCCTCCCCCAGCGTCCCCGTGGAGTGGGGTGGGTCAGTTCTTCACCACGGACAGGACGGCGTCGGCCAGCAGCCGCTGGCCCTCCTCGCTGGGGTGCACGTCGTTCGGCAGCACCAGCCCCGCTTCGACCGAACTGCCGCCGGCCGCGGTCGCCCGCGCCCGGAACGCCTCGTAGCCGTCGGCGACGTCCGCACCGTTCGCCTCGGCGATCTGGGCAATGCCGTCGCCGAGCACGCCCGTCGCGACGCCGAACGCGTCCGAGTAGTCCAGCGCGTAGTAGGTGACGACGACGACCTGCCCGTCGTACTGCTCCCGCAGCCGCTTCAGGATGCCGTCGAGGTTCGTCTGGACGGTCTGCGCCAGCGCCTGCAGCTCGGCCGGGCTGGAGCAGCGGGCGGCCGTCGTCTGCTGGCAGATGAACGCGTCGTTGGCCCCGATCTGGACCGTCACCAGCTCGACCTCGGTGTCCTCCAGGGTGCTCAGCGCGAAGTCGAGCTGCGACTGGTCGAGCGTGTCGTAGAGGACGTGCAACGGATACGCGGTCCGGTACCCGAAGCCGGACCGCAGGCTGTTGTCGCACCCGTTGCTCTGCGCCTTGGTGTCCACGAAGCTCGCGGTCGTCTCCCCCGGGCAGGACGCGTTGATCACGTCGACCCCGAGCTCCTCGGCGACCAGCTCCGGATAGCCCACGAAGTTGTCCGCGTCGGAGAACTCGGCCGTCGCGCCGCCCCGGAAGCCGAACGGCACCGAGTCCCCCAGCGCCATATAGGTGCCCGCGCTCGGCTCGGTGGTCGGAGCCGCGACGCTGCTCGACGACTCCGCCGCCGACGACCCGCCGCCCGCCGAGCACGATGCGGTCGCGACCAGGCAGGTCGCGGTCACCAGTCCCACGGTCAGACGGCGGAACCGGGCGGTGGAGGAAGTGCGCACGCGTACTTGCTATCAGGAGACCGATCGGGCGGCGTGGCCACCGAGCCGGATGCGCTCGGCGGCCACGCCGGTCCTCACTCCTGCCAGACCTGCGGGAGCGCCTCGGCTTCGGCCTCGAACATCAGGATCGAGATGCCCTCCGGCCCGCCGGCGGTGATGTAGCCGTCGTTCGTCCCCGGTCGGATCGCCACGTTGGTCGTGGTCGGGAACCGGGTCGGACCGTCGCCACCCGCGGGCTCCACCGTGGTGACGGGGTTACCGGCCTTGTCGAACACCTCGACGCGTCCGCCGAAGTACATCGCCTGGTAGACGTTGCCGTCGGCGTCGACCGTCAGGGAGTCCGCGAGCCCGCCGCTGAGGTTCGCGTACACGCTCACCCCCGCACCCGGCGCCCAGTCGTTGATGGCGATCCCGGTCTCGTCGAGGTCGAGCGCCAGCAGCCGGTTGGCGAGGTGCTCGCTCACCCAGAGCCGCCGTCCGTCAGGGCTGAGCGCGACGCCGTTGGGATGGGCGAGTCCGCCGGTCACCAGCGTCTGGGTCCCGACTGCGTCCACGTGGATGACCCGGCCGGTGGGCTCGAGGATGTTCCCCTGCATGTCGGTGTAGAAGAACCCGCCCTTGCCGTCCATCACGACGTCGTCCGGGTAGATCTTGGTGCCCTCGAAGTCGGCGATGAGTGTCTCCACGCCCGTCCCGTCCGGATTCATCCGGAGGATCCGTCCCGCGCCGATGGTCGGGTTGAGGAAGTCGGACATGACGAAGCGCCCCTCCTCGTCGATGTCGAGGGAGGCGATCACGCTGGAGGCGTCGTTGTAGATCGGCGTCACCTCCTTGGTGTCGACGTCGACCTCGTAGACCTTGTTGCCCTCCGCGTCCCCGAAGGCGCTGACGAAGACGAGGTTGCCCTCCGGGGTGAAGGCCGGGCCCTCGGGAACCGGCGCCGCCGCCCCCTCTGCGGGCGCGCCGAGGATGCCGTGGATCCACGGGTGCGCCACGACGTCGCCGTGACCGTGGCCGTTCGAGTGGCCCGGAGGTTCCGCCTGGCCGTTGCTGCCGGTGAGGACGACGAGGAGGCCGACCGCGGCTGCGACGCCGACGGCCGAGCCGGCGGACCGCCGGCGCAAGGAGGATTTCGTCATGGATGAGCTCGCTCTTCTCCTGGGGAGGCCGGCCCCCGAGCCCGGCAATGACCCGCGTCACGGTAGGGAGAGCGCCGTCCGTGTGTCCAGGATTTCTTCGAACTATTATCATCGTTGCAGGTCGGTCGGGCGTGTCGACCCATGACGAAACCGACGACATTGCATGCGTCGGCGTCGGACGGTCAGTCCACGAAGGCAGGGCGGCGCGGATCGAAGAGGCCGATCGGCTGCGTCGTCGTCCCCTCCGTGGCGAGGTCGGCCAGGATCTCGCCCACCACAGGGACGAACTTGAAGCCGTGGCCGGAGAAACCGCAGGCGACGGTGACCTGCTCGTGGTGCGGGTGCGTCGCGATCACGAAGTGCTCGTCCGGCGTGGTCGTGTACATGCACGCAGCGGCGGTGAGGAACCGCCCGGGCAGAGTCGGCAGGATCCTGCCGACGTCCGTGGCGATGAACGCGACCTCGTCGGGGTGCACCTCCCGGTCGAGGGTATCGGGCGTCGTCACGGCACCGTGCCGGAAGAACGCCACCTTCGCGCCACCGTCCGGGCCGTCGATGGCCGGGAAGCCGTAGAGCTGGCGCTCCGGCCCGCCATGGATCCAGATCGGGTGACGGTCGGGGGCGTACGGGCCGACGCCGCCCTCGGGCTGGAACCAGTACATGACCTGCCGCTCGACGGTGAGCGGCAGGCCGAGGTCCGCGAGCAGCACGGGCGCCCACGCGCCGGGGCAGATGACCAGGCGGCCGGCGGTGTAGGTGTCCGCCGCTGTGGTCACCCGCACACCGCCGTCCGCCGTCGCCGACCACTGCAGCGCCGGCTCGTCGAAGTGCAGGTCCGCGCCACGCCGCGCGGCCAGCGACAGGTGGGCGGCCACGGTCGCCTCCGGCCGCACGAACCCGGCGGCGTCCTCGTACAACCCCACCTCGTCGTCCGCCGGGGTCAGCGTGGGGAACCGCCGGCGCATCTCCGTCCCGTCGAGGACGTCGTGCGGCAGATTCCACTGCTGGGCCGAGCGCAGGCTGCCCGCCACCGTCAGCGAGTCCGGCCGGCCGAAGTAGAGGCCGCCGGTGAGGGTCATCAGGTCGACCCCGGAGTCGGTCTCCAGCTGCTCCCACAGCTCGTAGGCCCGCAGCAGCAGCGGCACGTACGCGGGGTCCTCGAAGTACGACTGGCGGATGATCCGGGACCCGCCGTGGCTCGACCCGAGGGCGTGCGCCGCGCCGAAGCGCTCCAGACCGAGCACCCGCTGCCCGCGGCCGGCCAGGTGCGCGGCCGCCGCGCTGCCCATGCCCCCGAGCCCGAGGACGACCACGTCGTAGGTCATGCGCTCAGACGATCCGGATGCGGAGCCGGCGGAAACCACGCCCCTTGTTCTCCATCTTCACGACCTCGACGCGGCCGACCATCGAGGTCGAGGCCACGTGCGTGCCGCCGTCCGCCTGCGTGTCGAGACCGACGATGTCGACGATCCGCACCTCCTCGATGTCCGGCGGCAGGAGATTGGTCGCTGTCCGGATGATGTCGGGGATGGCGAACGCCTCCTCGCGCGGCAGCGTCTTCACCTCGATCGGCCGGTCGGCGGCGATCTCGGCGTTGACCCGCTCGGCGACGCGCTCCTTGAAGTCCGGTGGGACCTCGGCCAGGTCGAAGTCCATCCGCGCGGTCAGGGGCTCCATGTTGCCGCCGGTCACGAGCGCCCCGAAGTCCCGGAAGACGACGCCGGTGAGCACGTGGAGCCCGGAGTGGGTCCGCATGAGCTGGGTGCGCCGCTCGTCGTCCAGAGCGCCCCGGACGGCGGTGCCCGGAGGCGGTACCGGGTCGCCCTCGACCGGGATCAGGTACAGCTCGTCGCCCCTGCGCGTGCCGGCGATGCGGGTGCGGACCCCGCCCCACAGCAGCACGCCCTCGTCCGGTGGCTGCCCGCCGCCGCCGGGGTAGAACGCCGACCGGTCGAGCACGATCCCCTGCTCCGGGTCTGCGGACAGCACCGTCGCGTCCCATTCGCGCACGGTGGAATCGGCGAGGTCCAGGCGGCGGGTGTGCCCGTGTCGGTCCGTCTCGGTGGTCACGTCGGCATCGTGCCTCGCGGTACGCGGACGGCGACAGGTCCTCCGGACGGCAGTGGACTGAAACCGTTGACCTCGGCGACCGGCGGCGAGGACAGTCGGTGAGGCGGCGGTGCCGCAGGGGCGCCGCCGGCACTGGAAGGGAGCCGCGGCATGTACGCCCGTTCCACCACCGTGCGGGGCGCGCCCGAGGCCGTCGACGACGGGATCGCGTACGTCCGCGACGAGGTGATGCCTGCCGTCGAGCACATGGACGGCTGTGTGGGCCTGTCGATGATGTGCGACCGGGCTTCGGGCCGGAGCATCGTCACGACCGCCTGGGCCGACGGCGAGGCGATGCGCCGCAGCGCCGAGAGGGTGCAGACGATGCGGCAGCAGGCCGCGGAGACGATGCGAGGCAACGCCGAGGTCGAGGAGTGGGAGATCGCGTTCCTGCACCGCACGCGCCAGACCGACGACGGCGCCTGCGCCCGAGTCGTGTGGAGCCGCTGCGACCCGGGCCGCATGGATCGGATGATCGACACCTACCGGATGGGCATGCTCGCGCGGGTCGAGGAGCTCCCCGGCTTCTGCAGCGTCAGCGTCATGCTCGACCGCGCGAAGGGCCGGGTGGTCAGGGCGTCGGTCTACGACGACCGCGACGCCATGAACCGCTCGCAGGAGCAGGCCATGACCCTGCGCCGGGACTTCCACCGCCAGACAGGCATGGAGGCCATCGAGGTCGCCGAGTTCGACCTGGTGCTGGCGCACCTGCGCGTCCCCGAGACCGTCTGAGGCCCCCGGTCAGTCGGTGGGGTGCGAGGGTGCGACCGGCTCCCGCGCGTTCTGCGCCGCCGCGGAGGCGAGGACGTCCAGGTCGAGCCATTCGAGGAGGAACTTCGAGCCGTAGACCTCGACGACGCTGGCCTCGTCGGGGAGCGGCCTGCGTGCGGGGCTGGCGGTCATGCGCACATGCCACCACCGCAACGTGACGGTTCGATGCCCGTCGTGGGTCGAGGACATGACGTCCCGTCTGCTTCGCGGGCAGCGCACCGGCGCGGGTCAGGGCATCCTTCACCTGACGCATCCCCGACCAGCTCAGGACGGACACCGTGACGCCTGATCCGGAGCCGACAGCGGAGAAACGCGGCCGCCACGCCCGCGCGGACGACGACGCCGACGAGCCCACCGAGCGATCGTCGGCGGCACCCGCCGACGACTCGTCGTCCTCACCCAAGCCCTCCGGCGGAGCCACGGCGACGTCGACCGCAGCTCCCCCGACGGACGCGCCTCCCCAGGAAGAGAAGCCACCGAAGGACGACGCCCCGAAGACCGCCGCGGCGCCGCCGGCCGACCCCCGTCCTCCCCGGCCCTCCGACGCCCGTCCGGACGAGGAACCGAAGCCGCGGTCCGGCGGCCACTCGATCGGCCACCACCCGGCCGGCTTCCCGCTGGTCCTCAGCGCCGCGCTGGTGACCGGGCTCGGCCTCGTGCCCCTGCTGCTCGACCACCTGACCTTCGACATCGCCACCCGGGCGGCGCGGTCCGCCCGCAGCGCCGCGACGTCCTGGCCGGCCGGCGGCGAACCGTGGTTCTGGCCCGACTGGCTGGCGACCACGGCGGGGATCACCGCCGTCGTCGTCCTCGTCCTGGCGCTGGTGGGTCTGCGGATCCGGGACCTCGTCGTCCTCGTCCTCGCCGGAGTGCTGACCGTGACGACGGCGCGCGCCGCCTGGGCGACCCTCGACGTCGTCAACTCCCGGCTCTGGGCACTCCTGCCGGTCTGCGCCGTCTGCGTCCTGGCCTTCGGGCTCGCCGCCACCGCGGCCGCCCGGTTCCGCTCGCCCCGCGACGACAGCGGGGGCGCCGGCGGCGGCGGTGGGGCGGCCGGCGTCCTCGTCGGCGGATGGCTGATCGTCGTGCTGCTGCTGTTCGCCGGCGCGGCCATCGCCAGCAGCGCGGAGACGAACGCCGTCGGAGCGGCCGGCCCACCGCAGGACGTGCCCGGCCTCTTGAGCATCCGAGCGGCCGACGCCGCCGAGCTCGGAGACCTCCGCGGCTCCTGGGTGCCGCAGCTCGCCGCCGCGCAGGTGGGCGGCGACGACGACGCCGGCGCGTCCGCCTTCGCCGTCCGCCACGTCGACCTGGCGGGGCGCCTGCCGGCGCTGCTGGTCCGCGGCGACGACATCGGCGCGGCCGACCTCGACGACACCTGGTGGCTCACCCTCGGCCGGCAGACCTTCGCCTCGGACGCCGAGGTGCAGGCGTGGTGCACCGGGAACGGCATCGCGGAGTGCACGCCGCGACAGGTGGCCGACTGACCGGTCAGACCACCCGGGTCAGCGCCGGCCAGAGACCGTCCCCGCCCTTGGCGAGAACGCCCGCGCCCAGCACGCGCGACCAGGCCAGGTCGCTGCCGGCCTCGTCCCGCCATGACCAGAGCCGCCGCGTCAGGTGGTGCAGCTTGTGCTCCTGGGTGAAACCGATCGCGCCGTGCACCTGGTGCGCTTGCTTCGCGACGACCTCGACGGCGATCCCGGCCCGCACCTTCGCGGCCGCGGCGGCCAGGGAGAAGTCCGGCGACGCGTGCTCCAGGGCGTGGACCGCGGCATCCGTCAGCGCCGTCACCGCGGTCACCTCGCCGGCCATCTCCGCGAGCTCCATCTGGATCGCCTGGAACTTGCCGAGCGGCCGGCCGAACTGCACCCGCTCCCCCGCGTACTGCACCGTCCACTCGAGCACCCGCTCCAGCACCGCGGCCAGCTGCACCGCCCGGGCCAACGCGAACCGCGCCCGCACCTCGTCGGCCTGAGCCTGGGTCAGCAGCGCACCCGACGCCGGGGCGGCGTCCAGGACGAGCGAGCCGCGGGGTTCCCCGGCCAGGTTGAAGGCGTCGGTCGCCGCCATCCCCGAGGCGTCGATCAGCGCCAGCACCGATCCCTCGATGCCCGCCGGTGCCGGCGCCAGGAGCACCACGCCCGTCGCCACGCCGGCCCACGCCACGTCGGTCGCCGTCCCGGTCAGGGCGAAGCGGCCCGGGCCGTCGCCGTTGTCGACCGGGTGCACGGTCACCGCGTCGGCGACCGCGAACGTCAGCGGCGCCTCCGGCGACGGGAGGTCCAGGTCCACCGCGAGCAGCGCCGGCCCGGCCACGAGCAGCTGCTCGGCCACCGGCACCGCACCCGCGCCCGCAGCCAGGGTCCGGACGATCGCCACCGCGTCGGCGAGCTCACCGCCCGAGCCACCCGCCTCCTCCGGCAGGCCGACGCCGGTCAGGCCCGCCTCGGCCAGCGCCGTCCAGAGGCCGGCGTCCCAGCGCCGCTCCGGCGTCAGCACGAACGGCTCGAAGCCGGTGAGGATGTCCCGGACGGTCCCGACCACCAGGTCCTGATCGCTCATCGCAGGCCCAGTCCGCGCGCCACGATCCCCCGCAGGATCTCATTCGTCCCGCCGCGCAGCGTGTAGCCCGGCGCGTGCAGCTGCGCCTCCGCCAGCGCCCTCCCGAGCGGATCCGGCGACTCCAGGGACGGCGTCACGTCGATCACCTTCCGGATCTCCTCGATGACGTCGCCCTCGAACGTCGTCCCCACGTCCTTCACCAGCGCGGCCGGGATGTTCGGCAACTCCCCCCGGTCCAGCGCCGCCGCGATCCGCAGCGACATCTGCCGCAGCGCCAGCAGCCGGGCGGAGATCCGGCCCAGCGCGGCCAGCGCCGCGGGGTCCGGCGACGCGGCCACCCGGCGGCCGAATTCGGCGACAAGTGGATATGTCGACAAGAAGCGTTCCGGGCCCGACCGCTCGAAGGCGAGCTCGGCGGTCACCTGGTGCCAGCCGTTGCCCTCCTCGCCCAGCAGCATGTCCCCAGGGACGACGACGTCGTCGAACACCACCTCGTTGAAGTGGTGGCCACCGTCCAGGATGCGGATCGGGTTGATCGTGATCCCCGGCAGCGACAAGTCGACGAGCAGCTGCGACATGCCGGCGTGCCGGTGCGCCCGGTCCGCCGGCGAGGTGCGCACCAGCACGATCCCGAAGTGCGAGGTGTGCGCGTTCGACGTCCAGACCTTGGCGCCGCTGACGACCCAGTCACCGGCCTCGTTCCGCGTCGCCTTCGTGCGGATCGAGGCGAGATCGGAGCCGGAGTCCGGCTCGCTCATCCCGATGACGAAGAAGCACTCCCCCGCCGCGATCCGCGGCAGGATCTCGCGTCGCTGCTTCTCGCTGCCGTAGCTGAGCAGGTTCGGCCCCGACTGCCGGTCGGCGATCCAGTGCGCGGCCACCGGGGCCCCGGCGGCCAGCAGTTCCTCGGTGACCGCGTAGCGCTCCATCGCCGACCGCTCGTGCCCGCCGTACTCCTTGGGCCAGGTCATGCCGAGCCAGCCCCGCTGCCCCAGCTTGCGCGAGAACTCCGGATCGACGCCGGACAGCCAGGTGTCCACGTGCGTGGAGAAGGTGCCGGCCGCCAGCTCGGCGGCGAGGAACTCGCGCACCTCGTGCCGGACCTGCTCAGCCGCCTCCGACCGCGGCGCGGGTGTCAACGTCAACGAACGGCTCATGCGGATCCCCACGTCGGTGTGGCATTGCTCGGCTCGGTTCTACAGGGCCGGGCACCGACCTGCCGCACGGGCTGCTCCCCTACTTGCGGGCGGTGATCTGCTCGGTGGCGGCGGGGACGACGGTGTTGAGGTCGCCGATGATCCCGAAGTCGGCCAGCTCGAAGATCGGCGCCTCGGGGTCCTTGTTGATCGCCACGATGGTCTTC
>NZ_SPQM01000070.1 GCF_004570345.1 Blastococcus sp. CT_GayMR20 | reverse complement strand
GCTGCTCGGGGGCGAACCCGGAGAGCACCTCGGCCGACTGGCCGGCGGTGAGGTGGGCCAGGACCAGCGCGATGATCTGGGCGTGCTCGTCCTTGAGGAACGTGACGAGCTGCCGGACGTCGGCATTCCGTAGCGAGGAGAAGGGGACGTCGTGGTAGGCGGCGTTCACTCGCGCGAGCAAGGCATCGGCCTTGTCCTCGCCCAGACCCGCGGCGAGGATCTCGCGGGCGAAGTCGACGCCGCCGCGGCCGATGAAGTGCTGCGCGGTCATCAGGCCGTGGAACTCGTTCATGACGATGTCCACGTCCTCGGCCTCCACCGCGCGCAGGCGCATCAGCTCCCGGGTGATCGACTCGACCTCGCGCGGTCGGAGCTTCGACAGCAGGGCACCGGCCTCATCCTTCGTCAGCTGTGCCACGAAGATGGCTGCCTTCCTGAGACCGCTGGTGTCGGCCCTTCCCCGCAGTGGATGGTCGGGCGCTTCGACCGGTGGCGGTGGAACGACCTCCGTCACGTCACGCACGAACGGTGCCGGTCTCGGCGTGACGTACGGGTGGCAGACCGGCCAGCAAGTATTCGACGAGCCGGTCGAGATCGACGTGAGCCCGTGCGTCCTTCGCCCTGAGCCGGTTCAGGGCAAGGCCTCGGAGGATCCAATTCAGCGTCTGCACGTCAGGCGCCGGTAGCTCCCGGCCGCACGTCCGTGCCAGCACCGCCCCAACCGCCTGGGCGAGCGGCCGGTCGAAGGAATCGTGCACCGCGTCCCGCAGCTTGCCGTCCCACTCCGCGGCACTGAGAAGTCCGGCAATGACCTTGTCTTCGAACCGGCGGCCGCCGAGCCACGGCCTGAGAAGGCTCTCGAGGTCACCACGGAGCGACCCGGTCGGCTCGGGCACGTCGAAGAGGCGCACGTGCTGGAGAGCGATCACGACCAGGTCGTCCAGGTCGTCCGCCTCGAGCAGGGCCCCGGCGGAGCCGGCCCGCTCTCGGACTGCTTCCAGTGTGAGCCGTTCATAGCCGGAGTCCGCGAGAACACCCAGGACCGCCTGCAGCAAGGTCCGACAGGCCGGTGACTCCCACGTGACGTGCCCCACCATGCTCGTGTCCCCGTCGTTCGCCCACTGAGTCGCCGAGCGCGTGGTCGGCACTACACAACGTAAGCGAACGATGACGGAACGCAGGGGTTCCGCCTGGCTCCTCGTCTCCCGGCGCCTATGGTCGGGTCATGACGGCGGGACCGCGGAGCCAGGACGACAGGGTGAAGGGATGTCAGCGCGAAGACGCCATGGTGCGTCAGCGGCGGGGCGATCGCTGCGGTGATCGGAGACGTGCGCTGGATCCGGCCAAGGACGAGGCAATCACCGCCGCCGTCGTGCAGGTCCTTGCTGAGGTGGGTTACACCGGGTTCACGATGGACGAGGTCGCCATGGCAGCCGGTGTGGGGAAGGCGGCCATCTATCGTCGATGGTCAAGCAAGGCCGAGCTGCTGATCGAGTACATCGACCAGAAGAGTTTGCTGGCGTTGGCGGTGGAGGACACCGGCTCGCTTCGAGGCGACCTCATCTGCCTCATGACATCGGTGGCTGCGCATCTGAGCGGCCCCGCGGGACGAGCGAATCGCGCACTCATCGGGGTCGTGCACGACGACCCAGCGGTGTTCGAGGCATATCGGCGCGGCCCGCTCGATCGCTGGGCTGCCGCCTTCCGCGACGTGTTCGAGCGTGCTGTGGAGCGCGGTGAGATGTCGCCGGAAGCCGGCACCTCTCTTGTCGCTGAAGCAGGGCCCGGCATCGTCATCCAGCGATGGCTGATCACCGGTCAACCACTGGACGCCGACATGGCCGTCGACGTGGTCGACCGCGTGATGCTGCCACTGCTCCGCAGGCCTGAGGGGACCTAGTCCTTCGATCGCAGCGCCGGAGGATCGCAGCGCCGGACAAGGGGCCTTCGACTCCGGCGTCCACGTGGATCTGCCGGATCAGCCACGACGAGGGATCGCCCGAACGGGCCGACGGCACGGCAACCGGCATGAACTCGTGTGCGCGACGCGTCACCGATCTGCGACCCTCCCGGCGATCGTGATCCATGGGCGGGAGGTGAGACCCCATGAACGCAGTGTCCGCAGCGGGTGCTCCCCTGCCGTGCACGATCGCGCGACCGAGGTAGTCGCCACCGGGAGCGCTCCGCCAGGCAATTCCGAGAGGCGACTCCCATGACCAGAACACCTCCTCCACCTCAGCACCTCACGTCGACGACAGCCTCCGACCGGCCGGGCTCGAACCAGGATCAGCCCCGGATCGACGCCACGATGCGGCCGCCCGCCGCCGACGAACGGGCCCTTGTCCTGGGCGGTGGCGGATCGACCGGCAACGCCTGGTTCATCGGCGTCGTCGCCGGCCTGTTCGACGCCGGACTGGACGTGACCGACGCCGATGTGCTCATCGGGACGTCGGCCGGATCGACCGCCGCGGCCCAGATCACCAGCGCGCCCCCGACCGAACTGTTCGCCGCCATCCTTGCCGCTGCGCCTCCGCGACGAACCGGTCCCGTGAGACCGGACGGCGGACCCTCCTGGTCGACACAGTGGCGCGCCACCGTCGCCGCCCGGCGGCCCTCCCTACAGAATCGGCGACAACCGGTACATCGACGGCGGGTACCGGTCCGTCGAGAATGCCGACCTGGCAGCCGGATACGGGCAGGTGCTCGTGCTGTCACCACTGGGCGGCGCATCGCGGCATCCCCGGGAGTGGGGCACCCATCTGGCTGCGCTGGTCGACCAACTGCGGGCAGGCGGCAGCAGAGTCGAAACGGTCTTCCCGGATCGCGACTTCGGGCACCTGTTCGGCGCCCGTGCGATGGATCTGTCGCTGCGTCCGCCCGCAGCGCGGGCCGGCTACGGCCAAGGCAGAGCGCTCGCCGGACAGTTCACCGGATTCTGGTGCTGACGCTGGACTCTGCCGACTCGTCACACGGCAGTGCAGCGGACCACGTTCGACGCTGCGCGGCGGGGCCGCTGCCCCGGGAGGTGTCGACGCCCGTCCGCGTCGCGTCGTGGAATGGTAGGGAAAGCGTGTGCCGATCCTCCCGAAAGAGCGCGATCCCCGGCTGATCACGATCCGTCGGGGCGGCACCCTGACCGACGAGGACCACCGGCTGCTGGCCGACTGGGCCCTCGTGTGCGCGGAGCACGTGCTGCCCATGTTCGAGGAGCGGCAACCCGGTGACAGCCGGCCCCGCGACGTCATCGAGATCGGTCGGGCGTGGATCCGCGGCGAGCTGCGGATGACCGACGCGCACAACGCGGCTTTCCAGGCGAATGCCGCCGCACGGGGGATGCCCGATCCGGCGAAGTTCGCCGCGCTGTCAGCGGGCCAGGCGGTCGCGGTGGCGCACGTCGCCGCCCACGACCTGGGGGCTGCTGCGTACGCCATCAGGGCCGCCGGGGCGAACGTCCCGGCCGACGCCGCTGCGCACGCCCGCGCCGAGGAGCGGGACTGGCAGCGGGAGCGTCTCCCTCCCGCGGTCCGGGAGCTCGTCCTCGACGATCAACGGCGCCGGAGCGCCATCTGCTGGCACGTCTTCGACGACTGAGCCCTCTGCTCAGGCGACTGGCCCTCGGGGGACCGCGCCGAAGACCTTGGCCTCGTGGCGGTCGAAGCGGCGGGCCATCCAGCGCCCGAAGGCGAGGAGGAGGGCGTTGGTGCCCGGCATCCGGCGGGCGGCTTCCGGGGCCAGCCCGGACATCACCCACCCGAGGACGGCGGGGACCTCGCGGGGCGTGTAGTCCTTCGCGAAGACCTCGCGGTCGAGCCTGTCCCAGTCCTCCTGCGTCAGGTGCTTCTGGACCAGCGCCATGCCGTCCCGCTCCTCGTGGGCCAGGTGTGCGCAGAGGCCGTCACGCAGCTGCGCGGTCGTCACCGCCAACCGGTCCCGCGTCGCCTCCTCCCCGGTGCCCCCGGCCAGTTCCGTGAGGTCGGCGGTGGCCGAGGCGAGGAGCGGGTCGATCCCGGCGTGCTCGCCCTCGAGGGCATCCAGGACGACCGTGTCGGCTCCGCGCTCGGCGAGGAGGGGCCACATCGCGACGTCCTCGCCGCGGTGGTGCTTGTGCAGGACGCTCCCGAAGAAGCCGAAGCGACGGGCGATGGCCGCCCACCGCTGGCGGTCGGCGACGGGCACGGTCGGGACGACGTCGGCGAACGCGTGCAGATCCCTGCGGAAGGCTCGGTGCATGAGGTACATCGGCGCGATGTCGACGGGTCCCTCGGGCGCCGCGGCCTGGCCGGGCAGCATCAGCTGCGGAACGGATCCGCGAGCGGTGGCGGTCATGGCCGGCCCTTTCGGATGAAGTTGAGCTCCAACGAATGGCGGGAGGCTAGAGTCAACGTGTGACCGCTGGCAAGAGGGTGTACCGCTCCCCGTTGCGGGAGGAGCAGGCGCGGCAGACGCGCGTCGCCGTCCTCGAGGCGGCGGGGGAGTGCTTCCTCGACCGGGGATACGCCGCGACGACCATGCGCGACATCGCGGACGCGGCCGGCGTCTCGGTCCAGACGGTCTTCGGCCAGGGCTCCAAGGCGTCGCTGCTGCTCGCCTGCGTCGACCGCGCGGTGGTGGGCGACGACGAGGCGGTGGCCCTCGCCGCTCGCGAGCCGTTCGTCCGGTTCGTCGAGGCGACCGATCCGGCGGGCAAGCTGGCCGCGCTCGCCGACATGGCCCGTCGGTACATCCCTCAGGCGATACCCACGATCGGTGACTTCGCCCGTGCTGCGGCCGTCGACCGGGAGATCGCTGCGGCGTGGGAGGAGTACGAGCAGCGTCGGCGGCGGGACGCACGGGCCCTGATCGGGTCGCTGGGGCCCTGGCTCCGGACCGGCATGGACGTCGAGACCGCGACGGACGTCTTCTGGGGACTCTTCTCCAACGCACCCGTCGAGGCACTGATGGGCCGACGGGGCTGGAGCCTCGAGCGGTATGTCGACTTCGTCGTCGACTCGGTGGAGCGGCTCCTGCTCGACGGCTGACCCCGGGGCGGCTTCAGTGGCGGGCATGACTCCCGAGGAGCACTTCGCCGGCCAACCGGTGGCGCTGGCGGTCCTCGGTGCGGTGTCCGGCGTCATCGACGACGTGGGAGGTGCCCAGATCCGGACGACGACGAGCCAGGTCGCCTTCCGCCGCGGTCGGGGCTTCGCCTACCTGTGGCTGCCCGGGCGGTACGTGGCGAAGCCGGCCGCGGACGTCGTCCTCTCGGTCGTCCTGGGCCGGCGAGACGAGTCCCCGCGCTGGAAGGAGGTCGTGCATCCCTCGCCGAACCAGTGGATGCACCACCTCGAGGTGACCGACCCGGCGCAGATCGACGCGGAGGTCGTGGGCTGGCTGCGCGAGGCCGCTGAGCGAGCCTCCTGAGGCACGCGATCGTGACCGGAGCCGTCCCGGCTCGTTGCTCAGTGCCGATGGTCGCCGCTTCCCGGAAGGGGATGCCATGTTCCCGGCACGCCGCCTGCTGCTCCTCCCGCTCGTCCCGCTGCTCGTCGCCGGGTGGGTCACGCCGGCCTCGGCGACGCCGAGCGGGCCCTGCGCGAACGCCGAGGCCATCCAGGTGCCCGGCGCCGAACTACAGCGCGTGGAGTGCCACGACGACCTGTCGGCCGCCACGCTCGCCGCGAAGGGCCGCAGCGACATCAGCGACTGGGCCGGGCTGCACTCCAAGCAGACGGTGAACCCGCCCGCCGGCGCAGGCATCCAGATCGACGGCTACTTCCCGGACGACTCGACGACCAACACGACCTACGGCTGGAACCACGACGCGCAGTTCGTGATCCGACTGCCCGAGAACTGGAACGGGCAGCTGGTCATCACCGGCGCACCGGGAGTGCGGAAGCAGTACGCCCCCGACTACATCCTCAGCGACTGGATGCTCTCGCAGGGCTACGCCTACGCCTCGACCGACAAGGGCAACACCGGCACCTCCTTCTACGAGAACGGGTCGCGCTCGGCGCCCGGCCAGGCGGTCCGGGAATGGCACGACCGCGTCGCCGAGCTGACCGTCGCGGCCAAGCAGGTGGTGGCCCAGCGCTACGGCGCGAAGCCCGACCGCACGTGGATGACCGGCATCTCCAACGGCGGCTACCTGACGCGCTGGCAGCTGGAGAACAACCCCAGGCTCTTCGACGGCGGCGTCGACTGGGAAGGGACGCTGATGACCGCCGACGGCCCCAACCTGTTCACGTACCTGCCGACGGCGCTGCGCGAGTACCCGCAGGCCATGGTCGATCCCGCTGCCCGCCAGCGGATGTACGACGTCGGTTTCGAGCCGGGGTCAGAGATCCTCTGGGCCGACCACTACGCCGTCTACTGGGACCTCACGCAGCGCAGCTACCGTGAGGCGTTCGACCCGGGCTACGACGGCGCGACGAAGGCGGGGACGCCGTTCTGCCGGACCGGGACCGCGCCCGGCACGCCGACCGCCTGCGACGCCGAGTACGACTACGCGTCCCGCCCGCAGGAGGTGAAGGACGCCGTCGCGTCGGTGAGCCTCACCGGCAACATCCGCAAACCGATGATCACCCTGCACGGCAACCTGGACGCACTCCTGCCGATCGGCGCCGACTCCGACGTCTACACCGCGATGGTCGGCGACGCGGGCCGCGGCGGGATGCACCGCTACTACACGATCGAGGGCGGTAACCACGTCGACGACCGGGCCGACCTCTTCCCGTCCCACATCCGCCCGATCCTTCCCTGCTACCGCGAGGCGTTCCAGCGCCTGACCTCGTGGGTGACCGACGGCCAGGCGCCGCCGGCCAGCCAGACGGTGGCCCGCCGGCCCTCCGGTGACGAGGCGAACACCTGCCCGCAGCTCGCGGCGACGTCGGACGGAGGGCCGGGGAACGGCGGCGGGCACGGCCACGGGGGCAGCTGACGGACGGGCGGACGTCCGCGGCCTTGTGACCGCGGTCCGACGGGTGCAGCATCGGCCCGGTCGGGGATCGCCGACCGAGGGAGCGTCCGTGCAGCGACGACCAGCAGAGCCCTCCGGGGACTACGAGTACGACCTCGTGCACGAGCCGTTCGTCGATCGGCAGCGGCCGCCGTCGCAACCGCACCCTGAGCACCCGTCCCCGGCGCCGGCTCGCCGCCCGGCGGAGCTGGACGGCGACATGAGCTACGACGAGGCGCACGACTTCTGAGCGGGTCGTCCGGTTCCGCGACGCCGCCGATCGGGTGCGGGGTGGGGCTGGCCGGGGTAGGCCGACGGGCATGGGAACCCACGGCGTCGGACGACTGCCTCCGAGGACGTCGGGACTGCTCTTCGGACTCGGGCTCGGCGGCTTCGTCGACGGGATCGTCCTGCACCAGATCCTGCAGTGGCACCACATGGTGAGCGCGGAGACTGCGCCCACGACGCTCGCGGGGCTGGAGACGAACACCCTGGCCGACGGCTTCTTCCACCTCGCCACGTGGGTGTGCGTCCTCGCCGCGTCGATCACCTCGATCACCGCATGGCGGCAGGGGAGGCTGGCGCCGAGCTACAGCTTCCACTTCGGGCTCGTGCTGGCCGGCTGGGGGATCTTCAACCTCGTCGAGGGCGTGATCGACCACCAGCTGCTCGGCGTCCACCACGTCCGGGACGACCTCGGCGGGCCCCTGAGCTGGGACCTGGGCTTCCTCGCCTCCGGCGTCCTCCTCGTCGGCGGTGGACTCCTGCTCCACCGCCGCGGGGTCCGGCAAGTGCGTCCCCGGGCAACGCGCGCGGCACGTTCGACGGGGCCTTGATCGGCGTCGCCCGGACGGGCAGGCTGTGAGGCAGACCACAGCCGAGCTACCGCGAGGAGGCCGCCGTGGAAGCCCATGTCGGCGATCGGATCGTCGTCCACTCCACTCACCAGGGAGAAGCGGACCGGGTGGGTGAGGTCCTGGAGTGCCACGAGCCGGACGGCGGGCCGCCCTACAGGGTCCGGTGGGAGCCCGATGGGCACACCGGGCTCTTCTACCCGGCCGGGACGGCGGCCGTGGTCCATCACACCGGCCCCTCGCACTGAGGGGCCGGACTCATGGCCAAGGACACCGCGACGGCGCCGGCACCCCGTCCGCCCGGGAAAGTGCGCAACGTGGCCCTCGTGGGCCACGCGGGAGCGGGGAAGACGACCCTTGCCGAGGCCCTCCTCGTCGCGACCAGCGCGCTGCCGCGGGCCGGTCGCGTCGAGGACGGCACGACCGCCCTCGACACCGAGGAGGTGGAGATCCGCCAGCAGCGCTCGGTGTCCCTGGGGGTGGCGACGGTCGAGCACGCGGGGCATCGGCTCACGCTGCTGGACACCCCGGGCTCGCCCGACTTCGTCGGCGAGCTGCGGGCGGGACTGAGGGCGGCGGATGCCGCCCTCTTCGTCGTCTCGGCCGTCAACGGCGTCGACGCGACGACGGTGCAGCTCTGGGGGGAGTGCGCCGCGGTCGGCATGCCACGGGCCGTCGTCATCACCCAGCTCGACCGGGCCCGGGCCGACGTCGAGGATGCCGTCCGGCTGTGCCAGATGCTGCTGGGGGAGGGGGTCTACCCGGTCCACCTCGTCGACCGGGGTGCGGACGGCTCGGTCGCCGGCCTGGTCTCGCTGCTCGACCCCGACGTCCAGGCGCCGGACGCCGACCGGCTCCGCTCCGAGCTCATCGAGGGGATCATCGGCGAGAGCGAGGACGAGGCCCTGATGGAGCGGTACCTGGCCGGCGACAAGCTGGTCCAGGACGACCTCATCGCCGACCTGGAGACCGCCGTCGCCCGCGGCCACTTCCACCCGGTGCTCTGCGCCGCCCCCCTCCAGGGGATCGGCGTCGACGCGCTGCTCGAGCTGCTGATCTCGGCTTTCCCGTGCCCGATGGAGCACGGCTGCCCGCCGGTCACCCGGCCAGACGGCGGCCCGACGGCGGCCGTCTCGTGCGATCCGGACGGGCCGCTGGTCGCCGAGGTGGTGAAGACGACGACCGACCCCTACCTCGGCCGTGTCTCCCTGGTGCGCGTCTTCTCCGGCACCCTCCGACCGGACGTGCCCATCCACGTCTCGGGCCACGGGATGACCGACCGCGGCCACCCCGACCACGACGTCGACGAGCGGGTCGGCGCGATCTCCTCACCCCTCGGCGCGAACCTGCGGACGGTGGCCGCCTGCCCGGCCGGGGACATCTGTGCCGTCGCCCGCCTGGCCAGCGCGGAGACCGGGGACACGCTCTCCTCGCCGGAGGACCCGCGGCTCGTGCCGCCCTGGGACCTGCCCACCCCGCAGCTGCCCGTCGCCGTGGAGGCCGCCTCCCGCGCCGACGAGGACCGGCTGGCCACGGCGCTCGCCCGGCTGGTGGCCGAGGGCCCGACCGTCCGCCTCGAGCGGCGCCCGGACACCGGCCAGCTGCTGCTCTGGTGCGTGGGGGAGGCGCACGCCGAGGTCCTCCTCGAGCGGCTCCGCACCCGGCACGGCGTCGCCGTGAGCACCGTTCCGGTGCGCGTGCCGATGGTCGAGACGCTGGCCGGTCCGGCGAAGGTGACCGGACGGCACGTCAAGCAGTCCGGCGGGCACGGCCAGTACGCCGTCGTGGTCGTCGAGGCCGAACCCGCCCCACCCGGCTCGGGGGTCGTCTTCGAGCAGCGGATCGTCGGGGGCACGGTGCCCAGCCAGTTCCACGGCAGCGTGGAGAAGGGCATCCGCGCGCAGGCCGAGCGGGGCCTCAGCGGCGACCGGCCGCTCGTCGACCTCCGCGTCACGCTGGTCGACGGCAAGTCGCACTCGGTGGACTCCTCCGACGCCGCGTTCCAGGCAGCCGGAGCACTGGCGCTGCGCGAGGTCGCGGCCGCCGCGGGCACCCGGATCCTGGAGCCGTGGTGCGAGGTCGACGTCGTGGTCCCCGGTGAGTACGTCGGTGCGGTGATGAGCGACCTCTCCGCCCGCAGGGCGCGGGTCACCGGCAGCGAGGCCGACCCGGTCCGCGACCGGACGACGGTCCGTGCGGAGGTGCCCGAGGTGGAGCTCCTCAGCTATCCCGGCGTCCTGCGGTCGGTCACCCACGGCACCGGCAGCTTCTCCCGACGGCCGCTGGGCTACGAGCCGGCCCCGGCCAACCTGGCGGTCCCGGCATGAGCGCGGCAACGCCGCTGGTCGCACGCATCCGGTGCGCCGCCTTCCGGGCGGCCCCGTCCCGAGGCTCGCCGCGAGCGTGCGAGTGGTGAGGAGCTCAGGGTCCTTCGTCTAGCCTCGGGGGCGGTGTACAGGGGGCTGGAGGAGCAGTGACGTCGTCGAACGGGTCGTCGGCGGCTGTCCCGATCCCGTCCACGGGCCCGGAGCTCCCCGGCGGATCCCCACCGGTGGTCGACCGCGAGGACCTGCCCGACCGCGTGTGGACCTGGCCGAACGCGCTCTCCGCCCTCCGGCTGCTCGGTGTCCCGCTCTTCCTCTGGCTGCTGCTCGGACCGGAGGCCGACGGCTGGGCAGTCGCCGTCCTCATGGTCTCGGGCTTCACCGACTGGCTGGACGGGAAGCTGGCCCGGTGGCTGGACCAGAGCAGCCGGCTCGGCGCCCTGCTCGACCCGGCCGCCGACCGGCTCTACATCGTCAGCACGCTCGTCGCACTGGCCCTCCGGGAGATCGTCCCGGTGTGGATCGTCGCGCTCCTGGTGGGCCGCGAGGTGGTCCTCGGCGTGGCCCTCCTGGTCCTGCGCCGCTACGGCTATCCGCCGTTGCAGGTGCACTACCTGGGCAAGGCGGCGACGTTGCTGCTGCTGTACGCATTCCCGGGGCTGCTGCTCGCCGACGGCGAGGGCTGGCTGGCCGAGCTCTGCGAGCCGATCGCCTGGGCCCTCACCATCTGGGGTACCGCCCTCTACGTGCTCGCCGGGCTCTTCTACCTGATCCAGGTCGCCGGCATCGTGCGCGCCGAGCGGGCCGCCCGGACGGCCCCGTGACCGCTCCCCAGCGGGGCGGCGGGCCCCGCTCCATGGGTGCCTCCCTCCTCGACGCCGTCCTCGCCGAGACGCTCGACCCGGCCTACCGGCAGGCCGCGGAGGCGAAGGCCGCCCGCGGCGGGCCCGCGCGTCCACGCTGGCGCGGGCGCACCCTCGTGGCCCTGACGATGGCCGTGGCCGGGGTGCTGGCCGCCGTCACCTACGACCAGGCCGCCGCCAGCGCGCAGGGGCGGCAGGAGGTGCGCGCGGCTCTGATCGCGGACATCCAGCGCGAGTCGGACGTCACCGACGAGCTGGCGACGCAGCTCGAGGAGCTGCGCGCGGAGGTGACCACCACCCGGGACGACGTGCTGGCTGCGAGCGCCGTCGGCCAGCAGGCGCTCGACGACCTGGCGCTCGCCGAGCAGGGCGCCGGCGCCGTGCCGGTCACCGGCCCCGGTCTGCTCGTGACCCTCGCCAACGCCGACCCGACGGCGGACGGCGACCCGGTCGGTGGCGACACCGAGGAGGACCCGCGGGGCCGCGTCCGTGACGGCGACCTGCAGCTCGTGGTGAACGCGCTGTGGGCGGCCGGCGCCGAGGCGATCAGCATCAACGGCCAGCGCCTGGGGCCGACCACCGCCATCCGCTTCGCCGGGGAGGCGGTCCTCGTCGACTTCCGGCCGGTCACCAATCCCTACGAGATCAGCGCCATCGGCGATCCGGACACCCTGTCCGCCAGGTTCCTCGCCAGTCCGGAGGTGGGCGAGCTCGCCGACATCTCGCAGTTGTTCGACCTGCGCTTCGACTTCGCCCGGGAGGACGAGCTGAGCCTGCCGGCCGCCAACACTCCCGAGCTCCGCATCGCCCAACCGGAGGCTGACTCGTGATCCCCATCCTCGGACTCGCGGCCGGGGTGCTTCTTGGCCTCTTCTTCGATCCGACCGTCCCGCTGTGGCTGCAGCCCTACCTGCCGATCGCCGTCGTCGCCGCGCTCGACGCCGTATTCGGGGGCTTCCGCGCCCGGCTCGACGGCATCTTCGACGCGAAGGTCTTCGTCATCTCCTTCGTGTCCAACGTGGTGGTGGCCGGGCTCATCGTCTTCCTGGGTGACCAGCTCGGCGTGGGCGCGCAGCTGTCCACCGCGGTCGTCGTCGTCCTCGGCATCCGCATCTTCGGCAACGCCGCCGCCATCCGGCGGCACGTGTTCCGCGCATGAGCGAGGAGCGGCCCGGTTCCGCCGTCCCCGACGGGCCGGAGGACGACGTGGTGGTGCCCCACCCGTCCGGCCCCGGGCCGGCCGGGGAACCGGCCCCTCCGGCCCGCGGGCGCGTCGGGAGGGATCCGCTCGCGTCGGCGCTGATCGGCGTCCTGACCCTGATCCTGGGGTTCGCCATCGCGGTGCAGGTGCGGAGCGTCGGCGACGAGGAGCTGCTGGCCGGTGCCCGCGAGGAGGACCTCGTCCGCATCCTCGACGAGCTGAGCGCGCGCGAGAACCGACTGCGCGTGCAGATCGCCGACCAGCGCGGCGCGCTCCAGGAGCTCGTCAACTCCGACGGGCAGACGTCCTCCGCCCTGGAGGACGCCCGGAACCGGGCCCAGGACATCGGGATCCTCACCGGCACGGTCGCCGCGGCAGGCCCCGGCCTCGTCCTGACGATCCGCACCTGCACCGCGATGGCGAACCCCAGGATCAGGGTCAGGACGCCGATCAGCGCCGACGCGAGCGGATCCCTCCCGACGCGCCCGCGGGCCGGAGGGGCCGGTTCCCCGGCCGGCCCGGGGCCGGACGGGTGGGGCACCACCACGTCGTCCTCCGGCCCGTCGGGGACGGCGGAACCGGGCCGCTCCTCGCTCATGCGCGGAACACGTGCCGCCGGATGGCGGCGGCGTTGCCGAAGATGCGGATGCCGAGGACGACGACGACCGCGGTGGACAGCTGCGCGCCCACGCCGAGCTGGTCACCCAGGAAGACGATGAGCCCGGCCACCACCACGTTGGACACGAAGGAGATGACGAAGACCTTCGCGTCGAAGATGCCGTCGAGCCGGGCGCGGAAGCCCCCGAATACGGCGTCGAGCGCGGCGACGACGGCGATCGGCAGGTAGGGCTGCAGCCACAGCGGGACGGTCGGATCGAAGAAGAGGCCAAGAAGCACCCCGGCCGCGAGTCCGAGGATGGGGATCACGAGTCAGCCTCCGGTTGGGCGATGCGGAGCTCGGGAGTGTTGGCGGCCGGCAGGCTCAGCTCGTCCTCCCGGGCGAAGTCGAAGCGCAGGTCGAACAACTGCGAGATGTCGGCGAGCTCGCCCACCTCCGGACTGGCGAGGAACCTGGCGGACAGGGTGTCCGGATCGCCGATGGCGCTGATCTCGTAGGGATTGGTGACCGGCCGGAAGTCGACGAGGACCGCCTCCCCGGCGAAGCGGATGGCGGTGGTCGGCCCCAGGCGCTGGCCGTTGATGCTGATCGCCTCGGCGCCGGCCGCCCACAGCGCGTTCACCACGAGCTGCAGGTCGCCGTCACGGACGCGGCCCCGCGGGTCCTCCTCGGTGTCGCCACCGACCGGGTCGCCGTCCGCCGTCGGGTCGGCGTTGGCGAGGGTCACGAGCAGACCGGGGCCGGTGACCGGCACGGCGCCGGCGCCCTGCTCGGCGAGCGCCAGGTCGTCGAGCGCCTGCTGGCCGACGGCGCTCGCAGCCAGCACGTCGTCCCGGGTGGTGGTCACCTCCGCGCGCAGCTCCTCGAGCTGCGTCGCCAGCTCGTCGGTGACGTCCGACTCGCGCTGGATGTCCGCGATCAGAGCCGCGCGCACCTCCTGCCGCCCCTGCGCGCTGGCGGCGGCCTGGTCGTAGGTGACGGCGGCCAGCACCCCGGCCACGGCCATCGTCAGGGCCACGAGGGTGCGCCCGCGCCAGCGTGGACGCGCGGGCCCGCCGCGGGCGGCCTTCGCCTCCGCGGCCTGCCGGTAGGCCGGGTCGAGCGTCTCGGCGAGGACGGCGTCGAGGAGGGAGGCACCCATGGAGCGGGGCCCGCCGCCCCGCTGGGGAGCGGTCACGGGGCCGTCCGGGCGGCCCGCTCGGCGCGCACGATGCCGGCGACCTGGATCAGGTAGAAGAGCCCGGCGAGCACGTAGAGGGCGGTACCCCAGATGGTGAGGGCCCAGGCGATCGGCTCGCAGAGCTCGGCCAGCCAGCCCTCGCCGTCGGCGAGCAGCAGCCCCGGGAATGCGTACAGCAGCAGCAACGTCGCCGCCTTGCCCAGGTAGTGCACCTGCAACGGCGGATAGCCGTAGCGGCGCAGGACCAGGAGGGCCACGCCGAGGACCACCTCGCGGCCCACCAGGAGCGCGACGATCCACACCGGGACGATCTCCCGGAGGGCCAGTGCGACGAGCGTGCTGACGATGTAGAGCCGGTCGGCGGCCGGGTCGAGCAGGGCGCCGAGCCGGCTGCTCTGGTCCAGCCACCGGGCCAGCTTCCCGTCCAGCCAGTCGGTGAAGCCCGAGACCATGAGGACGGCGACTGCCCAGCCGTCGGCCTCCGGTCCGAGCAGCAGCCAGAGGAAGAGCGGGACACCGAGCAGCCGGAGGGCGGAGAGCGCGTTCGGCCAGGTCCACACGCGGTCGGGCAGGTCCTCGCGGTCGACCACCGGTGGGGATCCGCCGGGGAGCTCCGGGCCCGTGGACGGGATCGGGACAGCCGCCGACGACCCGTTCGACGACGTCACTGCTCCTCCAGCCCCCTGTACACCGCCCCCGAGGCTAGACGAAGGACCCTGAGCTCCTCACCACTCGCACGCTCGCGGCGAGCCTCGGGACGGGGCCGCCCGGAAGGCGGCGCACCGGATGCGTGCGACCAGCGGCGTTGCCGCGCTCATGCCGGGACCGCCAGGTTGGCCGGGGCCGGCTCGTAGCCCAGCGGCCGTCGGGAGAAGCTGCCGGTGCCGTGGGTGACCGACCGCAGGACGCCGGGATAGCTGAGGAGCTCCACCTCGGGCACCTCCGCACGGACCGTCGTCCGGTCGCGGACCGGGTCGGCCTCGCTGCCGGTGACCCGCGCCCTGCGGGCGGAGAGGTCGCTCATCACCGCACCGACGTACTCACCGGGGACCACGACGTCGACCTCGCACCACGGCTCCAGGATCCGGGTGCCCGCGGCGGCCGCGACCTCGCGCAGCGCCAGTGCTCCGGCTGCCTGGAACGCGGCGTCGGAGGAGTCCACCGAGTGCGACTTGCCGTCGACCAGCGTGACGCGGAGGTCGACGAGCGGCCGGTCGCCGCTGAGGCCCCGCTCGGCCTGCGCGCGGATGCCCTTCTCCACGCTGCCGTGGAACTGGCTGGGCACCGTGCCCCCGACGATCCGCTGCTCGAAGACGACCCCCGAGCCGGGTGGGGCGGGTTCGGCCTCGACGACCACGACGGCGTACTGGCCGTGCCCGCCGGACTGCTTGACGTGCCGTCCGGTCACCTTCGCCGGACCGGCCAGCGTCTCGACCATCGGCACGCGCACCGGAACGGTGCTCACGGCGACGCCGTGCCGGGTGCGGAGCCGCTCGAGGAGGACCTCGGCGTGCGCCTCCCCCACGCACCAGAGCAGCAGCTGGCCGGTGTCCGGGCGCCGCTCGAGGCGGACGGTCGGGCCCTCGGCCACCAGCCGGGCGAGCGCCGTGGCCAGCCGGTCCTCGTCGGCGCGGGAGGCGGCCTCCACGGCGACGGGCAGCTGCGGGGTGGGCAGGTCCCAGGGCGGCACGAGCCGCGGGTCCTCCGGCGAGGAGAGCGTGTCCCCGGTCTCCGCGCTGGCCAGGCGGGCGACGGCACAGATGTCCCCGGCCGGGCAGGCGGCCACCGTCCGCAGGTTCGCGCCGAGGGGTGAGGAGATCGCGCCGACCCGCTCGTCGACGTCGTGGTCGGGGTGGCCGCGGTCGGTCATCCCGTGGCCCGAGACGTGGATGGGCACGTCCGGTCGGAGGGTGCCGGAGAAGACGCGCACCAGGGAGACACGGCCGAGGTAGGGGTCGGTCGTCGTCTTCACCACCTCGGCGACCAGCGGCCCGTCCGGATCGCACGAGACGGCCGCCGTCGGGCCGCCGTCTGGCCGGGTGACCGGCGGGCAGCCGTGCTCCATCGGGCACGGGAAAGCCGAGATCAGCAGCTCGAGCAGCGCGTCGACGCCGATCCCCTGGAGGGGGGCGGCGCAGAGCACCGGGTGGAAGTGGCCGCGGGCGACGGCGGTCTCCAGGTCGGCGATGAGGTCGTCCTGGACCAGCTTGTCGCCGGCCAGGTACCGCTCCATCAGGGCCTCGTCCTCGCTCTCGCCGATGATCCCCTCGATGAGCTCGGAGCGGAGCCGGTCGGCGTCCGGCGCCTGGACGTCGGGGTCGAGCAGCGAGACCAGGCCGGCGACCGAGCCGTCCGCACCCCGGTCGACGAGGTGGACCGGGTAGACCCCCTCCCCCAGCAGCATCTGGCACAGCCGGACGGCATCCTCGACGTCGGCCCGGGCCCGGTCGAGCTGGGTGATGACGACGGCCCGTGGCATGCCGACCGCGGCGCACTCCCCCCAGAGCTGCACCGTCGTCGCGTCGACGCCGTTGACGGCCGAGACGACGAAGAGGGCGGCATCCGCCGCCCTCAGTCCCGCCCGCAGCTCGCCGACGAAGTCGGGCGAGCCCGGGGTGTCCAGCAGCGTGAGCCGATGCCCCGCGTGCTCGACCGTCGCCACCCCCAGGGACACCGAGCGCTGCTGGCGGATCTCCACCTCCTCGGTGTCGAGGGCGGTCGTGCCGTCCTCGACGCGACCGGCCCGCGGCAGCGCGCTGGTCGCGACGAGGAGGGCCTCGGCAAGGGTCGTCTTCCCCGCTCCCGCGTGGCCCACGAGGGCCACGTTGCGCACTTTCCCGGGCGGACGGGGTGCCGGCGCCGTCGCGGTGTCCTTGGCCATGAGTCCGGCCCCTCAGTGCGAGGGGCCGGTGTGATGGACCACGGCCGCCGTCCCGGCCGGGTAGAAGAGCCCGGTGTGCCCATCGGGCTCCCACCGGACCCTGTAGGGCGGCCCGCCGTCCGGCTCGTGGCACTCCAGGACCTCACCCACCCGGTCCGCTTCTCCCTGGTGAGTGGAGTGGACGACGATCCGATCGCCGACATGGGCTTCCACGGCGGCCTCCTCGCGGTAGCTCGGCTGTGGTCTGCCTCACAGCCTGCCCGTCCGGGCGACGCCGATCAAGGCCCCGTCGAACGTGCCGCGCGCGTTGCCCGGGGACGCACTTGCCGGACCCCGCGGCGGTGGAGCAGGAGTCCACCGCCGACGAGGAGGACGCCGGAGGCGAGGAAGCCCAGGTCCCAGCTCAGGGGCCCGCCGAGGTCGTCCCGGACGTGGTGGACGCCGAGCAGCTGGTGGTCGATCACGCCCTCGACGAGGTTGAAGATCCCCCAGCCGGCCAGCACGAGCCCGAAGTGGAAGCTGTAGCTCGGCGCCAGCCTCCCCTGCCGCCATGCGGTGATCGAGGTGATCGACGCGGCGAGGACGCACACCCACGTGGCGAGGTGGAAGAAGCCGTCGGCCAGGGTGTTCGTCTCCAGCCCCGCGAGCGTCGTGGGCGCAGTCTCCGCGCTCACCATGTGGTGCCACTGCAGGATCTGGTGCAGGACGATCCCGTCGACGAAGCCGCCGAGCCCGAGTCCGAAGAGCAGTCCCGACGTCCTCGGAGGCAGTCGTCCGACGCCGTGGGTTCCCATGCCCGTCGGCCTACCCCGGCCAGCCCCACCCCGCACCCGATCGGCGGCGTCGCGGAACCGGACGACCCGCTCAGAAGTCGTGCGCCTCGTCGTAGCTCATGTCGCCGTCCAGCTCCGCCGGGCGGCGAGCCGGCGCCGGGGACGGGTGCTCAGGGTGCGGTTGCGACGGCGGCCGCTGCCGATCGACGAACGGCTCGTGCACGAGGTCGTACTCGTAGTCCCCGGAGGGCTCTGCTGGTCGTCGCTGCACGGACGCTCCCTCGGTCGGCGATCCCCGACCGGGCCGATGCTGCACCCGTCGGACCGCGGTCACAAGGCCGCGGACGTCCGCCCGTCCGTCAGCTGCCCCCGTGGCCGTGCCCGCCGCCGTTCCCCGGCCCTCCGTCCGACGTCGCCGCGAGCTGCGGGCAGGTGTTCGCCTCGTCACCGGAGGGCCGGCGGGCCACCGTCTGGCTGGCCGGCGGCGCCTGGCCGTCGGTCACCCACGAGGTCAGGCGCTGGAACGCCTCGCGGTAGCAGGGAAGGATCGGGCGGATGTGGGACGGGAAGAGGTCGGCCCGGTCGTCGACGTGGTTACCGCCCTCGATCGTGTAGTAGCGGTGCATCCCGCCGCGGCCCGCGTCGCCGACCATCGCGGTGTAGACGTCGGAGTCGGCGCCGATCGGCAGGAGTGCGTCCAGGTTGCCGTGCAGGGTGATCATCGGTTTGCGGATGTTGCCGGTGAGGCTCACCGACGCGACGGCGTCCTTCACCTCCTGCGGGCGGGACGCGTAGTCGTACTCGGCGTCGCAGGCGGTCGGCGTGCCGGGCGCGGTCCCGGTCCGGCAGAACGGCGTCCCCGCCTTCGTCGCGCCGTCGTAGCCCGGGTCGAACGCCTCACGGTAGCTGCGCTGCGTGAGGTCCCAGTAGACGGCGTAGTGGTCGGCCCAGAGGATCTCTGACCCCGGCTCGAAACCGACGTCGTACATCCGCTGGCGGGCAGCGGGATCGACCATGGCCTGCGGGTACTCGCGCAGCGCCGTCGGCAGGTACGTGAACAGGTTGGGGCCGTCGGCGGTCATCAGCGTCCCTTCCCAGTCGACGCCGCCGTCGAAGAGCCTGGGGTTGTTCTCCAGCTGCCAGCGCGTCAGGTAGCCGCCGTTGGAGATGCCGGTCATCCACGTGCGGTCGGGCTTCGCGCCGTAGCGCTGGGCCACCACCTGCTTGGCCGCGACGGTCAGCTCGGCGACGCGGTCGTGCCATTCCCGGACCGCCTGGCCGGGCGCCGAGCGCGACCCGTTCTCGTAGAAGGAGGTGCCGGTGTTGCCCTTGTCGGTCGAGGCGTAGGCGTAGCCCTGCGAGAGCATCCAGTCGCTGAGGATGTAGTCGGGGGCGTACTGCTTCCGCACTCCCGGTGCGCCGGTGATGACCAGCTGCCCGTTCCAGTTCTCGGGCAGTCGGATCACGAACTGCGCGTCGTGGTTCCAGCCGTAGGTCGTGTTGGTCGTCGAGTCGTCCGGGAAGTAGCCGTCGATCTGGATGCCTGCGCCGGCGGGCGGGTTCACCGTCTGCTTGGAGTGCAGCCCGGCCCAGTCGCTGATGTCGCTGCGGCCCTTCGCGGCGAGCGTGGCGGCCGACAGGTCGTCGTGGCACTCCACGCGCTGTAGTTCGGCGCCGGGCACCTGGATGGCCTCGGCGTTCGCGCAGGGCCCGCTCGGCGTCGCCGAGGCCGGCGTGACCCACCCGGCGACGAGCAGCGGGACGAGCGGGAGGAGCAGCAGGCGGCGTGCCGGGAACATGGCATCCCCTTCCGGGAAGCGGCGACCATCGGCACTGAGCAACGAGCCGGGACGGCTCCGGTCACGATCGCGTGCCTCAGGAGGCTCGCTCAGCGGCCTCGCGCAGCCAGCCCACGACCTCCGCGTCGATCTGCGCCGGGTCGGTCACCTCGAGGTGGTGCATCCACTGGTTCGGCGAGGGATGCACGACCTCCTTCCAGCGCGGGGACTCGTCTCGCCGGCCCAGGACGACCGAGAGGACGACGTCCGCGGCCGGCTTCGCCACGTACCGCCCGGGCAGCCACAGGTAGGCGAAGCCCCGACCGCGGCGGAAGGCGACCTGGCTCGTCGTCGTCCGGATCTGGGCACCTCCCACGTCGTCGATGACGCCGGACACCGCACCGAGGACCGCCAGCGCCACCGGTTGGCCGGCGAAGTGCTCCTCGGGAGTCATGCCCGCCACTGAAGCCGCCCCGGGGTCAGCCGTCGAGCAGGAGCCGCTCCACCGAGTCGACGACGAAGTCGACATACCGCTCGAGGCTCCAGCCCCGTCGGCCCATCAGTGCCTCGACGGGTGCGTTGGAGAAGAGTCCCCAGAAGACGTCCGTCGCGGTCTCGACGTCCATGCCGGTCCGGAGCCAGGGCCCCAGCGACCCGATCAGGGCCCGTGCGTCCCGCCGCCGACGCTGCTCGTACTCCTCCCACGCCGCAGCGATCTCCCGGTCGACGGCCGCAGCACGGGCGAAGTCACCGATCGTGGGTATCGCCTGAGGGATGTACCGACGGGCCATGTCGGCGAGCGCGGCCAGCTTGCCCGCCGGATCGGTCGCCTCGACGAACCGGACGAACGGCTCGCGAGCGGCGAGGGCCACCGCCTCGTCGTCGCCCACCACCGCGCGGTCGACGCAGGCGAGCAGCAGCGACGCCTTGGAGCCCTGGCCGAAGACCGTCTGGACCGAGACGCCGGCCGCGTCCGCGATGTCGCGCATGGTCGTCGCGGCGTATCCCCGGTCGAGGAAGCACTCCCCCGCCGCCTCGAGGACGGCGACGCGCGTCTGCCGCGCCTGCTCCTCCCGCAACGGGGAGCGGTACACCCTCTTGCCAGCGGTCACACGTTGACTCTAGCCTCCCGCCATTCGTTGGAGCTCAACTTCATCCGAAAGGGCCGGCCATGACCGCCACCGCTCGCGGATCCGTTCCGCAGCTGATGCTGCCCGGCCAGGCCGCGGCGCCCGAGGGACCCGTCGACATCGCGCCGATGTACCTCATGCACCGAGCCTTCCGCAGGGATCTGCACGCGTTCGCCGACGTCGTCCCGACCGTGCCCGTCGCCGACCGCCAGCGGTGGGCGGCCATCGCCCGTCGCTTCGGCTTCTTCGGGAGCGTCCTGCACAAGCACCACCGCGGCGAGGACGTCGCGATGTGGCCCCTCCTCGCCGAGCGCGGAGCCGACACGGTCGTCCTGGATGCCCTCGAGGGCGAGCACGCCGGGATCGACCCGCTCCTCGCCTCGGCCACCGCCGACCTCACGGAACTGGCCGGGGGCACCGGGGAGGAGGCGACGCGGGACCGGTTGGCGGTGACGACCGCGCAGCTGCGTGACGGCCTCTGCGCACACCTGGCCCACGAGGAGCGGGACGGCATGGCGCTGGTCCAGAAGCACCTGACGCAGGAGGACTGGGACAGGCTCGACCGCGAGGTCTTCGCGAAGGACTACACGCCCCGCGAGGTCCCCGCCGTCCTCGGGTGGGTGATGTCCGGGCTGGCCCCGGAAGCCGCCCGCCGGATGCCGGGCACCAACGCCCTCCTCCTCGCCTTCGGGCGCTGGATGGCCCGCCGCTTCGACCGCCACGAGGCCAAGGTCTTCGGCGCGGTCCCCCGAGGGCCAGTCGCCTGAGCAGAGGGCTCAGTCGTCGAAGACGTGCCAGCAGATGGCGCTCCGGCGCCGTTGATCGTCGAGGACGAGCTCCCGGACCGCGGGAGGGAGACGCTCCCGCTGCCAGTCCCGCTCCTCGGCGCGGGCGTGCGCAGCGGCGTCGGCCGGGACGTTCGCCCCGGCGGCCCTGATGGCGTACGCAGCAGCCCCCAGGTCGTGGGCGGCGACGTGCGCCACCGCGACCGCCTGGCCCGCTGACAGCGCGGCGAACTTCGCCGGATCGGGCATCCCCCGTGCGGCGGCATTCGCCTGGAAAGCCGCGTTGTGCGCGTCGGTCATCCGCAGCTCGCCGCGGATCCACGCCCGACCGATCTCGATGACGTCGCGGGGCCGGCTGTCACCGGGTTGCCGCTCCTCGAACATGGGCAGCACGTGCTCCGCGCACACGAGGGCCCAGTCGGCCAGCAGCCGGTGGTCCTCGTCGGTCAGGGTGCCGCCCCGACGGATCGTGATCAGCCGGGGATCGCGCTCTTTCGGGAGGATCGGCACACGCTTTCCCTACCATTCCACGACGCGACGCGGACGGGCGTCGACACCTCCCGGGGCAGCGGCCCCGCCGCGCAGCGTCGAACGTGGTCCGCTGCACTGCCGTGTGACGAGTCGGCAGAGTCCAGCGTCAGCACCAGAATCCGGTGAACTGTCCGGCGAGCGCTCTGCCTTGGCCGTAGCCGGCCCGCGCTGCGGGCGGACGCAGCGACAGATCCATCGCACGGGCGCCGAACAGGTGCCCGAAGTCGCGATCCGGGAAGACCGTTTCGACTCTGCTGCCGCCTGCCCGCAGTTGGTCGACCAGCGCAGCCAGATGGGTGCCCCACTCCCGGGGATGCCGCGATGCGCCGCCCAGTGGTGACAGCACGAGCACCTGCCCGTATCCGGCTGCCAGGTCGGCATTCTCGACGGACCGGTACCCGCCGTCGATGTACCGGTTGTCGCCGATTCTGTAGGGAGGGCCGCCGGGCGGCGACGGTGGCGCGCCACTGTGTCGACCAGGAGGGTCCGCCGTCCGGTCTCACGGGACCGGTTCGTCGCGGAGGCGCAGCGGCAAGGATGGCGGCGAACAGTTCGGTCGGGGGCGCGCTGGTGATCTGGGCCGCGGCGGTCGATCCGGCCGACGTCCCGATGAGCACATCGGCGTCGGTCACGTCCAGTCCGGCGTCGAACAGGCCGGCGACGACGCCGATGAACCAGGCGTTGCCGGTCGATCCGCCACCGCCCAGGACAAGGGCCCGTTCGTCGGCGGCGGGCGGCCGCATCGTGGCGTCGATCCGGGGCTGATCCTGGTTCGAGCCCGGCCGGTCGGAGGCTGTCGTCGACGTGAGGTGCTGAGGTGGAGGAGGTGTTCTGGTCATGGGAGTCGCCTCTCGGAATTGCCTGGCGGAGCGCTCCCGGTGGCGACTACCTCGGTCGCGCGATCGTGCACGGCAGGGGAGCACCCGCTGCGGACACTGCGTTCATGGGGTCTCACCTCCCGCCCATGGATCACGATCGCCGGGAGGGTCGCAGATCGGTGACGCGTCGCGCACACGAGTTCATGCCGGTTGCCGTGCCGTCGGCCCGTTCGGGCGATCCCTCGTCGTGGCTGATCCGGCAGATCCACGTGGACGCCGGAGTCGAAGGCCCCTTGTCCGGCGCTGCGATCCTCCGGCGCTGCGATCGAAGGACTAGGTCCCCTCAGGCCTGCGGAGCAGTGGCAGCATCACGCGGTCGACCACGTCGACGGCCATGTCGGCGTCCAGTGGTTGACCGGTGATCAGCCATCGCTGGATGACGATGCCGGGCCCTGCTTCAGCGACAAGAGAGGTGCCGGCTTCCGGCGACATCTCACCGCGCTCCACAGCACGCTCGAACACGTCGCGGAAGGCGGCAGCCCAGCGATCGAGCGGGCCGCGCCGATATGCCTCGAACACCGCTGGGTCGTCGTGCACGACCCCGATGAGTGCGCGATTCGCTCGTCCCGCGGGGCCGCTCAGATGCGCAGCCACCGATGTCATGAGGCAGATGAGGTCGCCTCGAAGCGAGCCGGTGTCCTCCACCGCCAACGCCAGCAAACTCTTCTGGTCGATGTACTCGATCAGCAGCTCGGCCTTGCTTGACCATCGACGATAGATGGCCGCCTTCCCCACACCGGCTGCCATGGCGACCTCGTCCATCGTGAACCCGGTGTAACCCACCTCAGCAAGGACCTGCACGACGGCGGCGGTGATTGCCTCGTCCTTGGCCGGATCCAGCGCACGTCTCCGATCACCGCAGCGATCGCCCCGCCGCTGACGCACCATGGCGTCTTCGCGCTGACATCCCTTCACCCTGTCGTCCTGGCTCCGCGGTCCCGCCGTCATGACCCGACCATAGGCGCCGGGAGACGAGGAGCCAGGCGGAACCCCTGCGTTCCGTCATCGTTCGCTTACGTTGTGTAGTGCCGACCACGCGCTCGGCGACTCAGTGGGCGAACGACGGGGACACGAGCATGGTGGGGCACGTCACGTGGGAGTCACCGGCCTGTCGGACCTTGCTGCAGGCGGTCCTGGGTGTTCTCGCGGACTCCGGCTATGAACGGCTCACACTGGAAGCAGTCCGAGAGCGGGCCGGCTCCGCCGGGGCCCTGCTCGAGGCGGACGACCTGGACGACCTGGTCGTGATCGCTCTCCAGCACGTGCGCCTCTTCGACGTGCCCGAGCCGACCGGGTCGCTCCGTGGTGACCTCGAGAGCCTTCTCAGGCCGTGGCTCGGCGGCCGCCGGTTCGAAGACAAGGTCATTGCCGGACTTCTCAGTGCCGCGGAGTGGGACGGCAAGCTGCGGGACGCGGTGCACGATTCCTTCGACCGGCCGCTCGCCCAGGCGGTTGGGGCGGTGCTGGCACGGACGTGCGGCCGGGAGCTACCGGCGCCTGACGTGCAGACGCTGAATTGGATCCTCCGAGGCCTTGCCCTGAACCGGCTCAGGGCGAAGGACGCACGGGCTCACGTCGATCTCGACCGGCTCGTCGAATACTTGCTGGCCGGTCTGCCACCCGTACGTCACGCCGAGACCGGCACCGTTCGTGCGTGACGTGACGGAGGTCGTTCCACCGCCACCGGTCGAAGCGCCCGACCATCCACTGCGGGGAAGGGCCGACACCAGCGGTCTCAGGAAGGCAGCCATCTTCGTGGCACAGCTGACGAAGGATGAGGCCGGTGCCCTGCTGTCGAAGCTCCGACCGCGCGAGGTCGAGTCGATCACCCGGGAGCTGATGCGCCTGCGCGCGGTGGAGGCCGAGGACGTGGACATCGTCATGAACGAGTTCCACGGCCTGATGACCGCGCAGCACTTCATCGGCCGCGGCGGCGTCGACTTCGCCCGCGAGATCCTCGCCGCGGGTCTGGGCGAGGACAAGGCCGATGCCTTGCTCGCGCGAGTGAACGCCGCCTACCACGACGTCCCCTTCTCCTCGCTACGGAATGCCGACGTCCGGCAGCTCGTCACGTTCCTCAAGGACGAGCACGCCCAGATCATCGCGCTGGTCCTGGCCCACCTCACCGCCGGCCAGTCGGCCGAGGTGCTCTCCGGGTTCGCCCCCGAGCAGC